>JBGQHM010000006.1:0-42953 GCA_041497995.1 Binatia bacterium | reverse complement strand
GCTGCATGTCAGCGTCCAGGCAAATGACGGCGTCACCGTCCGCGTGATCCATACCCGCTGTCAGCGCTGCCTGGTGTCCGAAGTTGCGGGACAAGTGCAGCACCGTGACGTGCTCGGGATGCGACGCGTGCAAACCGTCGAGCACCTCAGTGGTGCCGTCCGTGCTCCCGTCGTTGACGAGCACGATCGTATAGTCGTACGGGAGCGCCTGGAGCACCTCGAACAAAGCACCCACGAGGCGCTCAATTCCATCGACCTCGTCGTAAACCGGCGCCACGACCGATAGTCGTTGTCGCGTCATCTGATCATCGCGAGATCGCCCACAGGCGCTGCGCACCGCGGTCGAGGGCATACAATCGATCGCCGGCCGGCTGCAACGCCGCCAGGTGAGTAAAGCCCCGCGTACTCAGATCCCGTTCCGGACGCGCGGCCAGCATCCGTTCCCCGTCGAGAGTGTAGACCAACGGAGCGGTCGTCGATCGGTCGGGCACCAGAACACGGCTTTGCTCGTCGAACGCGCTCGCGCCGGTCTGCGGCGGCAAGCTGGCGAAGTCGACAGCGAAGGCGCGAATGAACTGCGGATCCCATATCTGGCCGGAGTTGCGGAAGAGTAAAGCCTGCCCTGAATCTTCTACCACGAGGATATCTCCGGCCGCGCTGGCGGACACCGCAATCGGTCTATGGAACCTGCCTGGGCCACCCTCGAACTCGGTGAGAACCCGCTGCACCTTCCCATCGCGTGTCACCAGCATGATCGCGTCGCGTCGCGGCACGGCGATGAGGATTTCATCCTTGTGCCACAGAGCGATTTCCACTGGCAACTCGGGTAAGTCGTTGCTCCACGCACCGATCGACTTTCCGCTGCGGTCGTAGAGTAGGACCCTTGCCTCTGCCGCCACGATGCAGGTGCCGTCGGCGGCGACCACCATCTTAACGCTGTTCGGGTCCGCGGCGATCGGCAGCGGCCAGGTGGCTTCCTCGCGTCCAGCGGGATCGAACCGATGCATGCGCCAAGCGCCGAGCTCCACGACGAGAACGCTGATGTAGCCGCTCCCGTCCGCACCAAAGGCGACGGGCATTCCCTTGAACTGCGCGAAGACGGTGGTCTCGCCGTAGCCGGCGTAGGTCACGACCGGAGGAGCTTGTACTTGGCTGACTGCCGCGACGGCCGGGGTCACAAACAGGTCCGCAGTGAGTGAAGCGGTGACGCGCTCGGTGCCGGACTGCACGAGCACGCGCAAGGGAAGCAGGCACGCGGTTGCACTCGGAACCGTCAGCTCCAAAGCGTGGACACCAGCCAACATCGGTCGCTCATCCGATGGGGAGAACGAGTGGCCGTCGACCCGCAGCCCCGCCTGCGAACATCCGGGTTCCACCGCGAAGCGATACCAACCGTCGCGCTCTACCAACACTCCGCCCTGCAGTGCCAACCCGGGGTTGCTGACCACCGCAGGGGATAGCACAACCGGCACGTTTGCCAACAGATCGCTTTGCACTCCTTGCCCATCCGCGGGTGGCAACGCGCCGCGCAGTGATAGCGAGTGCAACGCAGTCACCCCAGAGAGATCCACAGTGATGACGACGAGGCCGGGTTGGCCCGAACCGTCCTGATACTCCCGGGTCACCACTGACGGATAGAGCGCACGTAAGAGGCTGACGTGAGGCGACCCCGATGCCGTCTGCTCCAACACGTAGGAGATGCGCTGGGGATGGTACGCCGTCCGCAGGGCCGCTACGTGCTCCGGCCGCATCGTCCAAGCGTATGCTTCATCCGTAAAGTCGCAGCGTGGGCGCAACGCCGCCGCCGGCCACTCTCTCGGGCCGATGTATTGCCAGCACGGGGGCGCCTGAACAAACCGGTCAAGATTGCCGAGCAACAGTGCGCTGCGCAACTTGGGTTCGAGCACGTCGGTGAGCACCATGTCGCTTTCTCCAAATGCCGGCTGCGCGAAACGCGCCCGTTCCATCCAAGCGGCCGGGGCCATGCCGATCAGAAAGTGCGACGCCAGACTGGTCCACACGATTCCGATCACCGCAATCCCGACCAGCACCGTCGTGATGCGCGCGAGCCGGCGCTCGGCACGGGCTCTGACAATCCGCACCAGCACCGCCAACATCACACCAGCGATCGCCTCCGCCGCGGGAAACGCCAGGGCCATGCGCCGCGCGGTGGCGGCGTTGCTCAAGCACGCCGGAAGCAATCCGAGGGCGAACCACAGCAACAAAACAGCGGCGCGTCGCTCGTACAGCTGACCGGCAAGGTAGCCGACACCGAGAGCCAAGACGACCGCGAAACCGACGTTGAGGGATGAGTTCTTACCCACCGTATACCGGACGTACCAATGCGTGGGGAAGCGATCCGTTTCGACCATCCCCTGCAGCAGCAGTCCCAGGTTCGTCGCTGCCGAAACGGTCTGTAAGCGCGCTAGTTGCGCCGGGCTCGCATCACGGAACTCGCCGTGTTTCCGCCACGCGGGGGCGCCGTAGACGATGGTCGGGTTCACAAAGCGCCATCCCCATCCGTTCACGTACGCGCACAAGATCGAAAGGCTGAAGATCCACGCAGCGAGACCCGCGCCAAGGACGGGCACTACGTACCATGCCTTGCGCCACACGCCACGGACAAAGACCGACGCGTGCGCATACAGCATCAGCGGATACGCAAACATGATCATGGAAGGTACATAAAAGTAGCGGCACGCCGGCATCCACACGGCGGTCGCCAGGACTGCCGCGAACGACAGGCGCTCTATCATCCACAGACCCAGGTGGGCAGTGATCAGCGCCACAACGGCGACCGGAGCGTACCAGCTGTCCTCGGTGCGCGACCAGAACAGTTGCTCCGGTGCGGCGATGAAGAGCACGGTCGACACGATCGCGGGTCCAACGCCGGCAATGCGGCGCACCAACCAGTAGAACAGTGGGACCGCCGCGACTCCAAAGAAGGTCGACGTCAAGCGCACCGTATAGACGGAGGTACCAAACAACCGAAAGAGGGCCGCGTGTGTCAGCAGGTGCACGATTCCCGGAGCGTTCGAGAGAAAATCGAATTGCAAATAGTGCCGCAGGCCGTGCAGGGTTCGACTCTGAACCATGAAGCCGATGGTCTCGAGGTCGAAGCCAGTGGGCATCTCGGTCAGCGCGTACAGCCGCATGCACGTCGCCACGAAGAAGAGGAGAAAAATCAGAAGACATTCCCAACTCCACGGCATACGCAGGGCCGACTCTTCCGCCGAGCGCGTCGCCGGACCGCGGTCCATCGGCACCGGTAGCCGCGGAAAGCCGGCGAGTCGGGGCATGGGATCGGTGAGTCCAGACACCACGGCGCAGGCAACGCCGCATCCATACAGCAACGCCCCGAGCTGCAGTCGATCGCCGAGCAGCAGGATCTGCCCCCACGTTGCCGCGCAGACACCTAGCGCCAGCGGAATGAGCGGCAGGGCACGCTTGCCTCCGCTGAGCAACCCCCCGAGCGCAATAGCCGTCGCACCCGCCGTCACCACCCAGCCGATGTGCGTAGTGTACGCGGACAACCACATGAGTGTCCGCGCGCCCAGTTGTCGGACCGCTTCGAGCGCGGGATCCACCAAGCCTAACACGCGCTCTCCGCGCTGCGCCTCACCGGCACCGATCGCCGCTAAGAGCAGGAAGGTCGCGGGCATCGCCGCCAGTAGCGCGATCGTGCTCCACAACCCTCCAAGCCGGGAACCCGATGCGGGGCCTGCGTCAGACTCGGTGGTCATCCCTGTGAAGGCGGGCTCGGCGTGTGAGGGTCCTCGGGAATGAGCGCGTCGGGCGGGACCGGCGTCTCGGGCTCCGTGGGTGAGCGTTGCCAGAAGAAGACCAAGGTGTTGCTGCCACCACGCTGGAAGTAGTCAATCCGGATGGGATGGTCACCGGCACTGAGCTCGACATCGGCGAGGAGGCGATTGACGCGCAACGGTGTGAGACCTTCAGCGAGCACTTTTCCGTCGAGCCAGAGCTTGGCTCCGTCGTCGGCGTCGATGCGCAGATGGTAGGGACCGGGCTTCTCGATGCGCAGCGCACCGGTGAAGCGGGCACTGAACGAACTCGCCACGGGCTCACCTTCGGGCCAGAAGAGCAAAAGAAACGGCGTCGTTTGCCCGAACAGCGGCTCGCCCGCCCATGTCTCATTTCCAAAGTAGTGCGCGGTGAGTCCATGCTGCGGCGGACCGACGCGGAAGAGCGCGCTCGTCGGAACGATCTCGTCGCTCCCCGGTGGCGTCTTCCAACGCAGTCGTGCGAGCACCTGACGGTCGCTGTGCTGCTGGCTCACCTCGAGCTTGTGCAAGCCACGGCCCAGGAAGCGTGGGCGCGTCCAAGGTTCGGCATCGACGACCACCGTCAGATCTCCCTGCGTGTTGAAGTCGTAGACACCGCTCCGCTCGACGCGTACGCCGCCGTGCCATTGCGCTGCCGTCACGTCACGGCCGTTCCAATTCTCGTCGATGCCGGGCACGACGAGCTGCTTGTCGGCGTCGCGCCGGCGCGTGAATTGCGCGTTGAGTCCCTGCAGCGCAGCCAACTCGTCATGCGTCAACTTCACGCTGAGGCCGAGAGGGTGCCGCTCCGGATCCATCGGCATCTCGAAGCGGGCACTCGGGTAATATTCTCGGAAGAAGTTTTTGACCCCCGCGTAGTAACTGTCGAGCAGAAACAGCGCATCGGCACCGGTGTCAGGCACGGGGAGATCGACCTCCGGACGTGCCAGCCGGTACGGGCGATCGTCCAGCGTATTGCGTCCCGTCTTCGCCTTCATGACGCCGTACACGAGAAACCGCACCGGTGAAAAATCGTAGAAGCGTGGTGAAAGGTAGGCGACCTCATTGCGCTCCAACGCAGCGATGACCTGCTGTGCGACCCAGTTCTCAGGAGGGTTGAAGCTGCCCTGCACCCCTGCCGAGTCTGCCTGCCGCCCGAAGTACACCGTGGTTTCCCACGCTGCCGACGCGCACAAAGTCCCGACCAAGACGGTGCTGGCGAGCACTGTGCGCCACACTGAAGCGACTTCCTCCGCGGGGGTCGCTGGCCGGAGCCAGATGATGCCGCGGGCCAGCCGCACGGCGACGTCGCCGGCGAGCAACGCAATCGCCGGTACAGCGTTCAGCGTTCGAAACGCCTGCGGCGACTCATGCAACACGCTGAGCATCCCGGCGACCATGGCGAAGACCATCCACAACCACAGCAGCCCGCGGCGCCGGTCACCGAAACGCACCAAGCCGTAGCCCAGTCCGATCACGAACAACACGCCGGTGACGGGATCGGTCTCCGGCTCACCAGGCAGGTTGTGCTTGCCGCTGCGGTCGCCGCTTTGATGGAAAAACTTCAGATGGCGCTCGATGTTCTCGACCAATGGCGCCCACGAGTGCTCGGCGCGAACTTGGTTGAAGATGCTGATCTCGGAGACGCGATTGAAGAACGAGAACGGATTGGTCATGTAGGTCACCGCGATCGGCGCTACTGCGAGGAGCGCCGACAGCAGGTACAATACGAACCCTTGCCAGTGGCGTCGACAGCTACGGATCGGGCCGGAAGGATCGGCAAGGAGCCAGTACATGCCGAAGACCGCGAGCGTGATCAGTGCCAGGCGGCTACTGAGGTATGTGTAGACCATCAACCCCGCGAGCAGACCGCCGGCCGCAAAATCCAGCGCCCGGCGCTCACGCAGCCCGCGCACCAGGAGGAAGGTCGCCATCACTTGAAAGGGCAGCGGCGCGACTTCCGCCCAACCCCAACGACTCATCGTCAGATGCCAGCGACTCACGGCCATGAAGAGCATGGCCGCGATCGCGGTGGGTGGCCCGAAGAGTTGGCGACCGAGCGGATATACGGCAAGCACCGTGAGCACCGCAGGGATGATCGACACCGCCTTGAGACTGCCGTGATTTGCGCCGAACAGTTTGAACAGCAGCGCCATGTAATAGGCAAAGCCGTTCGGCGATTCGTACCAACCGGTGGCGAATGGAGAGTCGCCACGGCCTTCGAGAATGTACAGCGAGCCGAGCGCGCCGTTGGTTTCATCCACGTAGATCCCGGCGGGGATCTCGCTGAGCCGGTACGTGCGTAGAAAGACGGCGAGGACGCCGATGAACACGAAGGCGCATACCTCTGCCCAGATCGGGAGCGTGCTGGCCACGTACGTCTGCAAACCGTGCCCGCTTGGGTCGGCGACGCCCGGGTCGGATTCCCCGCGATCCCTGCCTGCCGGTTCACCGACCGCGCGCAACAGCCATCCGCCCCCCAGAATGAGGCACAGAGCAGCAAGCCATGGCCACTGGCTGCCTTGCCACTCGTGGAAATTGGGCCAAAGCCACACCACTACCCAGGCGGTCAAGATCGCGGCCGACGCGCAGCAACAGAGCCCGGCAATGCGGCGCCACGGTTCGACGGGCTCGACCGGCCGCGCCGGCAGCCGGCCGTCCGGCAGCCACGCTTCCATCCGGCGTAGCGCCACACCACCGACCACACCAGCAAGGATCAATAGGTACCACAGCCAACTCGCAGCGGGCGGTCGCGCCCAGTTCTGGCGCAGCTCCCACACGGCAAAGCCGCCTGCCGCGACGGCAAGCAGTAAGAGCACGTAGTCCGAGATGCGGCGCCGCATGCTGCTGCTCATGACTTCAAAACGGAGGGCACGCTATAAAGATCGCCTCGCGATTGCAATTCGCTCCGAATGCGCCGCGCATCCCGTGCTCTCCGCTTCGCATTGACGGGCGGGAGGCTTCGTAGTATTTGCGCTGACGATGAGAAGCGGGACACGCCCAACCAGTCCGTTGCTCTTCCTCTCCGCCGTGTACGCGATCGTTCTCATGCCGGTCGGACTTGGAGTCGTGACGCCGCGCAGTCTGAGCGCGGGACCGTTGGTCACCGCGACGCCAACTGAGACACCAACTAACACCCCAACCGATACCCCGACCAATACACCCACTGATACACCGACCAACACGCCCACTGAAACCCCGACGAATACTCCAACCGATACCCCAACCGATACGCCCACTGAGACTCCGACGAATACTCCAACCAATACCCCCACTGAAACCCCGACCAATACCCCAACCAACACTCCCACGAACACCCCGAGCAATTCACGAACGGTCACACCCACAGCCACAGCCACGTCCACACCGACGCGCACCCCCGCGACCTTTGAGAACGCTGGCGGCGATCAGTTCTGCAGCGACGGCCTGGACAACGACAACAACGGACCGATCGACTGCGCTGATCCCGCATGCCGGTATATTCCGCCTTGCGGAGTGCCTGCTCCGGCTATGTCACTGTCCGTGATGGTTGCGGTGGCTGTACTCCTCGGCCTAGTGGGCGTGCTAAGCGTGCGGAACCTGCGATCGAGCAACTAAGCGAATTGCGATCAGCCGTCAGCTTTCAGCGCTCAGCTCGGGACGGAGTGATCGAACCAGTTTCACTTGCTGAGGCTGACCGCCCGCCAAGTGAAGAGCTCAGTCGTACGGCGCCGCGACGCGCAGCGTTCTGAAGCTGTCCCGCACACCGAGAGCCGTCTGCCGACTCGCGGCCTTGATCGCCTGCACCAATCCGATCCACTCGCGGGGGTCGCTCACCCCTGCGCCAGCTTGGCGCTGACGAGGCGGTTCAACGACACCAAGTCGTGGGAGAAAGCACCGTAGCGTGCGAGCAGCGGTGCGGTTTGGACCCAGCGCTGAACATAGCTATGATGTGGCTATGCAGCTGGCCGCTGATCTGGAAACCGCGTCCTGGTTGGACGGGCTCGCGGGCGAGCCAGAGGAATTCGAGTGGGACGCTGGCAATCGCGGAAAGAACCGGAAACACGGAGTCGAGCCCGAGGACATCGAAGCGGCTTTGCCCAAGAAAGATGGGTAGCAGCCGTCATGCCCGCGCAGGCGGGCATCCAGGTGGCGGGGTGGAGTGGATTCCCGCCTGCGCGGGAATGACGGATCGAATCGACCGAGGTGTTTGTGGGCAAAGCCCATCGAAGCGATGTTTCGCCGGCCCCGCTACGTCGTCTTCGGCGGTCGCATCGTGGAGCCCGTTCATGATGAACCCCGCTGGCTCGTTCCGGGGGAAGATGGCAAGCACCGTCGATTGGCGTTGGTCTTGACCCGACGTGACGACCGCCTCCGACCAATCAGTTGCCGTCCGATGAGACCGAAGGAAAGGAGAGTCTATGAAGAAGCGGCCCGCCCGCAAGGGCAAGAAGACAACTAGCAGGACGCGCCGAGATGCGCAGCTCACGGAGTTTGAGAAGCGCGATCTGGGCGATGACATTCGGATGTCGCACAGCGCTGTTGTTCTCCGCGGGCCATCGCGACCGACGTCGATCCTGCTGGATCCGGCACTGGTCGAGAAGCTCCGCGAGAAGGGCGCGAAGCGCGGGCTGGGATACCAGACGATGCTCAAGATGATCGTCGCAGAGCACGTCGACGAATACTGAAGTGTCGTGCGTCGCAGTGCACTTTCCGGATTCCCGATCTGTCAGCGAGGCTCGTCGCGCCGTGCTGGCCTGACCAACGTGCCGATCTCGCGCTTTGCGCATCAGGAAGGCACAGCTGATCGCGGCGGTGCTGCGGGAAGTCGAACGCCAGGGGCGCACACACGCAGAGCTGGCACGACGTTCGGGACTGCTGCGCGTTCGGCGCATGAAACTCCAGAACTCCTCCATTTCGGCGACCCACTCGAGTGAGGCGCGCACCGCATCGGCATCCGTTCCCACACCGAGCGACTTCTTCGCCCGCCGCAGTGACTGCTCATCGATGAAGAATGCCTTACGCTTGAGGGCCGATCGTGCCGCCATGTTGTCCCCGCGGCATACACGCTACCCATCTCAGGCATACACTGCAATCACGCTGCTCCGGTCTTTGACCGGCGATCGAGGGTATCTGTAAACCGCCGCACCACCTACATCCGTGGGGCCAGCGTTCTTGAGGCGCTGGATATGGCCCGCCGCCTTCCCCGTCAGTCGAGCGACTTCCGAAAGCGGAAGACGCTCACGCTGAGTACTGTCGCTCCGATCACTGCCATCGCCAGCATCTGCGGCCAGAGGACGCTGAGCCCGACGCCCTTCAGAAACGTGCCGCGGAGAACGACTAGGAGGTAACGGAGCGGATTCAGGTAGGTGAGCCATTGCGCGGCCTCGGCGAGCAGCGCTTCGCCGCACGCTTACGGGCAAGGCCTCTCAGTCACGCAGTTCGTCAACACCCGCACAGGCCGGGAGAGCTCTTGCGGTTGCCGACATCTTTGCATCCTCGGTTACGAGCTGCGTACCGCGCGTGCTTGCCACTTGAGGTTTTCTCTTTCAACTTCCTCGTCGAGGCTGCGCCGACATTCCCCAGCCAATTTGAGGAGCTGCGGGGAACGAGCCGGAACCATCGCGAACTGGTAGTCGGCGTAGCTATTGCGATCTGTCACGCGGACAAAGCTGAATTTCGCGCCGATTTTGGGGTCTGGAGTCTTACAGAGAAGGATCTGACTCAGCGTTCCATCTGGGCGCGTTCTAACAGGCCCCTCATGGAGCTGGGCTGTGCGCAAATCAGGGTGGCGGGCCCGCGCACTCAGCAAGTCCGTGATCTCATCGGGACTGATGCGGTCGGGTGCGAAGTAGAGACAATCGAACGCATGGATGGCCTGCAGACGGTTGAGTAAACGTACGTCGCGAAGATCAGGGGTGCAGACGTGGTCCCTCTCATTCCCGTACTCGTAGGTCGAGCGGTCATACAAGGCAACGCACACGTCCGCGGAGATCGGAAGGAACATCTGCAAGCCCTTCAGCGCGAGCCCTGTCGTGCCTCGGTACCGGCCGAATTTCGGGTGGTGCTCGGCCCATTGGTTGTACCCGACGACTGGGTTGTCGGAAATGACGAATCCCGTGGTCTTGCTGTTGATCAGAAACTTGACCCCCAGGTCCAGAATCAGTGGGATCGTGGTGACCGCGGTGTACAGCGCGTGCACCGACGGACTGTTCAACTTGATCCGATATTGATCGATATCGACGTCGGCCAGACTTGGTTCCTCCGATGCGATTCGCTTCAGCATTGCGTCTGCCACGCTATTAAGTTTTTCAGTCGTCGCGAGCGTCCGCTGCCGCTGAAAGTGCACAAACTCCCTTATGCGACCGATGCTTTTCGCGTCGAGGCCGCTCAAGTACTCTCGGGCGAGAGGACGCAGGAGTCGTGCGATCTTGTCCTCTTCGGTTGAAAAGGCTTTTTCGATCATCGCGTCGCGGCCGTAAAAGTAGTCCGCATAGCATTGGTGTCGCAGGTTGGCCTCGTCGATACGCTTCCCAGAAGAAAGCACCAGCGTCGCGATGCTTCGCTTGTTCGCAGAGAAATTCCGAAGGAGGAACCTGGGTACATAGTGTTGCCGCTTGTTCTTGGATCTCTTGGACATGTAGACCGCTGCGTGGAGAGAACGTAGCGTCATCGTGCCGTCCGGTCCATATGGTCTAACAGTCGCTCGCGCAGGTGGCGTCCGCCGGCCGCGACCAGAGTTTCCAAAAGGATGAACATCGCGCCCACCAACGTCCTCCCACTGGGTCATTCGAAGTGGCCGACTTTCCGAAGAAGTGCCGCAGATCAGTCTCCACCGGGCTGAGAATACGGCCAGCGTGCTCTGGGCGGCTTCGTGCCGCGAGGATCGAATTCCCAGACGGGTCCACCGGAAGTTTACCTCGGCATCCGGCACGCGAGTGCTTGACGCGGACGACGCGGCTAGCATTAATCTCCATCTGACACCAGACATGGAGCAGCCGAAGCATCCTGAGGCGCGGCGGTTTGTACATGCAGGCCTCTTCGAGACCCTGACCAGCTTCGACGAGTTCGAGCGTCGCGTTGCCGGACTGGCCACCGCAAAGGAACGGGGCGACGCATTCGAGGTGTTCGCCGAGGCTTACCTCTCCACCCAGCGCAGCACACAGGCCAAGAACGTGTGGCCACTCGCTGTGCTGCCGCACAAGGTCAAGCAGCAGCTCGCCCTCGACACCCGGCGTGATATGGGGGTGGACGGCGTCATGGAGACGGTAACCGGCGAGTACCACGCGTACCAGGTGAAGTTTAGGGCTGGTCGGGAACCGCTCAAGTGGGCCGAACTCTCGACATTCATGGGGCTGGCCGACCAAGTGCAACAACGCGTCCTGTTTACGAACTGCGATGCTCTCCCACCCGTCATCAACCAGCGCCGAGGGTTCTATCCAATTTGCGGGCACGACCTGGATGAGCTCGACGAACGGGATTTTCGAGTCGTTCATGACTGGCTTCAAGGCACGCCACAACCCAGAGAAAGGAAGAGCCCGCAAGAACATCAACAGGAGGCGGTGTCCGAGATCCTTGCCGCGCTCCGCGGTCAGGACCGCGCTACCGCCCTCATGGCCTGCGGTACCGGCAAGACGCTCGTGGCGCTTTGGGTTGCGGAGCAGCTTCAGCCACGAACGGTCTTGGTGTTGGTCCCATCGCTTGCCCTTCTTCGGCAAACGCTCAACGAGTGGCTGAGGGAAACGCATTGGAACCCACTCTCATATTTGAGTGTCTGCTCCGATGCCACAGTCCAGGAAGGTCTCGATGACCTTGTGATCCACCAATCGGACGTGAACTTCCCTGTCACTACAGACTGCCAAGCGGTCAAGAGGTTCCTCGCGGTGGACGGAGATGCGGTGAAGATCGTGTTCTCGACGTACCAGTCCGCTCGTGAGGTTGCCAAGGGGATGCTAGGCGTAGGAGGCGAACGCTTCGACGTCGGCATCTTCGACGAGGCCCACAAGACCGCCGGGCGGGAGGGTACGAACTTCGCATTCGCGCTCAAGGACAGCAACCTCCCCATCGCGAAGCGGCTCTTTCTCACTGCAACACCGCGCCATTACGATGTAGCCAGACGTGACAAGGACGGGGATGCGAAACTCGTCTATTCCATGGATGTCCCTGACACCTATGGTCCCGTCGCGTACCGGTTGCCATTTTCAACTGCTGCACGGCGGGGGATCATCTGCCATTACAAGGTTGTCATCTCCGTAGTGACGTCGAAGATGGTCACCGAAGAATTTCTTCGGCGCGGTGAGGTCGTTGTGGACGGCGCAACCGTTCGGGCGCGGCAAGTTGCCAACCAGCTCGCGCTTCAGCAGGCCGTCACGCAGCACGACATCGAGAAAGTGTTCACGTTTCACGCAAGAGTGAAATCGGCAGCGGCCTTCGCCGGAGATGGGCCGGAGGGCATCAGACAACACCTGTCGAACTTCGAGAGCTACTACGTGAGCGGCGCGATGCCCACGTATGAGCGGGAAGGCAGGATGAACGACTTCCGACGGGCCAACGAAGCGGTCATGTCCAATGCTCGCTGTCTCACTGAAGGTGTGGACGTTCCCGCCGTTGATATGGTTGCGCTTATGGCCCCGAGGCGGAGTCGCGTGGACATCGTCCAGGCTGTGGGCAGGGCGATAAGAAAGAATCCCGGCACCGCGAAAGTAACAGGCTACGTACTGGTCCCGCTGTATGTGCAAGAGAGTCTCGGAGAATCGATCGAGGCAGCGGTCGCTCGAACCGAATTCGGTGACGTCTGGGCGGTACTTCAAGCGATGCAGGAGCACGACGAAGTGCTTGGTGAAATCATCCAGCGAATCCGCAGAGAGCGCGGGAAGACAAGAGGATATGACGATTCGCGGATCAGCGAATTGGTCGAGACCATAGGGCCGAAAGAGGTGTCGGTCGAGGCACTTCGCGATGCGATTACCACACGCTGCCTTGAACGACTTGGTAGTTCCTGGGACGATTTTTACGGCAAGCTCCAAAACTTCAGAGAGCGATTCGGCCACTGCCACGTGTCGATCCCCTGTTCAGAAGATCCGCAGCTGGGTACCTGGGTCGGCAACCAGCGGGCAACGAGAAAGCGCGGCGACCTTCGGAGCGATCGCGTTACCCTCCTCGACCAGCTGGGGTTCGTCTGGGACGCACGTGATGCTTACTGGGAGACGATGTTTGCGGAGCTGCAGTGCTACCGTGAACGTTGCGGGCCCTGCAACGTGAGCCACCGAGAGAACCGCGAACTGGCAACGTGGGTTGCTACTCAACGTCAGGCAAGAACAAAGGGAGAACTGTCGGAGGAACGTACAGAGCGTCTGAACGCGGTCGGTTTTTCTTGGGCTCCACTGAGCGAAACCTGGGAGACGATGTTCAACGCCCTTCTGGAATACAGGCAAAGGTACGGTGACTGCGACGTTCCGGCAAAGTGGCCCGAAAACGAGGATCTCGGCGCGTGGGTAGGTCGTCAGCGAACCTCAAAGAAGAGCGGGCAGATGTCTGCTGACCGCGTGCGGCGGCTTGAGGGGGTTGGTCTTGTGTGGGAACCACACTGGGACGCGTGGGAACAGATGTTCAGGGCACTTTCCGCGTACAAGAACACGCACGAGGACTGCAATGTGCCGGACAAGTGGGCAGAGAACAGCGAGCTCGCTCGGTGGGTAGGGAAGCAGCGACAACTGAAGAGAAAGGGTAAGCTGTCCAAAGACCGTCTCGCCCGGTTGGATGAGATCGGTTTCTTCTGGGACCCCCGCGACGCGGCCTGGGAGCAGATGTTCCGTGTACTCTTGGTTTACAAGACGGCGCACGGCGACTGCAACGTTCCTGATAAGTGGCCGGAAGACCGCAAGCTGGCAACATGGGTTGGAGAGCAACGACAGACCCGACGTAACAGGGAGTTGTCGGAGGAGCGAATCGGGCGTCTAGAGACCATTGGTCTTTGCTGGAATCGGCGGGATGCGCAGTGGGACCAGATGTTCAAGGCCTTGAAGGACTACAAGGCTATTCACGGCCACTGCAATGTGCCTCGAACATATTCCGAGAACTCCGGCTTGGCGCTGTGGGTGGGCGGGCAACGGACCATGAAGAATGCGGGCCGGTTACTCCCGAACCGCGTTCATGCCCTCGACGAGATCGGTTTCGTTTGGGACCCCCGAGAAGCGCAGTGGCTGGAGATGTATGCCGCACTCGTCGCCTTCCAGAAGGCCCATGGCCACTGCAATGTGCCGATCGGGTGGTCGGCAAACCCGCTGCTCGGTCGGTGGGTGAGCGGTCAGCGTATTGCCAAAAAGAGCCGCAAACTCTCGGATGAGCGGGCACAACGACTGGAGAAAATCGGTCTCGTTTGGGACCCGCACGATGTGAAGTGGGAAGAGATGATTTCTGCCTTACTCGCATTCAAGCAGGCCCACGGACACTGCCGAGTTCCTGCGAACTGGCGCCAAAACCGAGAGTTGGCACGCTGGTTCGGGAAGCAGCGGCAGTTGCGGAACAGCGGCCGATTACGGAAAGACCGCTTGGAACGCCTCGAATCAATTGGCTTCGTCTGGGAAGTCAAACCTCGTCGGAGGGCTCCGAGATCATCGATGCTGTGGCCTCGGGCGTGACGCCGCTTACCGAAACGTAGCTGTTCTCCGGTGCTGCAACTCGCTCGCCGTGTTCGCTCAACCGCATCATTGATCACGCCGGGTGCACGGCCCCCTTGGCTACTCGCTCGACCCCCCGCCGGACGCGCTTCGCCCCGGTTTCACCTTTCCCCGTCAGTCGAGCGACTTCCGAAAGCGGAAGACGCTCACGCTGAGTACTGTCGCTCCGATCACTGCCATCGCCAGCATCTGCGGCCAGAGGACGCTGAGCCCGACGCCCTTCAGAAACGTGCCGCGGAGAACGACCAAAAGGTAGCGCAGCGGGTTCAGGTAGGTGAGCCACTGCATGAGCACCGGCATGCTGGCGATCGGGAAGCTGAAGCCGGAGAGCGTAAAGCCCGGCGTCAGGACGAAGAAGCTCAACGCAAAGGCTTGCTGCTGCGTCTTGCACAGCGTCGAGATGAGCAGGCCCATGCCGAGCGTACACGCTAAGAACAGCGACACCCCGAGCAGCAAGACCAAGGGGTCGCCGCGGAACGGTACGCGGAACCAGAGGGTGCCGACGAGGGTAATGAGCAGCGCCTCGACGAGCCCGACCAAGAACGACGGCAGGGTCTTACCGACAATGAACTCCATCGGCCGAATCGGGCTCACCATGACCTGTTCCAACGTGCCGATCTCGCGCTCACGCACCACGGCGAAGGCGGTCAGGTTGATGGTGATGACGAGCATCAAACTCCCGATCACGCCCGGCACGAAGAACCAGCGGCTTTCGAAGCCGGGGTTGTACCAGGGGCGCTCCTCGAGCGCGACGCTCGGAATGACCCGCAGGCGCGCGGGTGCAAGTCGCCCGACCGAGTTGCTTGCGTAGTCGCTCGCAAATGCCGTGGCGATGCGGTTCACGTAGCCGAGGGCGATGAGCGCGGTGTTGGAGTTCGTGCCGTCGACGATCACCTGCACCGGCGCTGTCACGCCCTTGCGCAGCTGCGCGGCGAATCCGGAGCGGATCTGGATCGCGACGGTTGCGCGCCCGCGGTCGACGAGCTCGGCGAGCTCCGCGTCGTCGCGCGCGATCGCAATCACCTCGAAGCGGCCGCTCGCCGTGAAGCGCGACACCAGGTCCCGGCTCTCCTGGCTGTTGTCACGATCGATCAACGCGGTGGCGACGCTGTGCACCTCGAACGTTGCCGCGTAGCCGAACATCACCATCTGAATGAGCGGCGGCACCACCAGCCGAATGCGCGCGTAGCGGTCGCGCCGCAGCTGGAGGAATTCCTTCACGAGCATGTGGAAGATGCGCGCCAGCACGTCGGCCTCCTCACGTCAGCGTCTTGCGGAAGGCCCGCGTCGCGAAGGTTCCCACGACGGCCGCATAGATCACCAGTGCGAGCAGCGGCCCGGCGAGTGCCTGCAGCCCGCTGCCCTTCAGGAACACCGCCTTCAGAATCGTGACATAGTAGCGTCCCCACACGAGGTAGGTGACAGCCCGAATCGGTGCCGGCATCTGGTCGATCGGAAAGGCGAAGCCCGACAGCATGTTCATCGGCAGCAGGGTGACGAGGATGGCGATGACACTCGCGCCGAGCTGATTGGGGATCTTCACCGAGATCATGAAGCCGATCCCCAAGACGACGGTCAGGAAGAGGGCCGTCGCAACGAAGAGGGTCACCACCGTGCCCCGGAAGGGGACCTGGAACCAGCCGATGCCGACCACCACGCAGAGCGTGGCGTCGATGAGCCCGATCACGAAGTACGGAATCAGCTTGCCGACCATGATCTCCCGCGCCGTCACGGGGGTCGAGATCAGCTGCTCCATCGTGCCGCGTTCCCACTCGCGCGCGATGGTCAGCGACGAGAGGAGCGCACCGACGAGCGTCATGACCAGGGCAACGACGCCGGGGATGATGAAGTTGCGGCTCTCGAGCTCTTCGTTGTACCAAGTGCGGAATTCGATCGAGAGTGGCGGCGTCGCCGAGCGGTCGGGAAGCCCCTGGCGCCGCATCCAGTCGAGCTGCACATCCTGCGAGAATCCACTGACCACCGCGCTGGCGTAGCCGATCGCCAGGTTGGCGGTGTTGTCATCGGTAGCGTCGACGATGGCCTGCACGGCGACGCCACCACCGTCGCGCAGCCGCCGCGCGAAGTCTGGGGGGACGACGAGCGCCAGCTTGCAGCCTCCGGCGTCGATCGCAGCGGTGATCTCTGCGTAGTTGTCGACGACGCGTTCGAGCTCGAAATACTCGGACGCTTGGAAGCGCTTGAGGAGCGCCTGACTGTCCTGGCTGCCGTCGCGATCGAACACGTAGACCGGGACGTGCTTCGCATCGAGGCGCACGCCGTAGCCGAGCAAGCCGAGCAGCATGATCGGCATGAAGAGTGCGATCAGCAGGCTGCGGGGGTCGCGCCGTACCTGGAGGAACTCCTTGCGGGTGATCGCGGCGATGCGTCCGAAGTTCATGACGCCGTCGCTCCGGCGGCAACTTCCCTCCCCACCTTCTGGACGAAGACGTCCTCGAGCGAGAGCGGGATGGGCGTGATCCGCCCGCAGCGCAGCCCGCGCGCGGCAAGGTAGCCCGGCAGCTCACGCAACGCCGGCTCGATGGCAAGCACCGTGACGTGGAAGGCGTCACCGAAGATCGCCGCCTCGAGGACGCCGGGTGCCTGCTCGAGCGCGACGAGCGCGGCGCCGAGTGGCTCGCACTCCACCAGCAGGAGCCCGCCGGTCATGGTGGTGCGCTTGAGCTCGCTGGGCGTGCCGAGCGCCACCAACCGGCCGCGGTCGATGAGGGCCAGCCGGTTGCAGTACTCGGCCTCGTCCATGTAGTGCGTCGACACGAACACCGTAACGCCGGTCGCCGCCATACGGTGGCTGAGATCCCAGAACTGGCGCCGCGAGATGGGATCGACGCCGGACGTCGGCTCGTCGAGGAAGAGAATGCTCGGCTGGTGCAACACGGCGCAGCCGAGGGCGAGGCGCTGCTTCCAGCCGCCGGCGAGCGTCGCGACGAGTGCCATCTCGCGCCCGGCAAGACCCGACATCTCGATCGCCCACTGTAGGCGAGGTGCGAACTCCGCTGCGGTGACACCGTAGAGCCCACCGAAGAAGCGCAGGTTCTCGACCGCAGTGAGGTCGTTGTACAACGAGAAGCGCTGCGACATGTAGCCGATCTGTGCGCGGACGGCCTCGGGCTGCCGCGTGACGTCGAGCCCACCGACGCGCACGTCGCCCGACGTCGGGTGGAGCAGGCCGCAGAGGATGCGAATGATTGTCGACTTCCCCGCACCGTTGGGACCGAGGAAGCCCAGCACCTCGCCGCGGCGGGCATCAAAGCTGACGTGGTCGACCGCGGTGAAGGTGCCGAAGCGCTTCACGAGATCTTTGACCACGACGGCGGCCGCTGCATCGCTCACGAGTCACTCCCGCCTTGGCTTCCGACCGATGCCACAAAGAGGTCCTCGATGGTCGGGGCGACCTGAACGATGTCCGAGAACGCGATCGCGGCGGTGCGCAACCGCTCGCGGATCGCCGGCAGACGGCGCTCTGCGTCGTCGACTACCAGATGCACGCCGTCGCCGACCACCAACAGGCTGGAGACTCCCGGCATATCCTGCAGCTCGTCACGCACTGCCGCCGGCGTCGGGGCGGTGACTGCGACCACGGCCCCAGGCATGGCGGCTTTCAGGCGGGCGGGGGCGTCGCAGAGGAGCAGGCGGCCCTGGTGTAGGAGCGCCAGACGATGGCAGCGCTCAGCCTCGTCCAGATAGGCGGTCGAGGCGAGCACCGTGACGCCCTCGGCAGCGAGGCCGTACAGAATCCTCCAGAAGTCGCGGCGCGAAACCGGGTCCACACCCGTCGTCGGCTCGTCGAGGAGGAGCACGCGCGGCGTGTGGATCAGGGCGCAGCTCAAACCGAGCTTCTGCTTCATGCCGCCGGAGAGCTGGCCGGCGAGTCGATCGCGGAAGCGCGCCATGCCGGCGGCGGCCAGCAGCTGTTCCGCACGCTGCTCACGCTGGCGCCGGCTGATCCCGAAGAGATCGGCGTAAAAGCGGATGTTCTCGTCGACGGTCAGCTCCTCGTAAAGGCCGAAGCGCTGCGGCATGTAGCTGATGTGGTTCTTCACACCCTCGGGGTCGCGGACGACGTCGTAGCCGGCGACCGTCGCCGAGCCTGCGTCGGGCGCCATGACGCCCGCGAGCATGCGCATCGTCGTGGTCTTCCCAGCGCCGTCAGGTCCAACGAGGCAGAAGATCTCCCCGCTTGCGACCGTGAAGCGCAGGCGATCGACGGCGATCACGCCTGCAAAGCGCTTGGTGAGCCCGTCGACCGTGATCGCTGCAGGCGGTTCAACCATTGGCGCCTGTCGACGCGAGGTCGATCGTTGCGTCGGCGGGCATGCCGGGCTTCAGCTCGTGCGACGGGTTCTCGACGTCGATGCGAATGCGGTAGACGAGCGTCACGCGTTCGGCGTGCGTCTCGACGCTTTTCGGCGTGAACTCGGCCTTCGACGAGATGAACGAGATGCGGCCCGTGTAGCGCCGGTCCGGGTAGGTGTCGGTGCGGATCGTTGCAGTCTGCCCCCAGCGGATGCGGCCCAGGTCGGTCTCCCGCACGTAGACGCGCAGCCAGACGTGGTTGAGGTCCGCGAGCGTCACGACCGGGGTGCCCGGGAGCATGACCTCGCCGAGCTCGGCCTGACGGACCAGAATCACGCCGGCGAACGGCGCCCGCAGGGTTGTATAATCGAGGAGGATGCGAGCGAGCTGGAGTTGCTCGCGCGCCGTCCGCACGATGGCGCGCGCGACCTCGATGTCGCGTGCCCGGGCGGCGGCGAACGCGCGGTCGCGCTGGAGGATGGCGTCGGATTGCTTGACGGCGGTTTCCATCCGGTCGAACTCGGCTCGCGCCGCGATGCCCTGGTGCCAGAGCGTGCCGGTCCGCTGCCAGTCGAGTTTCCGCTGCGCCTGATCGGCCACATCGGCGAGCACGGCGCCGCGCGCCGCTTCGAGCCCTTGTTTCGCCGAGGCGAGCTCGGCGCGGCGTGCACGGAGCGTCGCCTCACCGATCGTGACCTGCTGCTGGTAGTCCGCGGCGTCGAGTCGAGCCAGCAGCGTCCCGGCTTCGACCCACTGCCCTTCGTCGAACGGCAGCTCCACGATGCGCGATTGCACGGATTTGAATGCGACCACGCTTTCATGCGTCTCGATGTTGCCCGAGAGCAGCAGGTCGCGGCTGGCGGCCGACCGTGCAGGGAGGAGCCCGATGCCGAGGTACACCCCCGCTGTCGCGGCGACCAAGCCAAGTGCGATCCCCAGAGCTAGACGCGGGTTCTTCATCGCTGGATCCTTCGAATGGCAAGAGCCTTGCCAGGGCTGGAGGAAGAGGCGGGTTTGGGTGGCAGCCGGTCCGAGTGTCCCAGGAGCGGGAACGCGGCGTCTGTGGCTCGCAGGTCTGGGAACCGCCGAGAGGTGCGCGCGGCTCCCGCTTCACGCGATAGGCAGGGCAGTTTGACTTTACGCTCGCGCCGGGCGTATCGACGCGACGTGGAACGCGAGGTCATCATCACCGGCATCGGCGGGCAGGGGATTCAGCTGATGGCCAAGATCCTGGCGCAGGCTGCCAACTGCGCCGGCAAGCAGGTGATGCTGTTCGGCGTCTACGGCGGCATGATGCGCGGCGGGTCGAGCGAGTCGACCATCGTCATCAGTGACGAAGAGATTCTAGCGCCGCCGATTATCCCACAGACCGGGAACGTGCTCGCGATGCACCCCATGGGCTTGGCGGAGCTGGCGAAGAAGCTCCGGCCGGGAGGCTTACTGTTCGTCAACTCGACGCTGGTCAAGGCCGTCCCGCGCGATGACGTGCAGGTAATCGGGATCCCGGCGACCAGGCTGGCGGAGGAAGCCGGCAACATCATCGGCGCCGGCATGATCGCGCTGGGTGCCTTCTGTGCGGCGACCCAGCTCGTCGATCACGACGCCGTGGTGCAAGCGATGCGCGACTCGCTGCCGCCGCATCGGCGGCACTTGGCAGAGAAGAATGTTCCGCTCCTCCACCAAGGCGCGGATTTCATCCGCCGTGGGATGGGAATGACCAGCGCCTCATCGGTCGCTGGCCATTTGCCATAGTCGTCCCTTTGTTTGCTACAGGTCGTCGCTGTCCGTCAGGTTCAGCTCGACCTGCGTCGTCTGCTGGCCGATGCTGCCGGTAAATGTCGCCTTACCCGCGGCTGAGCGCCGCAGACAACGCCGGCTGCAGGCGTGCGACGGCTGCAGCGTCGATGGCGAGGTGCTCGGTGACCTGCGCGATGGTCTCGCGCGTCTCGTCGGTGGCGCGCGGCGCAAGGAACCCGCGCACCGCGGTGGCGACGGGCTCGAAGGTCAGCTGCCCGAGGCCGCGGATCAGGTTCTGGAGCAACATCGGATCCATCAGCTTGACCAGGTGCTCCCAGTGGGCGCGGACGAAGTCCCATGCAATCAATCGGGAGGCGCGCCGTGCCAGCAGGCCGGCGAGGAGGAAGGTACGATCCTGTGAGCGGACCTCGCTGCTGAGCGCCAGATCCAACGTCCGCTGAATGAGATCGGGAACCTCGAAGGCGGCCAAGGCGAGCAGAAAGCGCTGCTCTTCCTCCGGATCGCTGACGGCGCTGCGCTTGCGTTCGAGATAGCGCTCATACAGCGCGGCATCGCCATCGCGTGCCGCGAGGCCGACGACGACCGACGCGAGGTTCGCGTCGAGCGCGGTGCGATCGACGAGATACTGCTCGAGCCGCAGCCGCGCTTCTGCACGGACCGCCTCGACTCGTGCCACGGCTCCGATCGCACCGATGACGGTTGCGCGCTTCATGCGTTCGTCCACCGGCTCATCCGGCCGTGGCTCCCACCCCATCGCCGCGAATTGCTCGCGGTAGTAGTCGGCGACGAACGTCTCGAACAGTGTCCGCACCTCATCCGCTACCGCGTGCGAGCTCAACCACGAGAGCTGATCCGCGAGCACCGACACCACTGCCCGATCCGCCTCGGTGCGGTAGCCGGCGAGGAGGCCGAGGAACTGATCGATCGATGCGGCCCCCGCTTTCAACAGCGTCCATTGGTTGTCCGCCAGCATCAGTCGCTCATGCGGCGCGAGCGCCTCCTGAACGACCCCGACCAGCGCCTGCAACGAGGCATCGTCCATCGCGATGCGATAGAAGCCGGTGGCGCCACCATTCGGAAAGTACCACGTCGTCTGCGGAAGCGTGATGTCCACCTGCGCAGCGCTGAGGAGCACGCGTCGCTCGCTCACGCCATCGGCGTTCCCGAACTTGATGACCAGAGGCACCGGCCACACCTGCGGTGGGCGTCCGTCGCGGGCGGTGGGGTCCGCATAGAAGCGCTCTTGCCGCAGAGTCACCCGGAGGTCTGCACCGACCGGTTGCGCCGTCGCGTGCACCACGGGATGTCCGGGCTCTTTGATCCACGCGTTGGCGATGGTGGCGACGTCGCGCCCGGAAGCGGTACTCAATTCACGCCAAAAATCGTCCGCCGTGGCGTTCGCTTCGCGATAGCGGTTCAGATAGCTGCGCACGCCGGTGCGGAAGGCGTCGGCGCCGAGGAAGCCCTCGATCATGCGGACGACGCCGGCGCCCTTCCAATACGTGATGACGTCGAAGCGCTCCGCCGCCTGCTTGGCGTTCCTCACTTCGAATGAGATCGGATGCGTCGAGACCAACGAGTCGAGCGCAAAGGGTCGCGCCAGAGTCGCAACGAAGTCGCGCCACATCCCCCACTCCGGCATCAGGTCGGCGACGACCTTGTAGCCGACGAAGGTGGCAAACGACTCGTTGAGCCACAGATCGTTCCACCACACCATGGTCACCAGGTCGCCCCACCACATATGCGTGAGCTCATGCGCCGCGGTGTAGAAGATCCCCTTGAGCGCATGGGTCGACGAGCGCTCCGGATCGGCGGCGATGGCCGTGAGACGATAGGTAATCGCGCCCGGGTTCTCCATCGCCCCGGCTTCGAAATCGGGGACACCGATGGCATCGACCTTGGTGTAGGGATACGGGATCGCCGTGTACTCTTCGAGGTAGGCCAGCGAGCCGACGTGGGCGTCGCGCGCGTACACTCCCTTGTCCGCCATGCCACGTGGCATCACGACGCGTACCGGCACGCCGCTCGGCGTCGCGGCGACCGGCGTCGCTTCGAACGGACCGATGCAGTACGCCACCAGGTAGGAGGAGATCGGCGGCGTCTCCTGGAACCGGATCTCAGTGTGGCCGTTCGGGAGCGTCCGCGTACGCACCTGCGGTCCGTTGGAGATCGCAGCGACGCCGGGCGGGATCACCAGCGTGAGCGCGAAGCGCGCCTTGAACTCGGGCTCGTCGAAGCACGGAAAGGCGCGCCGCGCATCGGCGGCCTCGAACTGCGTGGCGGCGTAGCGCGCGCCGTCCTTTTGCGAACGGTAGAAGCCGCGCAAGCGTTCGAGGATCTCACCGTTGAAGGTGATCTCCAGCCGCGCCGGTCCGGGCGGCAGCGGTATAGGAAAACGCAGGCTCACGGTCTCTGCCTCGACGTTGGTGTGCAACGTCGCGCCTTGCGTCACACGTGCGGCGACGGCCTGTGCGGAGCGCACGTCCAGATCGACGGCGTGCAAGGCAACCTCCGCCGTCGGACGATGCACCATCACGTCGATGAGCTCGGAAGCCTGGAAGCGCCAGTTGTCGAGGTCCACCTCGAGGCGCAAATCGTAGCGGGTGGGCGTGACGTCTTTGGAGAGACGGAAATCGCGGTCGCTCATGGCGACGTGATTTACTGGAAGGATGGTGCGAGTGAAAGAGGGGAAGCCTCCTCCTGACCGGACTCAGCAACGGGCCCGGCGGGTCCCTCGGCCCCCCCGGGTGAGGCCCCACCCTCCCCGTTGCCGGAGGTGGCAACAGGGAGGGAACCCGAGAGGGAGCGGGGTGCATCACAGGAAGCGCGGTTCGAATCGCGAGCTGCGGTTCACCTGAAGCTGCCCGCCACCATCGGGTTCCGGTGCCGTGTAGGGGCGAGGCATTTCCAGTTGCGAGGGCACGGCGTTGGCGCAACGCTCGGCTGGTGCGAGAGCGTGCGGCGCTGCTGGTTGGTGGGAAATGCCTCGCCCTGCGGCGCCACGGATTGTACGAGACTGCTGGCAGGTAGGTGGCTGCAAAGCAGGGCGAGGCATTTCCGGGCAGGATCGGGCGCCGGTGCGCGATACGGATGGCGGGGCGCCGGCAAGGCCGTTGCGCGATAGCCGGGAAATGCCTCGCCCCTACGGGGTGCGCTGTGCGCACCATCTGGCGGTGGCATCGCAGAGCGAGAAAGCCGATAATGTGGTAGCCTTTGAGCGCCACATATCGTATCGAAGCGAGGCTGAGCAATGGCGGATCATACCTACACCGTGCGAGCCGATTGGGACGAAGAGGCGGCAACATGGATCGCGGAAGGCGAAGATGTGCCGGGGCTGGTGACCGGTGCCGATACCTTCGAGGCGCTCATTGAGAAACTCCGGGTGATGGTGCCGGAGATGCTGGAACTCAATGGCGTGTTGTCGGCGCAGGAAGCGGCCGCCGCGCGCTTCACGGTGATTGCGCACCGTACTGAACACGCCCGCGCGGTCGCGTAGGTGGCGGACTTCACTCCGGAGTTGAAACGCCTCTTGCGTGCCGCTGGTTGCCGCTTCGAACGTCACGGGAAGGGCGATCACGAAATCTGGTTCAGCCCCATCACCGGGCACCGGTTCCCGGTCGACGGCCAGATCAAGTCACGGCATTGGGCCAACATCGTGCTGAAGCAAGCGGGGTTGCCAAAACGCTTCTGAAGGCTGCGGGCAATCAGGTTCCTCCCCTGTAGTGCAAACGTTGCATTTTTGCGCAGCGCGCGAAGATTTTCCTAGCCGCTTCTTGCTTTGGGCGTTGGACTTGCGACTTTGGGCTGCGGGCGTAGCCCGCGCACTTCCGCGAACGGGGGAGGAGGGGGCCTCAGACGACCTGGTCCAGATACTCCGACAGCCCATACCCGACATGGTCGCCGCAGCGCCACTCGGTCAGGCCTTCGGCAATGCGCGTGACCTTGCCGTCCCGCCGGTTGCGCAGCGGCAGCATGGTCAGCACCTTGCCGGTGATCTCGAAGTCGCCCGCGGTCGTTTGCAGTGTCGTCGCGATGCGATCGTGATACTGCCCGTCTCCTACACGGTCCGTGTGCAGCGTGAGCGTATTCACCCAGTGGTTCTCGCCGTCCTTGAAGACGAACCCGGAGAGGATCTCGGTACCGTTCTGCATGACGATCTGCGAGCCCATGAAGCCGAAGCTCGCATCGAACTCGCACGTCAGCCAGCGGTAGAACTTCGGTGACTGCCACGAACGTGGGCCCCAGGAATGATCGCGCAGGCCGAACCCGTTCAACGCCGTCTGCTTACCGTTCACCGTGATGCTACCGGCGGCCTTCACGTGCTGCTCGGTGTGCCCCTTGGCGAAGACCATGTCCGTACTCTGCACCGGCGACTCGCCGCCGTACATCGGGCTGAGGCCGTAGTAGTCGAGTGACAGCTGCACCGGCTGGTGCGGATTCGAGGTGAAGGCGCGCTTCGGATCTTCCAGCTCCAGTGGTCGCGCCAGGAACACGGCGCTACCATTGTAGGTCACGCGCAGATGCTTGAACGGCTCGATCACCTCGAAACGCATGGGGCCGGCGTTGAAGGCGGAGTTGTCGGCGATCGGCGGCCGCATGTAGTTGAACATCGCCGTGCCGTCGGGGAGGTACACCGCCAGCGTCACCTCGGCATAGCCTTCGTTCGCGCGGTTCCCGATGCGCGCAAAGCCGCCGAGCTTGGCGCTGCGATCGTAGAAGTTGAAGTACATGCTCTCGTTGAAGTTCGGTTCGCCGGTGTTCTCGTGCATGTAGTCGTCGTGCGGCTTGACGGTGACGGCCATGTGCGTTCCTCCTGCGCGCTCCTTGTTCCACCAAACGTCCTATCGAGCAAGCGACCGCCGGTGCGAGACCGCGACTGGCACAGGGGCGTTCGTATGAGCGTGAAGCATTTGAAGGTCGACACACGAGTATTGTAATGTGGCGCGCGAAGAACAGGAGGGACGATGCCACCGCAAGCGGAGGCCGCCCGGACAGCGGACGTATTCATCTCCTATGCACGCGAGGATCGGGACTTCGTCGAACACCTCCGACGCGGTCTCGTCGAGCGCGGTCGTAAGGTCTGGGTCGACCTCGACGGCATCTTCGTCGGCGAGGAGTTCTGGCCGAGGATCTGCGCCGCGATCGAGGAAGCTCAGGCGTTCGTGTTCATCATCACTCCCTACTCCGTTGCGTCGGACGCCTGTCGGCGCGAGATCCGGCACGCCGTCGAGCGCAACAAGCGCCTCTTGCCAGTTCTTCACCACGAGGTTGCCGACGGTGAGCTGCAACCGGCTATCGCTTCGGTGCAGTGGACGTTTGCGCGGCCTGAAGAGGACCTCCAGCAGGCAGTCGAGGTCTTGCTCCGAGCGTTGGATACGGATCCGCAGTGGGTGCGCATGCACACCCGCCTGCTAGTGCGAGCGGTTGAATGGGATCAGAAGAGCCGCCGCAGGAGCCTGGTGATCTCCGGACGCGAGTTGCCGGAAGCGGAGCGCTGGCTCGCTGATCGGACCAAGGATCCGAAGCCGACGGAGCTGCACGCAGACTACATCCGCGCGAGTCGGACGGCAGCGCGATGGCGGAAACGCGCCCTGGCCGGTGCTTTGGGCATCCTCTTCGTTTTGGCATTCTTCATGATGCAGTACTTGCGCCTTTCACAGGCAGACGACCTTGCCACGCAGGCGGACAAGACACGCGACACCGCTCCCGTCCTCTTGAGGCAGTCGGTCGCGTACGCGGCCGAGTCGTTGCAACAGCACCTCACGGCGCGCGGCTACTCGGCACTCGCCAAGACCGTCGACCTGATGGCCGGCCATCCGAAGATCTTCACACTGGGTTCGCAGCCTCCCATCACCGCCATCGCGTTTAGCAAGGATGGCCAATGGCTTGCCGCGGTTGCCGGTGATTGTACTACCAGACTCATCCGGTTGAAGGACGCGGCAGATCCGATAGGCATCGCCCAAGGAAACTGCGCGTCAACCAAGCTGCCGCGGCCTCATGGCCCACCCAAGAGCCCTGCTGTGGCCGCCTTCAGTGCCGACTCGCGCTGGCTGGCGGTTGGCTGCGCGCAATCCGTACAGGTCTGGGACATGGCGCGCAGTGGTGGCAGGTTGTCCGGAGCCTCGGTTGTCCCGGCGACGGGAGCGACGACGATCTGGTCACTGTCATTCAATGATGACGGGTCGCAGCTGGCTGTCACCGGGTACGGGATCCGCGGCGTTCAGATCAACGATCTCGTTGATGGTAGTTGGAGACCTGTCGACCGTGGAGACTTGCGTACAGAGTATTCGAGCGTGCGCGCGGCGATCTTCAGTTCGAAGGGACGCTGGCTTGTCGTCTCGGACGGCAGGAAGCTTGCCCTCCAGCGGCTGGGCAAATCGCTGCCAGGGGTAGTGACGCTCGATGCGGAAGCGAACAATCTGGCGTTTGGCCCTGACTCTCGATTTCTCTACACCGGGGACCCGCTTCCGCTTGTCTGGGAGATGGAATGGAGTGATGCGCAACCACAAGCTGCCAAAAGGGAGGTGCACTCAGAACCCATCAAAGCGCCCCAAGGCGGATTCAGGGCGGATGCTGTCAAGCCTATTGCGGTCAGCAATGACGGGCGTTACTTGGCCACCGTGAATCGCGGTGAGCGCGCAGAGGAGAACACTGGCGCGCGAATATGGCAACTCCAAACATCCAATCCGAACAAGCCGACCGAATGGGCGGCAGTGGAGACCACGCGCGTACCCTATCGCACCACGGCACTCGCGTTCACTTCAAACTCCAAGTGGCTGGCGACCGGGCACGATAACGGTGTCATCGCCTTGTGGCCCGTCCCCAATCAGCACGCCGTTGCGCAGCACGACCTCGGTGTCCGAGTTTTGTCCGTTTCGTACAGCGCAAAAGGGCGATGGCTGGCCGCGCTCGGGAGTGACCACACGGTCCGTGTATTCGACACGGCCTCGTCAAAGCAGCTGGCGGAGGTGCGCGACGACACTACCGGCAAAACAACGGAGGTAGGCGCGGTCGCGTTTGCACCAGTGACGGGCGGAGAAAGCCGGTGGCTTATCGTTGGCTTTGACGACCGCCTGCACGTCGTTGATACCGAGACGTGGCGTTCCGCTTTTGCTCTGCGGGACGTTCCCGACCTCCGCAGGATCGAGTTTAGCCCGAGCGGTCGTTGGTTGATCGTGGAGCAACGAAAGGGAGTGAGCAACTACCCTTCGACGAAGTTCCGATTCTTAGAGCTCGGGACCTGGCGAGAGCTTCCAGCAACCCCAGTAGCCGCTCCAACGGCGGCCGCCGTGTTCGACGAGAGCGAGAACTTCATGGCAGTGCTGGCGAATTACGACCGCCACTCCCAAACGCCGGGGTTCACGAAAGTTTGGGACAGTAAGACCGGTGAAGTAGTCGCCTGGTCTCAGGACAACCCCGGCCATTCGGGTGCTGGTAAGCAACCAACTGAGGGGACGCCCCAGCGCGGCGGCGACGTGTCGCTCTTAGCGCAGGTCTCGGCGTGGCGTACGGTCAAGGTCGGGCGTGACATCACGGGAGGCGGAAAGTTGTCAGCCACTTCTCTCGATGGGTTGTGGAGCGCGACGGCAGTTAATGGCAACGTTGAACTTCATTCACTGCCTGCCTCTGGTTTCACCCGGCTTCTCACCATGGTTCTTCCAAGCGGTCTCGAGAGCGGCGACACCTTGAGGACCCTCGTTCACGACGAGGCCGTCAGTGACCTCGCATTCAGCCCCGACAATCGATGGCTGGTTACGGCGAGTAGTGAATCGGTGCGCATATGGCCGATACAACCCGAGGATCTGGTTGCCGACGCCTGCGCGCACGTGACGAACCTTCCGCTGCCGTCGGATGATGTGGATCTGAGCCATGTGTGCCCGAAAGCAATCAGCGGCAGAGTGGTTGGCTCCAACGGAGAGAGCGTAGTGCAGTGTCGTGAGGTCAGTGCAACATCTCGATAGGGCGGTTGCCTCACGTGGACACGCTTGTGACTCGTCCAAAGATGCCGTCGAACTAACTGAGCGCCAAGCCCTGCTGTTTCCCCTAGCGAAAGGGCCTCAGTCAGCATCTCGCTGACTCGCGACGAGCATCTCATTCACCAAGTCGTTGATTCGTGTCCGGTGTTCTTCGGAGGGCGTTACGATTGCGCTTGGCAGGTCCAACTTGCCATCTGGTCGCCGTGTGACCGGCGGCGTATTCAACAGCGCCTCCATAGACATCACGTACGCATCGAGTTGCTTCATGATCTCGTCGAGGCGATCGAGGAGGGTGGCGCTGGCGCATCGCTCGATTCGCTCGCGCTGAAAGCGCAAGATGGCGAGCGTGTCGGAGGCCCCAACGTACCGCAACGACCAATTCTGGTTCAGGCACTCGTCGAGAGGCTCCTCGAACGTCTTCCGCTGAAACAACTCTCGAAAATCGGGCACGAGCTCCTCTACCGACAGCGGCGAGATCTTGTTCAGCTCGTTTTCCAGTGCAGGCCATTGCGTTTCGAAGTCTGTCGCGGGTCGCGCGTCGGACGAGGCCTCACCGATGAAACGCTTCATGTCCTCGATGAGCTTGCGCGTGTCCTCCTTCGTGGACGTGGTCTGCTGGAAGTAGCCGAGCGGGCCCTTCAGGGCGAGCTCATGGGTCCTGTACAAGTATGAGTAGATCGGTTTCGTCTTTCCGGAACCGTGTGAGAATCCCCGTGCCAGGGCGCCTGCTTCAAAGTGGGAGAATCAAGGTTTTCAGGAGTAAGGCAAATGAGACCCGCCCGCGCACCAGCGATTGTTTCGGAAATCTCCGGCAGCCACATCTCACCTTTCGTAAACTCGAGTGAGAGAGCGGGTTCGACCCCAGCGATGATCTCGGGCAACCACGCGGCCATGGCTGCAGCAACCGCCCTGCTACGCCGACCCGACCAGCAGACAAAGAGCTTCATTGGAGTGGGTTACGCCCGAGTGCTCACGGTTGGCTACTCCCATGTCCCGCTACCGCACTTCCCTTCGCCGGAGAAGAATCGGCTCTCAATGCGAGCAGACGCTTGAGCTGGCCACGTTGCACAAAGAGCCGGTCGAAGAGCCGCAGGTGTACTTTGGCGGCCACGAAACCCGCCAGAACGAACAGCGCCTTTCCGAGGATATTGTTTACCGCCATCTTCGGCACACGCCAATTCCAGATCTCTACCGCGAGCGCTGCGACGATCACGAGAAGACCGCCGGTTGTGACCGACTGTGGTAACACACAGTAGCCGGCCACGAGCGCAACCAGCAGCACTCCGATCGCGCCGATGCCCAGCCAGCGAACGCGATGCAGGGACTGGGACAACTTCCAGACCTTCAGGAACTGCGACGAACCGGCACTCAGTTGCAGCCCCAAGTCGCTGCGGCGCGGATCGGTGTCCCGCGCCGGCAGTTTGACGATGGGCTCCAGTGCCAGAAATGGCCAGTCGCGGCGTGGCGCCTCGACGTCGAAACTGCCGACAGTGCCGGGCTCCCCGCCGTCCACGTGCTGCTGCTGGAGCGCTTTGAATTTCTGCTCGGTCATCAGATAGCCGCTCAGCATGAGCGCGTACGCTTCCACTTCAGTAAACGAATCGAGATCAGTGCGGATCGCAGCCAGTTGCCGTTGCACGTCATGGTCGACGCCGTACGGCGTGACCGTCTCCGAACTCGGTGGCGGTGACGGATCTTGGCAGTGTTCCCAGTCGAGTGGCGGCGACGGGAGATCCTGCTTGAGGTGGACGAAGAACAGGCCGTTCAGCGCTCGGCTGTCGACACGTCCACGAAGGTCTTGATACTCCGCTTCGCGGATGCGGTCCATGAAAATGGCCTGTGAGGAGCGCAGGAGCGGTGCGAGCAGGCCGCCGGCGGGATTCTCGTCGTCCTTCATTTGTCCCGAGGCGTCGCTGCACAGCACGAACGTACACGCTTCGTCCAGGAGTCCCTCTACGCCTTGGTTGTCGTGCACCCCGCCGTCGACGAGATGCACGACGCGGCCGGGGTAGAGCCCATCGATCACCAGCGGTTCGAACAAGCCCGGCACGCACGCCGATGCCGCGACGGCGTGGCCCAGCCGATAGTCCTGTAGCGCTTTGGTTGGCGCTTGGCCGTAGTACAAACGCCGATAGCGCTCATTGGCGTCTACCTCGGCGCCGACCACGCCCGGCGGCTCGCCCATCCAGCTGGCGGTGAAGTGCCACAGGTGTCCCGAGTTCAGCGACGTGGTGTTGAGGAGCAGGACGGGCACTTTGGCGCGGCGTCGCCAGTTGGAGAATTTCGGTTTGAAGACCTCCCCCGGCTTGCTGTCGGCGGGCTGCACCAGGAGGTCCGCCATTCGGCGCGGCCGCGGCTTGGCGTCCGCCACCCGGGCGTACAGCTCTTCCTCGTAGAGCTCGCCCATGTGGTCACTCCGAGTGTAGGTCTTCGAGGCGATCAGCTTGAAGCACTTGCGAAAGCTCGCGAGCGCCCGCATCCGCAGGTTCGTTTGGACACCCGCGAGGAACTGCTCTTGTACGCGCCGGACGATCTCGACGAACGACTCCCGCGAGATCTTTTGGTCGGGTTGTGTCTGCAACAGGTGCTGTACTTCGAGATAGTAGTGCGCACCCACGATGCTGCCACCGGAAACGGTCGACAAGACCTCGACGTTGCGCAGCACGTCCATCTCCGCCAAGCGGGCTAACACGCCGAGGTGAAAGAAGGAGGCGCGGAAGCCGCCGCCGGAGAGCGCGAGGCCGACCTTGCCGAGACACGCGAGGGCGCGGTCGGCGCCGTCCTCGAAGAAGTTGGCGAGTGCCTGCCATGCCGGATGCCAGGATGCTGGCTGGCTCTGCTCCGGGGGCAATTCGCAGCCCTGGAGGCGGGCGATCGACACCAACTGCCGAAAGGTGGTTTGTCGCTGCCACTCGACCGCCTCGAGCTGGCGTGCTGCAGCCAGAAGGCGTCCCGCCGCCGCGTAGTGTGCGCGGCCGGACTCATCCGTCGTGTGCCCCAACCCGAACTCGACTTCCGCTTGTGTGACGACGAACCAGTATTGCGGCTGCAGCGACGGGTCCGCCTCCGCATACTGTGCGAGCTCGGCGGCAATTTGTTCGAGGAGCTGCTGTGCCTCCGTGTCGAATCGGTCAGCCTCTACAGCGATAGTGCTACTCCGCTGCGCCGCGGCGCGCGCCCGCGCGGCGAGCAGCTGCAGGATGTACGCCGCGTTGACGCCCCCGTAGCCCCTGTCCTGGATGGCATTGCGCGCGTGGGCGGCGCGGTAGAACGCCAGCGCCTCGTAGAGATGCTCGAGCTGACCGTCGTATTCCCACATGCGCTTGTAGATGGCGCCGCCCAACGCCAGCGTCTCGGCGTCCTTGTTCGCGGCATCACGAAGGTCGATGCCTTCGAGAATCTTGAGGGCGCGAGCGAAGCGCGTCGCCGGAAGCATCTCTTCGTCCTTGTACGTTGCAAGGGCCAGCTGCTGCTGGATCCACACATCAGACGGCGATGATTCGGCGGCCTGGGTCAGGAGCTTCCTGGCCTTGGCATAGTCCAAGCTCCTCTTGAACGCATCGACGGCACCCTCTAGGTCAGTCCCTGCACTCGCGGGTTCGGTCATATTCGCTCCTTCTCCTCTGCCGGCTCGCAACCCCTGCGGCACACGTGGCCGTAGTGCAAACGCGGCGACACCGGTCGGACATCGAGGACGGCATGCCGTTCACCACGAGCACAACGCGAGGTGTCCTGTGCAGTGAGCATCGCGACCAGCTGATTGGTCAGTTGTACACGCAGAGTCCCAGAGCTCGACTCGCTGCTACGATAGTGGGTTAAAGAACGTTGCCGTATTCATCTCGCCGGCGAGCTTCATCTGCTCGAAGTAGCCGTCGAGATGTTGGTAGATCATTTGATCGAGGAAGAGCAGCTTGCGTCGGTTGAGGTCGCCTGGGAGGGCGGTCACGTCGTTGCCGACATGCTGGTAGTCCAGGGGCGCATCCTCCCGTGCCAGTTCGCCGATGAATTGGCCGAGGAATGGTATCGGTAGGACCGGTGGCGGGTACAGGGTTGCGATGGCCTCCAGATCGGTGCGGGCCCAGGCGTGCGGGACAACGTCCAGATTGTTGGCGATACGGTGACAGCGTGGACCGATGACCGCGTTGGAGTGCCGCACAAACGCGCCGTTCCCGGCGGTTGGCCCGGCGAACGAATAGGCATGCACGGTGGCTTTGCGATCCGGGTCCCACTGGTCGTCCTTCGCAACGTCCCGCCCCTGCGTGTCGGCAAGCCAGAGCGCGAGTGTAGAGCTGAGCGCGCCTCCCTTGCTGTGTCCGGTCACGTAAATCTCCGTGCCCGCGCCGCTCTCCTGCACCGCTGCTCGGAGAAGGCTTTGGAGGCCGACGCCCGAGGCGAACAGGCGTCGCACCTCACTCCCCCCAAGGAGGAGGCGGAGCGGATCGATGCGCGTTTCTCGCAGATGATCGAAAGCCTCATCGAGGAGCCGAAGCGTGTCACGCGCCGATTGCGACGCGCGGCGCTCGCGAATCAGTTGCACGGCACGGTCCGCGGGAGCCGTGGCCAGCTGCGTCGCGATCGCGCTGAGTGTCGCCAGCTTTGTCTGCAGGGCACTGCTCACGCGGCGCAACGGTTCGCTGACATCGGTCTCAAGGTGTCGCAGCAATGCAGTCGCGACGCCCCCGAGCTCTCCCCGTATTCGCTCGAAAATGGAAGTCGTGAGCCCCGTCGTCACGGTGGGAGCGAGCGGCTCCCACCGCAGGTGTTGCAGGATGCTGAGCCCGAGCGCCGTGCTGAAAGAGATGCGAGCGTCCTTGACGCCCGGTCCCGTGCCGTACGGCCACGGCACCTGCCGGCTCGTGAGTAGATCGCCGAAGACCCAGTCGAACAATGACACCGGGTTGGTGCCGCGAACGGCGACGACAAACCGCGAAGGCTGCGTGCGGCCGCGGGCAACGAACATCGCCGCATCGTCGAAGACAGACAATTTCGAACGGAAGCTGGCCGGCCCCCAGACGATGTCCCACTGATTCTTGACGGGGCCGAGTGTGAGCAAGCACTCCGCCATCGTCGCGCGCAGGCGAGCCCGGTCCTCCGGGAGCACGAGGGCAGAGCCGCGATAGGTGATCGCGGCGAGCGTGAGCATGACGTCGGTGAGCGTATACTCAGCTTTGGGCATTGGTCACCTCCTCGGTGGGGAACATCGTGTGCTGCCGCAATTTCCGGCGCCCTCGTTGCTGCGGATTCAACGGCTTGGACTTTGGACTGACGCTGCTTAACGCAGAACGGAAGAGCAGATCAATACCCCGGTTGAACGTCCATGCCTCGATTGTGGTGTGTCACAGTCTGCGGACGGAAGTGAGTCACGCAGGCACGAGCGCGGTAGCCCATGCACATTAAGCTGCCGTTGATCCGCTGTCGTCGCCGATCGTTCGGTTCGGTGCCGGGTCATCGATAGGCAGCAGCACGACGAGGCCGAACGAGGCTTGTTCGCCAAGTCGTCGCGGATGCGCTGAACTGGTCGCCGGTAGGTTCTGTGCCGGCTCTTGGAATCGCTATCCAGCGACAAGCGACGCTGCCAGTACTTGACGCAGCCGACAAGCGCAGTCCAGCGTCACCGGTGCTGATTCAAGGGGCATCGGGCCGTTGTCATGCCGTGAACTTGGTTCTCTGCAGACGTGCGCCCCTTCCCAACGGGGCTCGACGTGTAGTACATGCCGCAGGGAGAATGCTGATGATGCGGGTCCTTCTGAGCTACGCGAAAAGCGATCACGATACGGCTGCACGACTCTTAGTGTCCGCCACTTCTCCCGCTGAGTCTGCAACACTTCCATTTCAACGGCGCCGCCGAGGCCGGCGGTGGGCCTGCGCGACCAGACGCTCACGCGGACGGTTCTGAGACACCTCGTGGTGGCTCCAGCAACGAGAGAATCTGGATGGGGACATGCCGCAGTACGACGTCTTCCTGAGCTATAGCCGCGTTGACGCGGCGGCGGTGCAACTCCTCGCGGAGGAGCTGCGTCGCCGGCAGCTGCGCGTCTTTTTCGATCAGAGTGAGCTGCCGCCAGGGGATCCCTGGCAGCCACTGGTTGAGCAAGCCCTGCAGGACGCGGGTGCAATCGTCGTCGCCGTAGGGTCGTCAGGCGTTGGGACATGGGAGGCGAAGGAAGTCGACGCTGCACTGCGTCGCCAAGCTGTGGAGAAAGATGTCCGTGTGATCCCAGTGATCCTTCCACGGGCGACCAAGCCGAACGAGCGAGATTTGCCGGTGTTCTTGGCGGGAAACACTTGGGTGGCGTTTGAGCAGAGTGTTTCTGAGGAGCTGCCTCTCCGCACCCTATACTGGGGCATTACCGGGAGGCGGTGGGAAGAGCGGGCGCGCGCCGCAGTCGCGGTCGTGGCTCCTGCTGCTGCAGAAGCGTCGGTCGAGCACGCTATCGCACAACTCCGGGGCCGACTGGCAGCGGAGCGGGTCACCTTCTTCGTTGGCGCGGGCATGTCACCGGCGAGCAAGGACCTTCCGCCACGCTCGCACGAACTGGCGGATCAGTTGCTCGAGTACCTTGAGTATCCGTGCGATGAGGACGATCCCCCGTTTCCTCGCGATATTGCCGGTGACTATTACGCTGTGAAGCTGGGCGGAGAATCCTTAGTCGAAGACTCTATTGTCGAACTCGTCCAGAGGCGAACACGCTGCGCACCCCTGGCGCACAGATACCTCGCCGAGTTGATGGGTTGTTTGCCCCGATCGATCCGCCGGGGTCGTGCGACCCCACAGCTGATTGTAACGTCGAACATTGATCTGCTGATGGAGCGCGCGCTGTTGCGAGCAGGTGTACCCTTTACGCGACTCGTCTCGATGCCTGCAGGCAACGTCGTCCACATCAACGAGTATGAGAACGTGAAGCGGGAGGGGGATGGGAACATTTCTGTTGCCGACGGTACCGAATGGCGCGCGATCCGTCCGGACGACTACGAGGGGCTAGACGAGTTCATCGGGGAGCACCGCCACCGGGTCTACGACCCGAATGCGAGCGATGCGACCGGAGCAACTGGCAATTTCACGCTCGACCAACTGCCGCAGCCGCTTCTCTACAAATGCCACGGCTCCCTCGATGTGGCCGATAGCTGCGCGATCTCGGCGGATCGCTCGATGCAGATCGCCGTCTCCCGCGGCGGGGCCTTGCCCGGCATCAAGGCGGCAATTCAGAACACCCACTGGCTGTTTCTCGGCTATTGTCTCTTCGATCCAGAGCTGCGCCTACTGTACTACACAATCCTGCGCGACGCGCTTCAGGTGGCGGCTGGCCTTTCGCGAAGGCGCTATGCCGTGCACGTGCATCCGACGAGCGAGGCGCACGACAAAAGCCGCCGGCTTGAAGCCAAGCTATGGAACAGCGTCAAGGACGAGTGGGCGAGTCGTCTATCAACCACAGTGATCGAGGAGCCCTGCGATGCATTCCTGGAACGACTGCTCAAGCAGCTGCAGCAGCACTGAACGAGGGACCCGCAACCGTGCACGAGGCCGAGAGCAACAGGGAACTGAAGCCTTTCAAGGGTGCGGAGAGCTATGAAACCGCGGACGCCGATCTCTTTTATGGCAGAAATCGCGAGGCGCAGGAGCTCATCGCGCTGATCCTGTCCTCCCGGTTGACCGTGCTGCAAGCCACGTCGGGTGCGGGCAAGACCTCGCTGCTGAACGCTCGGGTGATTCCAGGGTTGCATTCTGCGGGCTGGTTGCCGGTTAGAGTTCGACCGGGCTATAACCCCGTCGGGGAGGTGAAGCTACAGACGCTCAAGAGCGTGATTCCGTATCCCGCCGCGGAGGCCGAAGCGCTACGGCGCGCGGCATCCTGGAGCGGTACACCCACACCCCCATCCGTCACGACTCACGGCGCCGACTGCTCGCCCCGGTTGCGCAGGGCTCCGCTGACTTCGGACCGGTGACCCCGTTCTTCTGCCGGGTGTTACAGGGGGTGCTCGATGTCGAGACGTGGGCCGAGCACCTGCGGGCCATCGAGGGCGAGTCGGCGACGGAGGCGCAGGGTCCCCCGATCAGCGTATCGACCAGCGTCCGAGAACTCCTGGATTGGCTCGCCAGCACGCTGCTGGAGCGCGGGTACAAGTCCATCGTGGCGAAGACCAACGTCCCCGCCATTGGGCTAGCGGAGTTCTTTCAGAATCTCATCGAGGTCTACGGCTACCGAGTGGAGAACTTTGCCCTTGTCATCATTCTCGACCAATTTGAGGAGCTGTTCACGCGGTTTGTTGACCTGGGCCCGCAAGCGACGGACGGTGATGTCGGCGGGGCGGCTGCAGTCACCGCAGACGCGCCTGACTGGCGCTTACGCTGGCGCTTCTTCGACGAGCTCCGCAGCCTATACGAAGCCCAGGTTCCCCTCCGCGATGCGGCGGAGCAACCCACCGGCCGCACGGCCTTGCTGCCGATTCGCTACGTCATCTCGATGCGCGAGGACTATACAGCGCACCTCGATCCGCTGCGCAGCTTCGTCAGCAATTTGCAGGAATCCTCCTATCGCCTGCAAATGCTCGACAAGGCCGAAGCAGCGAAGGCCATCCAGCAACCCGCTGCGCAGTACGGGTACACGCACGCCGATGATCTATTCAAGGCCATCCTGGCTGAACTCACTCGCGAAGACCGTTACGTCGAACCGGCACATCTCCAAATGGTCTGCGACAAGCTCTGGGAGGTCAGCGGGAGAGAGCTGTCGCAATGTGGCGAGGCGGAGGGCCACGACCTCGCGGAGGTGAAGCTGGAGGTTCTCCGGAACCTCAAGGGGACGCGCGGCATCTTCGAGTCGGTGCTAACCGACTTCCTGAACGACCTTTCCTCCGATCACCGCCGCCGTGAGGCGATCGAGATCCTGGAGCCGCTGATTACTGGGAACCGCACACGCAACATTGTGGAACGCGAGAGCTTGCTCGCGGTACCGTTCGTGGACCTCACGGTGCGCAGGGAGGTGTTCGCAGCGCTGGAGACGGCGCGCATCGTAAGAGTCGAGAGCCGCTTGGGCGGCTATTTTGTCGAGATTACGCACGAGTTCCTAATCGCCCCAATCCTGAAAGCGATACGAGAGGCCCAGCGCGACGACCCCCGCTACGCACGGCGACGCAGTGCACTGGGTACGCTCGAGCGTTTGGAACGCGCCGTCCTTACGGGGCGCTGCACGGATCTTATGGCGGACTTCGAATTCGAGGTGTTGCACGAGTCGCGCGAGGATGTCGCGTGGCCGACCTGGGCTGTGGAGGTCATGCTGCGTAGCGCGATCGCCGTCGGCGCGCCGCCCACGGCTCTCCTCTACTGGTCGCGGCGCTTCGAAGACGAATGCTCCGTGCCGGCCACCGAGACGCTCATCGGGCGCCTCCCGCAGCTGATCGAGATCGGGGCGCGCCTCAACAAGGATGAGATCGGTCAATTTACGGCCACCGGGCCGGGTATCCACCTTTCCGACGCTGATATCGAGTTTGTACTCCGCAGTGTCCTTGCGGTGGCGCGAGACGATGAGGGTGAGTTGGTTCGTCACTGGATCGAAAGGCATCGACATGACAACGCGTAGAACGGTCACGGTGATCCAGGAATTCATGACATCCATCAACCCGCAGATGCGCAAAAACGCCGCCACGGCACTGGCAGCGTTGAGCAGCGATGAGGGTGATACGTTGCTTGTCGGCGTCGCGTTGCGCGACGCCGACGATGCGGTGCGCCAGCATGCGGTCGACACCATTCTTTCAGCGGCAGCGTCTCGCGACAACCCGTCCGGCCCGGTGAATGCGCTACGACGCGTGAGCGGTGCTGAGGTTCATCGCCAGCGAGCGTACGCGATCTTGGGCCAGATCCGCGCGCTGGGCATACCGGTAGGCCGCCCCAACCTCCGCGAAAGCTTCAAGCTTGTCCGACTGATTGCCTCACTCACGACCTTGCCGGACTTCAGGGTCGCACAGCGGTTCAAATGGTCGCTGCTGCCTCCTGCTGCCCTCGGAGGTCTGCTGGGCACCTTCGCATTCGCGCTCTTCCTGACATCGGCCCTTGCCTCTCCGCTTCAAAAGGACGTCCTTACGATCGTCCTAATTTCTTGTCCGATTGTAGCTGCGGCGCTGGGCGTCGTTGCGACACAGCGCACCATCCCCATCTACCTTCACTTCGACCCGGTTGCTGGGGCGGCGACGGGGTTGCTACGCGTGTGTCTCTGGAGCCTCGGACCGGCCGTAGTCCTGGGACTGATATTCGCGATGTCGACTGACAACACCACCATGCCCCAATGGCTCGAGGGTACGATCGCCGTGTGTGCACTCGCTGTTTCAGTACGGGCCGGAACCTTGATAGCGTTCGGTATCTCCGCTCGGACCCTCGCGATGCGAGTCGCTCAGGTCGCGACCGGGACAGCGTTTGGTGTGCTCACCGTGACGCTGGTAACATGGCTCTCTTTGCGGCTTACAGGTGGCGTGGTCGGCGACGAGGACGCTGGGGCTGGGCGGGTGTGGGCAATGCTGGTGCCCGCCGCGGTAGGTCTCTCGAATGCATTCTCCAGCGTCGATCTCAGTGCACCGCCTCGAACACGGGTTGCTGGCTTGCCACAGTTGGCCCTGACGTACGCTACTATTGCCTTGTTTGGTGGGATACTGGCACTGTCCTACCGACCTTCGCTTACCTCAAAGGGCAGCAGACCGTTCGACCACGCCGACTTGCCGATGGCTCCGCAGGGGCAGGCACGGAAGGAAGCAGTACGCTTTGATTCCCTACCCTTCGAGTGGCCCTTCCAAGCTGAGTTCGCTCAGGAAATCTGCGTCGACCAATTCAGACTAGCACCAGAACAGAACGTTGATGCCCGCATCCAACCGCTAAAGAGTGACCCACAAGGCATATTGAGCATGGCGCCGGTGCGCTCCGGGAAGGGAACTGATGATGGGAGACCACAGGTCGACTCGGTGCTGCGCATGGGCATGCAATTGTGTCTCGAGGTCGGACAGTCGGGCAACTACCGCGTGGTCCTCTCGAAGCAGAAGCTCGCACTGTCTCTTGACGACATCTACTTTGCCGTGCTCAAGACCGTTCGTGAATCTCGGTTTGGACGCCCGGTCGCGGTTGACGGAAACCTCGTTGTCACACTCAACAGCAGATTGGATCCGCCCATCGAGCTGAATCCGGACGAAATTGCGCGGTATAAAGAGTCAGCCAAGAATTCCTTCAGATGGCAACTGGAGGCGCTTCCCGCAACTCGCTCATTCATCTTGGAGCGCGGACAGCGGGTGAGTGCCTGGCTTCCCGACATCCGACGGCCGGACCTCGACACGCTCCTGGATCTCTTGCGGGATGGCAAGGTAACCAAGGCCGCGGACGATCCACCCTCGTTGGAAAACGTCGATCTGGAGCCGGGACGCTATGAGCTGCGGGCGAGAAACTACTTGAGGGATGCGGACCGCAAGAAGACCGACCAGGACTCCGCGGACGGGCCGGGCAATGGGCAGCCTCTCAGCCAGCCCCTTCCGTTGCGACTAGTATTTGAAGACGCCCAGCTGCCCTCTAGGTGACCTGCCCCCCGTAAAACCGGTCCAAGCATAACGAGAGTTCTCCGTGCTAACGAAGATCGAAGGAGGACTCAGATGCGCAAGAGCAGGTTCAGTGAGGAACAGATCATCAAGATCCTCACGTGGCGTGGTTGGCCAGTCGAGATCACTGGGATCTAGTGCCGGAACGTGCGTCCTGACTAGCGGCCGACGCGCGCTCCCTCTTCACCGCCGTGATCGCACCCGTCTCCTCGAGCAACGCGACACGGACTTGCCCGATCGACAGAATGCCGGCGCGCCGCAGCGCCGCCATCAGTTCGTCGCGGGTCACCGACTCGCGATGCATGTTGGCCTCGATCACCTTTCCGTTGTGCACGAGGACGGTCGGTTGGCCTTCGATGATGCGTTCGATCGTTTTGTTCGAGAGGGCGAGCCGCGCCAGCGCATAGTTGAGGCCGAGAATCGTCGCCGCACCGATGAACCCGCCGGTGACGGAGTTGTCGTTGCCGATCATCGCGTTCTGTACGATGTTGCTGATCATCAAGAGCACGACGACATCGAACGACGACATCTGCCCGAGCTGTCGCTTGCCCGTCAGGCGCATCACGATCAGCAAGAAAAAGTAAACGGCCGCGGCGCGGGTGATCTTCTCGAAAACGGAGACGTCGCCGAGCGCCCACATCCGCGAAAAGCTCATCGCGGCGGCAGGTGCGGCGTGTCGCGGTCGACCGCCGAGTACTGATCGCGCTCCAGCGTGATCACGTCGTGGTCGGGCTCGGGTCGCCGCAGACGGCTACGGAGGAACAGCGGCAGGAACAATGCCGCGACGGCTCCACCGGCTAGCAGCATCGCAGCGAAGGAAAGGAAGACCAACAGCAACGGCGCTACGAGCAATAGCGCCAACGCCGGTGGGAGCGTGCCTTGGTAGTAGAAGACTCGCGGGCCGTTAGCCTTGGTGTCCTTGGGGTCCATCGGGTGCAACCTCGTCGAGCGTTTGTAGCAGTTCCAACAGCCGCCGGGTACCCTCGCGCAGGTTCTCGATCGAGAGGCGTTCGTTGATGCCGTGCTCGCGACTGCCCTCGTCCTCGTTCAGAGCAAACGGCACGAAGCCGTAGCTCGTGACCCCCTTCTCGCGGAAGTAATGGCTGTCGGTGAACCCGGTGAGAACGCTCGGGATGACGGGCATGTGCTCACGCGCCGCGACTCGCTCGATCGCCGTGTAGAGTTGCGTGTCTGTAGGCGATGCAGACGGCGGGAAATTCAAAATGACGTCGACCGTCACGTCCGGGTCGTTGATCACGTGCCGGATCGTGTCGACGAACAGCACCGGTCCCTCTCCGGGTAGCAAGCGGCAATCGAGCTCGGCGCTCGCGGTGCGCGGGATGACGTTGGTCTTCTGGCTGCCGGTGAGCACGGTCGGAGTGATCGTGTTGTGCACCAGCGCCGCGTCGTGCGCCCGGTCGAGGAACTCCGTTCGGAACTTCTGGTTCTGCAACGCACTGCGCAGATTCTTGTACTGTTGGCGCCGTGCGTCATCCTGCAGCGGCGCGAGGGCCGCGTAGTACGCTTCGACCTCGGGTGTGACGCGCAACGCGGGCCGGTACTCGCTCACCTGGTGGAGCGCACGCACCAGGCGTGTGACCGCCGTCTGCTTCTGCGGCGACGATCCATGCCCGGGGCGGCCCGTTGCTGTCAGCCGCAGCCAGCACGGTGTCTTCTCCGCGACGGCAACGGCGTAGGCGAGCTTGCCGTTTGGGAGGACATCGATAGCGCCGCCCTCGTTGAGCACAAACTCCGCGTCGGCGAAACGGTCGAAGTGGTTCTCCACCATCCAGCCGGCGCCGAGCTTGCCGCCGGTTTCTTCGTCAGCGGTGCCGAGGAAGATCACGTCGCGCTTGAGGGTGATCCCGTGCTGCTTCATCAACAGCAGCGCCATCGCGTCAACCGTACCGACTCCCTTGCAGTCGAGCGCGCCACGACCGTAGACGAACCCGTCGCGCACCGAGCCGGAGAACGGCGGCACGTCCCAACCATCGGCGTTCGCCGGGACAACGTCGAGATGATTGAGCAGAATCACCGGCCGCGCACCGCCGCTGCCTTTGAGGCGTGCCAGCACTGAGCCACGCCCCGGTGCTGACTCGAACGTCTCCGCGTCGATGCCCACCTGGCGAAAGTGGTCCGCGAGGAACTGCGCCGCCGCAATCTCGTTGCCCGGCGGATTGGTGGTGTCGATTTGAATGTACGTGCTCAGGAAGTTGGTCGCTTGCTGCTCAACGTTGGACCAATCGATATCGGCAGCCCGCGCGCACGCGAGCTGAGCCAACAGGATAGCCAGCGCGACCGACGCCGCCCTGACGGCTTGTCTCACGCGTGCTCCTTCAGCTCGACGACGTAGCCATCGGGATCGGCAACGTAGATCGACAGCCCCATGCCTGTCGCGCCCATGCGCGGCATCGGCTGATCCTGCAGGATATTCACGCCGCGTTCCTTCAGCCATGGGATGGCACGTTCGAGCTGCCCGGCCGGCACGCCGATGCAGAAGTGCATAAAGCCCCCGGCGTTCTTCCCCGCCTCGGGATCAAAGGTAGTGTCAGGTACGAGATCCAGTAGCTGACCCCCGATACGCGCCGACACGAACGGGCGTTGCCCGGCGCGATACTCATCGAGGAACTCGATCGGCAATCCGAGAATGTCGCGATAGAAGGCGAGCGACGCATCGAGGTCGCGTATACGCAGGACGAAATGATCGAGAGCGGTGACGGTGACCATCGCGATCCTCTTGCCGGACACTACTTCTTCAAGGCGTCGACAATCGCCGCCCCGGCGTCGGCTTCGATGTCCACTGCCGTCGTCTCGAGCAGGCGCGCTACGGCCATGTAGAAACCGATCGCGAGGATCAGCTCGACGATCTCCTGCGGCGGGAAGTGGCGCGTCATTTCGGC
>JBGQHM010000005.1:0-47029 GCA_041497995.1 Binatia bacterium | reverse complement strand
TAGAAGGGCCCGGTTGATAGGTGCTATCCGTCAGATTGACGGTGTAAACCGTGCACCCCGGTGGCTTTGCCCAAGAAAGATGGGGAGCAGCCGTCATGCCCGCGCAGGCGGGCATCCAGGTGGCGGGGTGGAGTGGGTTCCCGCCTACGCGGGAATGACGGATCGAGTCGACCGAGGTGTTTGTGGGCAAAGCCACGCGCTGTTCTGGGTGTGGTAAGTCGCCGGTGTGCAGATTCTCGTACACCGGTTGCTCGGGATGTCCACTCGACGGGACAGATCAGCCTGGGGCAGGCATTGCCCTTGGACCTCGAGGGGCGCGGCATATCGTTTGCCCTTCGCGGTCCGCAACGCGTTGCACTCGACATTTGTACAGGATCGCGGCCGCGCGCTTCGGCAAGAGCATCCAACAAGTCACCTCCAGGGAGGGAACGAATGTCTATTCCTCGCCTCACAGCAGACCCAAGCGGTATCACGGCCGACGTTCAACAGACGGCCTTCAGCTACGACGTCATGGGGCGCTATGTGTGCAACAACTGGGGCGAGCTCAAAGCCAGCCAGGACGCCGGCGGATTCCCTTTCGACGTGATCGTGATCGGCGCTGGGATGTTTGGTGGATACTGCGCCGAGAAGCTCTACCGGCTTGGCGAGAAGGTGGCGCTGCGCGTGCTCATCCTCGAGGCCGGGGCTTTTCTACTCCCATCCCACGTTCAAAACCTTCCCCAGCGTCTGGGCGGCAACGTCGGCGGTCCCATCTACAACCGCCAGCGCGACGACTCGACGGGCACGCAGAACATCATCTGGGGCATGCCCTGGATCAGCAACGTGGCGTTTCCGGGCCTGGCCTACTGTATCGGTGGACGGTCGCTGTTTTGGGGCGGCTGGTCTCCACGTCTCACATCGGCAGACCTCTCCAACTGGCCGGCGCAAATCGGGACATTTCTCAACGGCACTAACGGGACCGACGGCGCTTATGCGGCTACAGAGGTGGAGATCGGGGCTGCCCCAACCACCGAGTACATCAGTGGGCCACTGTTCAATGCGTTGCTCGCCGCCTTCAACGTCGCCAAGCCTGCAGTTCCTGCAATCTCAGCAATCGAAGAAGCCCCGTTGGCGGTGCTCGGGTCGGCACCCGGTCCGGGGCTGTTCCCCTTCGACAAGTTCAGCACCGGCCCTTTCCTCATCGACGCGATCCGAAACGATGTGGCCGTCAACAACAGTCACGGGGACATTAGCCGCCGCGTTTTCCTGATGCCCCGCACGCAGGTGCTTCGCCTGAACCTGTCGGGCAATGCCGTCGCGAGCCTGGACCTCAGCGTTGACGGGCAGCTCCAAACACTGCAGATCGCGCCGAGTTGCGCCGTCGTGCTCGCCAACGGCACCATCGAAGCCACCCGGCTCGCCCTCGATTCCCTGGGCGTGGGCTCCACGCAGTTTGGATCACCCCGGTTCGGGAACCTCATGGCGCACCTGCGCAGCAACATTACCGTTCGCATTAAACGATCCACCTTCGCAGGCCTCACGACGCTGCCGAGTACCCTCGAAACCGCAGCCCTGTTGGTCCGCGGGACCGCTATGGGACGGCGATTTCATTTGCAGGTGACTGCCGCCGCGCTCCCCGGCCCGAATCCCGAGCAGAACCTGTTCAGCATGGTTCCCGACATCGACAACATCCGGAACATCGTCGCCAACCAGGACCCGAATTGGATCGTGCTCACCCTCCGCGGCATCGGCGAGATGCAAGACCAGCGCAGCCTCAACCCGAGTCCCGCCATGAGCTGGGTCGATCTCAGCAGCGAAACCGACTTCTGGGGAAAGCGACGTGCCTACGTCAACCTGGTGGCCACCCCGGCCGACAGACAGCTGTGGACGGCTATGGACAAGGCCGCCTTCGACCTTGCGGCGAAGCTGGCGAAGAACGCGTCGAACATCGAGTATTGGAACGCGCCTGCGGGACGGTTCCAATCGGTGCAGCCCCAGCCGGATGCGAACGGCATCGGCTTCTGGCAGGACGGCTTGGGCACGACGCACCACGAGGCCGGTACGCTGTTCATGGGAAGTCCCGGCAGTTCGGTCACCGACCTGTCAGGCAAGGTCCACAACGTGGCAAACGTGTTCGTCGCGGGTCCGGCGGTCTTCCCGACGCTGGGGTCGGCCAATCCATCCCTCACCGCCTTGTCGCTCGCCCGCCGCACCGCGGCCGCAATCGTTACGGCGGCCGGCCCTGTCCCGGACGCCGGCTTTGCACCTTTGTCGCTCGATCCCAAAGACTGGACGATGGTGCGGCAGCCGAACTCCATCGCCGCGATGCGGCACTATGGGCAGGTGCTCGAGACATTCGGTTACTATGGCCTCTACTGGTACACGAAGGAGACCTTCACAAACTTCGCACTTCGGGTCGATTGGCGTGTGGGCCGCTCCGACGACAACTCAGGTGTGTACATCCGAATCCCGGCGCCAACCGTGGCCAATCCCCTACAGGCGGCCGACAGCCAAGGTCACGAGATCCAGATTGACGAAATCGGCTTTGATTCGCAGACGAACACATCAGGTCACGCGATCAAGCGCACGGGGGCGATCTATGATCTGCAAGCTGCCACCGCCTTCCCGTCAAATCCCATCGGCTCCTGGAACAGCTATTTGATCGAGGCAAACGGAAATCAGATCAAGGTCACGCTCAACGGCCAGTTGGTCAACACGTATCAGAGCAATCGGCAGGGGTCCGGGCACATCGCGCTTCAGGCCCACCACTACACCTCGCGCGTGCAGTTTCGAAATCTTCAGATCAAGAAGCTGCCCTGACGGCAGTCCTGCCACGCCCTGTTGAGCCGTTGGGCGTTGGTGCGGTCATCACTCTCTGCCACCGCAGCCCGCTGTCAAGTCGGTCTATGCCACTGGTCTCGCGAGAGTGGCGGAGGAGAAAGGGAGTCGAACCCTCCGGCGACCTTACGGCCGCCCACGCGGTCTTAAGTGGGTCGGCGGGTGTCCGTGGTGTGCTGACGGCTGTTGCTATGTTCGGAACTCCTGATCCTCATACGTCAGACTTTTCCGCTCGATGCTGGCCGTGATTCGGGGCTCGTCTGCAAACGCGTTAGCCAGGTTCCATTTCTATTTCGAGATCGGCCGGATCGCGCTCGGGCGAGAGTTTCCACGAACACGGGGAACCTTGCAGCCTTGACGGTTCCAGCTGCACCTCCGCGCAGTTCCCTGGCCGAACTGGAAGATGATATACGGTCACGGTCAGAAATCTGAGATGAGCCGCATGATCAACGACACCCTCAAGGACAGCGAGAAACTCGAAGCCGACCTCTGGGAGGCGGCGGACAACCTTCGCGCCAACTCGAAGCTCACCTCTAGCGACTATTTTATGCCGGTGCTCGGCGTGATCTTTCTGCGCCATGCGGCCAACCGCTTCGATGCCGCGGGACAACAGATTGACCAAGACCAGGCCAGCGGCAAGATGCCGAGGCGGAAGGTGCGGCCGGAGGACTATATCGCCCGTCGCTCGCTGTTTCTCCCCGATGTCGCTCGCTACGACTGGATCATGCAGCAGGCGGCCGTGAGCGGCGCCGATCTACCCCGACTGGTCACCGACGCCATGACCGCCATCGAGGCCCAGTTCGAGCCGCTCCAGGGCGTGCTGCCGAAGGACTACGGCATCTTCGAGACCAAGGTACTCGAAGACCTGATGCGGCTGTTCAACAGCGAGCAGATCAAGCAGGCCACCGGCGACGTGTTCGGCCGCATCTACGAGTATTTTCTCGCCGAGTTCTCGATGCAGAAGGCGCACGATAACGGCGAGTTCTTCACGCCGTCGTCGATTGTGCAGACCATCGTCAACGTTATCGAACCGGATCACGGCACTGTGTTCGACCCGGCCTGCGGCTCGGGCGGGATGTTCGTGCAGTCGAGCCACTTCATCGAGCACGAGGGCGGCGACACGGCGAAGAAGGTCGTTTTCTACGGCCAGGAGAAGAACCGCGACACCATCCGCATCGCCAAGATGAACCTCGCGGTGCACGGACTGGAAGGGAAGATCGCCGAGGCCATCACCTACTACCAGGACGAGCACACCCTCGCCGGCAAGTGCGACTTCGTGATGGCCAATCCGCCCTTCAACGTCGACCTCGTCGACGCCGAGCGTATCAAAGGCGACCCGCGCCTGCCCTTCGGCCTGCCCGGCGTAAACAAGCAGAAGAAGGTCAGCAACGGCAACTATCTCTGGATCTCCTACTTCTGGAGCTACCTGAACGAGAAGGGCCGCGCCGGCTTCGTCATGTCGTCGCAGGCCTCGAGCGCCGGGCACGGCGAGAAGGAGGTGCGGAAGAAAATCGTCGAGACGGGCGACGTGGACGTGATGATCTCCATTCGTTCGAACTTCTTCTACACGCGCAGCGTCCCCTGCGAGCTGTGGCACTTCGATCGGGCGAAGCCCGCCGCGCGCAAGGACAAGGTGCTGATGCTCGACGCGCGCAACGTCTACCGCAAGGTCACGCGCAAGATCTTCGACTTCTCGCCCGAGCAGATGCACAACCTCGCTGCAATCGTGTGGCTCTATCGCGGCCAACGGGAGCGGTTCCTCGGGCTGGTGAAGGACTACCTTGGGCGCGTCTGCGCCGAGAGCGCCGCCGTGCCATCAACGCTTGCGCCCTTCGAGACGACGCTCGCGGACCTACGGGGACGCTTCGATGCGCTCGCCAAGGCGGGGGCCAAGCACGCCGACCTCCAGGCCGAGAAGAAGCAGGCGCTCGCCGATGCGTTAACCGAACTGCGCGAGGCGGCCACGCTCTACGAGGCTGACGCGAAGAAGCTCCTCGCCAGCCTGCCTGCGCTCGGCCACAAGTACGCCAACGCGCTGCCGGCCGAGAACGACGCTCAGCACGCGGCCCGCAAGGCGTTCGATCCCAGCGCCGAGGCGATCCGCGGCCTCGTCAAGCAGGTGGATCTCCTCTACAAGCTGGCCGCGCGCGTTGCGGATCTGGGTGCCGAGCTGGCGGCTGAAGATGCGATCTCGGCCGCCTACGACCGCCGCGCTGCGAGCCGACTCGTGAAGCAGCTCGACGAGGAGCGCAAGGCTGCCGTCGAGCAGATGAAGCACGGCGTCTACTTCCACCGGCAGGTGGCGTGGCTGCAGGACCGCTTTCCCAAAGCCGATCTCCAAGCCGTGCCGGGCTTGGTAAAGGTGGTGGACCGTTCGGAGATCGAGGCCGCCGACTGGGGCCTCACCCCCGGCCGCTACGTCGGCGTCGCACCGCCCGAGGAGGACGACGACTTCGACTTTGAGCAGACCCTGCGTGACATCCACACCGAGCTGGCCGACCTCAATAAGGAGGCGGCGGAGTTGGCGGAGAAGATTCAAGGGAATTTCGAGGAGCTGGGGCCATGAAACGGGGCTGGGGGGAATTGCCACTCGGCCAAGCTCCTCTCCAAATCATCGATGGAGACAGAGGTAAAACCTATCCTAAGCACGGAGACTTCTCCGATGACGGTTACTGCCTCTTTCTTAGCGCGGCAAACGTGACCAGCTCCGGCTTCGACTTCTCTGAATGCCAGTTCATATCGGAACAAAAGGACGACCAACTGCGGAAGGGAAGGTTGTCAAGGCATGATGTTGTCCTGACCACGCGAGGTACGCTCGGAAATACTGCCTTGTACGGAGATGACGTTCCGTACGACCACGTTCGGATCAACTCGGGCATGGTCATCATGCGGACGGACCCCATGAAGCTTCTCCCCGCGTTTCTTTATGGCTTTCTGCGTTCACCGGGTTTCGAAGGGCAGGTTGAGCAGCTTCGCAGCGGCGTTGCTCAGCCACAGCTCCCAATCCGAGACATCAACAAGATCAAATTGCCGCTTCCTTCCAAAGCAGTGCAAGAACGAATCGTGGACGTATTTTCGGCCTACGACGACCTGATCGAGAACAACCGGCGGCGGATGGCGCTGTTGGAGGAAGCCGCGCGGCAGCTGTACCGCGAGTGGTTCGTCCGCCTCCGCTTCCCCGGCCACGAGCATACTCGCATTACCAACGGCGTGCCGGAGGGGTGGGAAGAGTCGGCAGCATTCTCAGCGATGGAAGTGCTTAGCGGCGGCACTCCGAAGACGACCGAGCCTGACTATTGGGACGGTGAGATCCCCTTCTACACGCCGAAGGACGCAACCGATACCTGCTACGTACGACAGACCGAGCGCGCCATCACAGAACTTGGACTGAAGAACTGCAACAGTAGGCTCTACGAAACGGATACCGTCTTCATCTCAGCGCGGGGCACAGTTGGCAACCTCAATCTTGCATCGTGCCCGATGGCGATGAGTCAGTCTTGCTACGCACTCATTGGCAAGGGGCACATATCGCAGCTCTTCCTATTCTGCGGGCTCAAGGAGGCGGTCGAACACTTCAAGCAACATGCAGTCGGCGCCGTGTTCGATGCGATAGTCGTGGACACATTCAAGCTGATTCCTTTCGTGGTGCCGGATGAGAAGAAGACCCGGCACTTTGAGGAAGCGGTCGCGCCGATGTTCCGACAGGTTGCGAACCTGATGGAGCAGAACGACAAGCTCAGCGCCGCCCGTGACCTGCTGCTGCCGCGCCTGATGAGCGGGGAGATCGTAGTGTGAAGATCACCGGAGCGAGCGGATCACTGCTGACCTGCAAGGTCGGCAACCAGAGCGGCGGTGCGTTTGCGGCCTCGGCAGACGGCGTGTAGGCTCCTTGAGAAAGTTGATCTGGTCCCGCCATGAGAATCCTCGAGGAGCTGACCGTTCGCAACTTCCGGTCGATCCGGGAGCAGACCCTGAAGCTCGGTCGCATGAACGTGTTCATCGGGGGCAACGGCTCGGGAAAGTCGAACCTCGTTGGGGTTTTCCACTTCCTCAACCAGGTGGTCCAAGAACAACTGCAGACCTACACCGGCACGGCGGGCGGAGCGGACAACATTCTTTACTTTGGACGTAAGCGATCACCGTCCCTCGCAGTGGCGGTGAACTTTGCCGAGGGAAGCTACGCGAATGGCTACAGCTTCGAGCTGGTACCCACGGAGGAAGATCGGTTCATTTTCACCGACGAGACGATCTACTTTCACGATCGAGGACGCGGCTTCCCGCGACCGATGGATCTTCCCCTCGGCGAAGGGCACGCGGAGTCGAAGCTCCCTGGATCGAAGGAGAGGGTCGCGACGTACGTCAAGTCGGATCTGAAGAGCTACCGCATCTATCACTTCCACGACACCAGCTCGGGCGCCAAGGTCAAGCAGACGGGGGAGCTTGAAGACAACAGCTACCTTCGCGAGGACGCCTCCAACCTCGCGGCTTTTCTCTACCGGCTGCAGGAGAGGGATTCGAGCACATTCGAGAATATCGAGGGCACGTTGCGCCAAGTTGCACCGTTCTTCGACTCATTCCGCCTCAAACCCTCCCGCCTGAACCCCGACAAGATTCGGTTGGAGTGGAAAGAGAAAGGCAGCGATCGCTACTTCAACGCCCACGCGCTTTCAGACGGCACCCTGCGCTTCATTTGCCTCGCGACTTTGCTGCTGCAACCCACGACGCCGCCGGTCATCTTGATTGATGAACCGGAGCTGGGGCTGCATCCGGCCGCCATCGAGCTTCTGGCGGACTTGTTCAGCTCGGCCTCCGAACGCACCCAAGTGATCGCTGCAACGCAATCGGTGACGCTGGTCAATCAGCTGACTCCCGAATCGGTCTGGGCGGTCGATCGAGTCAACGGCGAGAGCGTCTTTCGCCATCTTGCCAAGGAGGATCTGTCGGCGTGGCTCGATGGGTATGGCCTGGGTGAGCTGTGGGAGAAGAACGTGGTTGGAGCGCGGCCCTGAGACATGAAGCGGGTACTGATGTTGGTTGAGGGACCGACGGAGGACCGCTTTGTCAAAGACATCCTGCGGCCGCATCTGCAGGAAGTGGGGATCGTGCCGATTCCGACGATCCTCACCACCAAGAAGGTGAAGGCCGGCCCGGACTTCAAAGGTGGCGTGAGCTCCTTTCATAAGATCAAGAACGATCTCGACCGCTTGTTTCGCGACAGCGACGCGGTGCTGATCACGACAATTTTCGACTACTATGGATTCCCCAAGGACTTCCCTGGCTGGCCCGAGGTCAAATCGGAACAGCCGCACAAACGCGTCGAGCAGCTAGAAGCGGCGATCAACCGGATCGTGAACCATCCGCGCTTCACAGCGCACCTGATGCTGCACGAGTATGAGGGGATGCTCTTCTCTGACCCCGATCGTATCTCGGAGGTTCTAGGCGCTGCCCGAGTTGCCGATCGGCTCCGCGAGATCCGGACGCAGTTCGCCGATCCTGAAGAGATCAACGACGGACCAGAGACAGCACCGTCGAAGCGCCTCATCAAGCTTCTTCCCCAGTATCGCAAGCGCCTGCACGGCCCTCTCGTAGTTGAGAGGATCGGGCTCGAGAAGGTGCGCTCGGAGTGTCCGCATTTCGATGCGTGGGTGACAGGACTGGAGTCCCTGGGGTCGTCGCGGTGAGGCCGCATGATCACGGGCATCAACAGCGAAGACCGTCTCGTCCAGCAAACCTTCGCGGCGCATCTCGACGGGGTGCTCGGCTGGGAGAGCGTCTACGCCTTCAACACGGAGACATTCGGCCCGCAGGGAACGCTGGGGCGCGCGTCGGAGCGAGAGGTTGTATTGGTGCGCGATGTGCGCACAGCCCTGGAACGGCTCAACCCAGATCTCCCGGAATCAGCACGAGAACTGGCGATCGAGAAGCTCACGCGCAGCGACTTCGCGCGCTCATTGCTGCAACATAACCGAGAGTTCGATGACTTCATCCGCCGCGGCGTACCGGTCGAGTGGCGCGACGCATCCGGTGAGACACGCCACGCGCGGGCGAAGGCGATCGATTTTCGCAACGGCATCGGGCCGGATGGAAAACCCAACAACCGCTTCCTCGCCGTGCGCGAGCTGAAAGATTCAGGGTGTGCGGGTTCCGCACTACAACCGGCGTGCGGACCTGGTTTGCTTCGTCAACGGCCTGCCGCTGGTCTTCATTGAGCTGAAGGCCGTCTACCGGAACATCCGCGCCGGTTTCGACGACAATCTCACCGACTACATGAGTGAACACAGCATTGGCCACGCTTTCCACCAAAACGCCTTCCTCGTGGTGAGCAACGGCGAGCAGGCCCGCTATGGCTCGATCACGAGCAAGTGGGAGCACTTCGTCGAATGGAAACGCAACACGGAGAAAGACAAGGGACGCGTAGACGCGGAGGCACTCCTCAACGGGATGTTGGCGAAGGAACGGCTGCTCGACCTCGTCGAGAATTTCATCCTGTTCGACGACAGCCGAGCAGGGGGTACGCGCAAGATCGTCGCCCGCAACCATCAGGTGCTCGGCGTGAACAACGCTGTCGCTTCGGTCCAGCGCCAGGAAGAGCTGAAGCGGAAGTTCCCGTCTGGAGAGCGATTGATCGAGTACCGCGTGCCAATGCCGGAGCTGCTCAAGGCCGCTGAGGCGCGACCGTCCGGCGCGGCCGATGGAGATCTCGTCCATTCAGAGAATACATGGGAAGACGAATTGCCCCTGGTGAAGCGGGCTCATCCCGATCTGGGACGACTGGGAGTCTTCTGGCACACGCAGGGCAGCGGCAAATCGTACTCGATGGCGTTCTTTGCAGAGAAAGTACGGCGGGTCGTGCCCGGCAACTTCACCTTCCTGGTGATGACCGACCGGGAGGACCTGGACGACCAGATCTGGCGCACCTTCATCGGCTGCGGCGTGACAGACGACAAGACCCCGCGCGCCAGCTCGGGAAAGGAGCTGCAGGAGATCCTGCGCGGCAATCATCGCTTCGTCTTCAGCCTGATCCACAAGTTCAACCAGCCGGTCACCGAGCCGTACAGCGAGCGCGACGACATCATCGTCATCTCGGACGAGGCGCACCGCACCCAGGCGGGCAAGTTCGCGCGGAATATGTGGCAGGCGCTCCCCAACGCCTCGTTCATCGGCTTCACCGGGACGCCGCTCTTCAAGCACGACGAACTGACGCGGCGCATCTTCGGCGACTACATCTCGCGCTACGACTTCAAGCGCTCGGAGGAGGACCAATCCACCGTCAAGCTGGTATACGAGAGCCGCGGCGAGAAGCTGGGCATCGCGCGCCTCGACCTGAACGACCGCATTGCAGAGGCGGTCGAGAAGGCCGACCTCGACCCGGATCAGACCGCTCTGTTGGAGAAGTTGCTCGGCAAGGACTACGAGGTCATCACCGCGGACGATCGCCTCGACAAACTGGCCGCCGACTTCGTCGAGCACTGCTCCACCCGCTGGGAGACCGGGAAGTCGATGCTCGTGTGCATCGACAAGGTCACCTGCGCGCGAATGTTTCAGCGAATCGAGTGGTGCTGGCAGTTCAAGCTCGCCGAGATCAAAGCGCTTCTTCCGAGGAAGGAAGACGAGCTGGCCGCTACTTCAAGTCAGGATGAGCAGGAGCGCCTCGGCAAGGACCTAGAGTTTTTGCGCGGGCAGGCGCGGTGGATGGAGAGCACCATCATCGAGATCGTCATCAGCGAAGCGCAGAACGAGGTCCGCGACTTCCAACGCTGGGACTTCGACATCATCCCGCACCGTGTGGTGATGAAGACCGGCTTCGAGACACCTGATGGCAAGCGGGTGGATGTGGAGGATGCCTTCAAGGACCCGCAGCACCCCTTCCGTATCGCAATCGTGTGCGCGATGTGGCTGACCGGCTTCGACGTGGAATGCCTGGCGACGCTGTACATCGACAAGCCGATGAAGACCCACAACCTGATGCAGGCCATCGCACGCGCCAACCGCGTCTACCCCGGAAAGGACTGCGGGGTCATCGTCGACTACAACGGCATGCTGAAGAGCCTGCGCGAGGCGCTGGCGCAGTACGCGTTGGGTGACGAAGATGGCGGTGGGGACGGCGAGATCGTGGCTCCCATCGCGGAGTTGGTGGCGGCCCTGCTGCAGGCCATCGAGGCGGCTGAGAAGCATCTCCGCGGTCTTGGGTTTGATCCGAACCGGCTTCGCGGCGCAACCGGCTTCGCGCGGACCGAGGCGCTGCGGGATGCCAGGGACGCGCTGTACACCTCGGACGAAGCGAAGCGCCGGTTCGAGATCATGGCGCGTCAGGTGTTCCTCCGCTTCAAGGCGCTGCTGATGGAGCCGAGCGCCTTTGCGTATGCGGAGCGCCACGACAACATTGAGACGATTTGCAAGAAGTTGGAAGAGCGACGCGACACGGCAGACGTGACCGAGTTGCTCAAGGAGTTGTACCGGATCGTCAACGAAGCGATCCGGGCGCAAGCGCCGGGCGGGGACCAGGCCGAGGGCCTCACGGTGGACTTGAGCCAGATCGACTTTGAGAAGCTCCGCAACGAGTTTGCAGCCAAAGTGCGGCGGAAGCACGCTGCGCTGCAAGACATCCGCGAGGTCGTCGAAAAGAAGCTGGCGCAGATGCTCGCCCGGAATCCGATGCGGATGGACTACTACAAGAAGTACCAGGAGATCATCGCGGACTATAATCGCGAGAAGGACCGCGCCACTGTCGAAGCGACCTTCGCGCAACTGGTCGTGCTCGCGGCCAGTCTCGATGCCGAGCAGCGGCGTGCCGCGGAAGAAGGATTGAGTGACGACGAGTTGACGCTGTTCGACCTACTGTTCAAGGACACCATCAGCAAGGCCGATCGGGAGCGGCTGAAGCAGGCGAGCAAGACCTTGCTCTCGTCTCTGCGGGAGCTGCTCCGGCCTATTCAAGACTGGACTCAAAAGACGACGACCCAGGCTGAGGTAAAAGTCTTCATCCTCGACAACCTCTGGCAGTCACTGCCACGACCACCGTTCACCGACGAGGAGACTGAGGAGGCCGCGAATCGCGTCTATGACTACGTGTGGCAGCGGAGCGCGAGCGGGAATGACCTGCTGGCGGCGTAGGGGACGACTCACCCATCTTCGATCTCTCGACGGCTACCTTGCTCCCGATCTCGCGCGATACACTTCTTCGGCAATCCCTCGGACCCGCTGTTCGTCAGTCACGGACGGCTTCTTGGAACCTGATAGTCGCGCATGATCTCGCTTGCCGGTGCCGCTCCACCGAACCGTCACTAGTGAAGGTCGTCATCACTTGCTCGTTGCCGAGGTTCTGGCTCCAGGCTTTCGGGTCCTCGGGCCTCCGGGCGATCTCCTGGCCAAGCCGCGCCAGAGTCTTCAGGAAGCTGTGCGGGTGGAAATAGGGGAAGCCCGCCTGCCCGAATGCAACCTTGAAGATCTGCCGGATCGGCGCGGCGTGAAGACCGACGTAGCCGCTGATGCCGCCCGGCTCTCGGCCTCGACGATGTGACCACTTTCTGGCAGTCTGTGGTCACAGAACCTCACAAGGCCAAGGAGACCGCGATGGGCCAAGCATCCGCAAGCGTGCGCGAACTCAAGAGCAAGCTGAGTCACTATTTGCGGCTCACCAAAGCGGGGGAGTCCGTAGTGATCACCGAACGTGGCGTGCCGATCGGGCGCATCGTTCCCATGGGACCACAGCTCGGCGAACGCCTCGCTGCGATGCGCGAGGCCGGTCAGGCGCAGTGGAGCGGCCACAAGCTCAGACCCGCCAAGCCCGTTGCGAAGCTGCGCGGTCGTCGCACCGTAGCGGGCTTGCTAGTCGCCGACCGCGGATGATCGCATACCTTGACGCCAGCGCCTTGGTGAAGCGCTACGTCGCCGAGGCCGGCTCCGTCGATGTGAATGTCCTCGTCGGTGAGGCGACGGCACTGGGCACGGCTGTGATAAGCCGCGCTGAGGTGGCCGCAGCCCTCGCCATAGCGGCGCGTGTGAAGCTGGTGACGCGAGACGCGGCCGCAGCGGCACTGACGGCCTTCAACGATGACTGGGAAGACATGATCCGCCTGCAACTGACCGAGGCGCTCGCGGCCCGTGCCGCTGGGCTCGCTTGGGAGCATGGATTGCGTGGCTACGACGCGGTGCACTTGGCGACCGCGCTGTTCTGGCGCGAGACGTTGGACGAGCCGGTGACGGTGGCAACGTATGGCCGCGAGCTTTGGAACGGTGCGAAGACGAGTGGTCTTGCCGTTTGGCCAAGCGCCTTCCGATGAGCTGTGTCCTCGCTGATCACCGCGACTCGTCCGGTCCGGGATTCTCCGGCGACCGTACGGTCCGCTCGCGCCGTGTGGAAGTCCGCCCACGCTGCACCCAGTTGTGCGGGGCACGTTCACTTTCCCCACTGAGGTGTGGCATAACGTCTGCCCTTGAGTTCACGCGCCGTCAGCGCTGGCGGTTTGGAAGAGGCTGGCGATTGTATGCAACCACTCGTGTCCGTGTGCATGCCCGTATGGAACGGACAATTGTATGTGGCCGAGGCGATCGACAGCATCTTGCGGCAGACGTATGGCAACTTCGAGCTCATCGTCCAGAACGACCAGTCCACGGATGCGACGGCTGCCATTCTGGGGCGCTATAGCGATCCGCGGCTGCGCGTCGAATGCAACACGCGCCAGCTCGGGCAGGTGGGTGCAGTGAACCGTGCGATCGAGCGCGCATCAGGCCACTTCCTGCGCTTCTTCTCGCATGACGACCGGATGCTCGCGCACGATCTGGAGACGATGGTGCGCTGCTGCGTCGAGCATCCAGAGATTGGCGCCTGTTTCAGCACGTGCTTTCGTGGGATCGATGAGAACGGCCGCGTGTTGGCGACGCGCGCGCCGATTTCCGAACAAGCGAACGCGCCGGTACTGATCATCTCCATCGAGACGATGGCGCAGCTCGTCTACAAGTACGGTGGGCTCGTCGGCAGCCTGTCGTCGCTGATGGTTGCGCGCCAAGCGCTCGAGCACTGCGGCGCATTCAACCCGCAGCTGGAGGTTCACGTCGATTGGGAGCTCTGCCAACGAATCGCTACGCGCTACCCGGTCGCCTTGCTCGCCGAAGAACTCTGCGAGATCCGCGTGCACGCCGGACAATACACGCACCGCATAGACCCGGCGCAGGGCGCCCGCGAAACGTACGCATTGCTCGATGAACTGGCGCAACATTTGCCGCCGGACTCTGTGGTCTGGCGCGATGCGTATCGCTGCCGCGCGCATTCGTTGCGCTACTTCCGCAGTGCCGTACGCGCATTGCTCCGCGGCCACGTGGGCACTGCCAGAGCTCTGTTTGCCGAGATCGCTCGACACGACCACTTGGCGGTGATGCTGCGCGTATACGCCCTGTACGTCGGACGGCGGCTGCGCCAACGTCTGCGTCACCAATCCGTTCCACGCTTCCCATACGCGTGTGATCAGCTGTGAGACGTATGCCGCCTCGGCCCAAAGTCCTGTGCGTCGGAATTGATTCCGCAGAGAAGGATCTGATCTTCCGATGGGCACAAGCCGGACGCCTGCCGACCTTGCGCTCGTTACTGCAGCGCGGCGCGTCGGCGGTCATCAAGAATCCAGACGGTCCGCTTTCCGGATCGGTGTGGTCCTCGCTGAACACCGGCGTGTCGCCGGGTCGCCATGGGCGGTATTGGAATTTGCAGCTGCGCCCGGGCACCTACCAAGTCGTTCAGCACAACTACTCTGACGTAAAGGCTGCACCGTTCTGGGACGCACTCAGTCACGCTGGGCGTCGTGTGGCGATCATCGATCAGCCCGAGACCACGGCCGCGCCGGACGTCAACGGAGTCCACATCATCAATTGGGGGACGCATGCACCTGATGCAGCCGGTTTCCGCACCTGGCCCCCAACGCTTGCCGCCGATGTGACAGCACGCTTCGGCCACGACCCTGTCGGCAGCTGCGACGACCGCGCCCGCCTGGACCTGCCGGCGTTACGGCGCGACATTTTGACCCGTGTCACTCAACGCACGCGCCTATCGCGCTACTTCCTTGACCGAGAGAAATGGGATTTCTTCACCACAGTGTTCGCAGAAGCACACTGCATGGGGCATCACTTCTGGCATCTGCATGACACGGCACACCCGGCGTACGACCCAAAGCTCGTCGAGGCGTTAGGCAATCCAATCGAGGAGGTCTATCGCGCCGTCGACGGCGCGCTGGGCGACCTGCTTGCCGACATGAGTGCGGATACGACAATCGTGATTCTGTGCAGTCATGGCATGGGCCCGTGTTACGGTGGCAACTTCCTCCTGGACAACGTACTCCGCCGACTGGATCACCGGCGGGTCTCACGCTGGCGGGCACGTGATCCGTTCTTGTGGGCTTGGCAGCGCACCCCGGAGGTGCTGCGCGATGCCGTACGACCGCTGCGCAATCGGATCGTGCAGCGTATCGACGAAGCTGCCCTATCGTTCGACGGCACCCGGCGTTTCTTTCAGCTCCCCAGCAACGACGGCTGTGGCGCCGTGCGATTCAATCTGGCCGGCCGCGAACCGCACGGTATCGTGCAACCCGGCGCCGAATACGACGCGCTATGTGAGACATTGAATCGTCATCTGCTGTCGTTGGTCAACGTCGACACAGGTACCCCGGCTGTGCGCCACGTGTGGCGGACCCGCGAGATTTTCCCCGGTCCGTTTCAGGAACAATTCCCGGATCTGTTCGTCGAGTGGCATCGCAACGCACCGATCCGTCGCGTCACCTCACCGTCAACCGGCGAGGTGACTGGAGTCGACACGCAGCGGCGGACAGGTGACCATACGCGCGACGGGCTGTTGCTGGTGATCGGCGCAGGCATCGCGTGCGGTGACATCGGGGTGATTTCCGGCATCGACGTCGCGCCCACCATCGCCGCGATGCTCGGCGTCAATCTGCCGGACATCGAGGGCAAAGTGATTGCGGCATTGCAGCCGCACCCGGCGTAGGGAGCGGATCAGCTGTCCCCGCACCGCGCGCGCTCAAGGAGCGCGGTGGCAATCGGCTAGCCACACGGCAAAAGTGCAGCCAGCGGTCCGCGCAGCGAAGTCGGTCTAAGCCACTGATCCTTTGCATTGGCGGAGGAGGAAGGGAGTCGAACCCTCCGGCGACCTTACGGCCGCCCACGCGGTTTTGAAGACCGGGGAGGCCACCGGGCCCCATCCTCCTCCACGGAGTGTAAGTCACCGACGCACTAGGGTTTAACGTACCTAGCCCGCGGGTGCTAGCCGCGCTTTCTTCGTCGTTGTAACCGCATTGTGCCCGCTGCGGCATCGAGTCGGTCTGTGGCGTGGAACAGCGGAGCAGCGGATCCAATGGCCGCGCCCGCGCGCCTTGCGCCGCGCACCCACCCGGCTGTGCTACGTTGAGTGTTGCTTCAATGCGGCGTCTGCCTCAGAAGGACCGCCCTCCTTCCTCTCGATTGCCAGCGCCTCGAGTATATTTGTTAGGCCCCTACGGAGGCTCCTAACGAGCACGAGGTAGAACGGAAGCAATCCTATGCTTGCAAACAGGAGGTAGATTGTGACTTTCCACGTGATCGACCATCGAGAGCCTTCGTGCTCCGCCACGCTAACCGACTGGACTAGCTTTTCACCTTGCAGGATGATCGGGTCGATCACAGCAGGTTCGAGCGGATCAAGGAAGTGAGCAAGTTCATTGATGGTGTCAATGAGTCTCCACCAGTCTGTTGGGCAGACGGTCTTCTTCTCTATTTCATCAAGTCTGCCTTGCAGCGCTTGCAGCCCTTCAATCGGAACATCGTTGATTGGAGCAGGCGAGCGTTTGGCCGGGGCGGAGGGCCCCGCCGAGAGAGCCCTGAATAGATCCCGCCCGATCTCGGCTATTTCGCGGCACAGCCGCTCATCTTGCTGCATACTTGTAGACCCAAGTTTACTGAAGTCTTTCACGCGAGCATTCATGTCTCCGACCGTGCCCTTGAGGTCCCGCGAGCGCTGGTTTAGCGACTTCAGTTCCACAATGCCAATCTGGACGTTGTCAGCAAACGCAGTGACATCGGTCTGGTAGAGCACGAAATTTCGCACGGTATCCTGGATATGCTTCACGCTGGTACATACGCTACCACACCTCCTCACATCCCCTTCGTTGATCTGTTGATTTACCTTCTTCATTGTATCGCGAATGACTTCACGGTAGAGCCGGGCCGACTCAATAAACTCGGGAGGGGGATGCTCTGCGGTAACTATCGCGACTACTCGCGGAATCCCAAGAATCGCCAGCAAGATCACGGCAACGGTGATGAGTGTCGAGACGTCCTTCACGCGAGCTATCGTCTGACTTGCCCACCGCCTGCTACGATCCACCTTGAAGCTGTCAACCAGATACTTGAATGCAAGCTCTGAATGCGCGCCAAGTGGATAGCGCAGGCCAGCGGCTACTCCGTCGGGCAGCGGATCGATATCGAATCGTTCCTTCGTGCTGGGAGAGACAAATCTGGAATACTCAAATTGCAGCTGCCCGCGAACAACAAAGCCCTTAGAGACACCTACAACAAGGGCGAATGGTAGCCCCAGCCATCCGCTTCGCAGCCACGCAGTTTCAATCTCGCCGATCACGCCACATGCTATTGGCGCAATAACGATATCTCCTACGAGCTCGATGAAGTTGCCCACAGCGTACGCAAGGACAAAGGCAACGCCGATTAAGAGCGGGCTTTTCACAAGGTCCGGAAGCTCGGTGCCCAACAGAAGTCGGCGCGCCCACCCACCAGTAGAGTCGAGGTTCACGGCCCACAGTCCCGTCAGGAAGAGTACACCCGCGACAAGCCTTCGCCTTCCCGAGCCATCCACATACGGAACTGCATCGATCAGTTTGTCGGCAACGTCATCCATCGGGGTCAATCCCTTTAACAGATCACCACATCTAGGGCGACAAAGCACATGCCTCAACTAGCAGGGGTCGCGGGTGCGTTCGTCCTAGCCTTTGTCGTACTCTGCAGTACGGTCTACTCCCTCCAGAAGGTGAGCGACAAGCAATACAAGGATGCTCAGCAAGAAGAGTTGATAAGAACGGTGCACAAGCTTGAACATGAACTGTCGGCTCCCTTTGGAAGCTCGACGGATCTGACTGCAGCGTCGCCGCTACCATCAGCGAAAGCGGTGGAACTGGCGCGGCTCATCGGCCAGGACGACGGGCCTTACGCTCAGGCGTTGAAGGCTACAGCAGAGAGGCGCTACGAGGACGCAAGGAGCTTCTTTGGGCAGGCAGAGGCGACAGCTCCGGACCTGAGGGCGCTCTACATTGCCCGCGCAAACACGGAAGGCTACGCCGGGGCATTTGGCGACCAGATCCAGTGGTTGCGAAAGGCTCTGAGTCTAAAGGCCGATGATTCTGAGCTTCTGATCAAACTTGGCGTCGCGATGATGGCCATGGGTAAGTTCAGCGACGCCGAAGGACCGCTGGGGCTCGTGCAATCAAGCCCGGATCAATCCGCGGCGACACTGGCGCAGACGGACCTCGCCTGCGCGTACTTGCAGCAGGGCAACTCCGAAAAGGCGAGGAGCCTGAACGACGCAGCGCTAGCAGCAGCGGAAGAAAAGTGGGGACCTGATGATCCACGCGTAGCGGTACTGCTGGCAAACGCCGCTGGTATCCAAGATTCGTTGGGCAATGGTTCAAAGGCGGAGGAGTTCTTCCTACGCGCCTTGAAGATCGAACGCGAGGATTCATGTCCAGGTGGAGCCGAACGCGCGTGGACCCTGAATGGACTGGGAGCTCACTACCACCGGGTTGGCAAGTTCACTCAAGCGGAGAAGGCACTGAGTGAGTCAGTGGTGTTGGCCGAGAAATGCACGGTTGAGAGCCTTCGACTCGCATGCTTTCTGGCCGACCTTGCGCCACTGTATTTCGATCTACAACGATATCCCGAGGCTGAACCACGGTTCAAACAGGCGTTGTCGCTCGCGGGCCAGTCGGGCACGGATCGCATTCGTATCCTCAAAGGGTACGATGCGCTGCTTCGCAAGACGGGGCGGGCTGCGGAGGCAGTAACGGTCGAGGACGAATTGGCCGTGCTTGAGGGGCACGCTCCGCTGAAAGCCCCCGCCTTGATTCTCCCACCGCCTCAACGCGGAACCTGACGGTGAAGGGCTCCGCACGCACCGCTCGTCGTACACCCTTTCGAGAGTCATCCCCGTGTTCACGTTTGTGCCCTGAGCCCACCTGATTCGGCCTCACTCCAGTCCACCCACGCGGCGAGCCTTGAAAAGCCTTGATTCTCAAGGCCCGTCGAGATTTTGAAGACCGGGGAGGCCACCGGGCGCCATCCTCCTCCGTGTGCGAACCGTGAGTGTCCGCGATCTTCATGTTCCGCACAAGGGGAAGTGCGTCAGTAGGTAGTGTCCCAATTTCGGATAGCGATCAGCTGTCAGCCGTCAGCTATCAGCCTGAGCACACCGGGAAAGACTGGAAGGGCAGGCGTTTTGAATTGTCCGGCTGAGAGCTGACCGCTGATAGCTGACGGCCCAGGGCGCAATCAGCACAGTACCCGTCGGTAGTAGGTAGTTGACACGAGCGCGCCTTGGCGGCCTACTCGACGTCGCAACCCTTGGGGTAACGGAGGTGTTCGATGATCCGCAAGACGTTGAGGGCGCTGCTCGTCGCGCTTGCTTCTATTCTGCCGGTGCCTGCATTGGCGTCGTTTCACCTCGTGAAGATCGTCGAAGTCTTCCCTGGCACGGTCGCTGTACCGACGGCGCAGTACGTCATGCTGCAGATGTACTTCCCCGGGCAGAGTTTCGTCTTGGGCCATTCCGTCGAAGTGTTCGACGCGAGTGGCACGTCGTTGGGGACCTTCACTTTCTCACACAACCTCTCCAACAGCGCCAACCTGGCCACAATGCTGATTGCCACCTCCGACGCGGAAACGCTCTTCGGTGTCACCGCTGATCTGACGATGAACGCCGTGATCGGTGCGGGCGGCGGCGCGGTTTGCTGGGACGTGGTCGACTGTGTGGCTTGGGGCAGCTTCTCCGCATCGAGCCCACTGCCGGTGCCGCCCGGCACGCCGTTCAACGCACCGGATGGTCTGCTCTTCGACATGGCTATGCACCGCAACCTGAGCAGCGGCGGCACGGTCACCAACTTCGTGTTCGCGGCGCCTGCGCCCAAGAATAACGCCGGGCAGGTCGGGACCGTACCACCGACGCCGAGCGTGACCGCGACGCCAACGCCGCTCCCCATCGCGCCTCTGTGTGTCGGTGACTGCAACGGCGGTCACGACGTGACCGTCGACGAAATCCTGATCATGGTAAACATCGCGCTCGGAAGCGCGCCGATCTCCGCGTGCGAGCCGGGCGACGCGAATCAGGACGGCGACATCACCGTGACCGAGATTATCGCTGCGGTGAACTTCGCCCTTACCGCTTGCCCGGGCGGCTGATTCTCTTTCGCCACGCCGGCTGTTCTGCACGGTTGCCCCTCACGAGTCCGCTGAGTATCGTCTCGTGCAGGAGGAACGGTTGCATGCACCACGAGGACGCGGGGGCCTGGCGCCACCTGAACCTGTTTGCGCCAACGGAGGAGCACCGGCTGCTCGCAGAAACACTGCAGGCGTTCGTTAGGGACGAGGTCGAGCCACAGGCCACCGAGTTCAATCGCGACGAGCGCTTCAACCAACGCTTGTTCCGACGTGCCGGCGAGTTGGGACTTCTGGGGCTCACCGTGCCGGAAGCCGATGGCGGTGCCGGCCTGGATGCGATCGCGGCCGTGATGGTGCATGAAGCGTTGTCCGCAGCGGATCCGGGCTTCTGTCTGGCGTATCTGGCGCACGCCGTTTTGTTCGTGAACAACTTCGCGCGCAACGCCAACGCGGCACAGCGCGCTCGCGTCCTACCAAAGGCGATCTCCGGTCAGTGGATCGGCGGCATGTGCATGACCGAGCCCGAGGCCGGCACCGATGTGCTCGGCATGCGCAGCACCGCCGTCCGCGAGGGCGATCATTACGTGGTCAACGGCCGCAAGATGTTCATTACGAACGGCGCCATCGACGACGGTACGCTGGGTGACGTGTTCATCGTCTATGCCAAGACAGGCGGAGCCATCAGTACCTTCGTGGTCGAGAAAGGGTTCCCCGGGTTCGCCTTGGGCCAGCGACTACATGACAAGCTCGGTGTGCGTGCCTCGATGACCGCGGAGCTGGTCTTCGATCAATGCGTGGTGCCGGTCGACAACCTCATCGGCCGTGAAGGCGAAAGCACGAAGCACATGATGCGTAACCTGGAGATCGAACGGCTCACGCTGGCAGCGATGTCGCTCGGCATCGCGCAGCGCTGCCTCGAGGTGATGGTCGGCTATGCCAACGAACGGAAGACCTTCGGCGTACCGATCCGTGAGCACGGCCAGATCCAGCGGCACATCGCCGAGTCGTACTCGGAGTTCAAGGCGGCGCGCTGCTACGTGTACGACGTCGCGCGGCGACTCGACCTCAGCTCCTACGGCAATCGCGTCGACGCCGACGCGGCGAAGCTGTTCACGTCGCGCATCGCCAAGGAGATCGCCGACCGCGCCATCCAGGTGCTCGGCGGCTACGGATACATGGGTGAGTACGTCGTTGAACGGTTGTGGCGCGATGCCAAGCTGTTGGAGATCGGCGGCGGTACGGTGGAGGCACATCAGAAGAACATCACCAAGGACTTGGCGCGTGCGCCGGAGCTGATCAGAAAGTAGTCGTGACTCGTGTTCGTGACTCGTGCTCGGCACGCGTGCCTGCGGGCAAGCGTCGTAGTCGCTTTGTTACTAGTTGGTGGCGTCGGCCACCGCGCCACCGGCCTCCTCCCTGACCCTCCTCCTCGCTTCTTCTTCGCCGGCAATGGCCGGTTGCGTCTGTCGCATGCGCACTTCGGAACGACGCTCGACGTTCGCTATCGCCGGTCGGATGGAACCTACGATCCTGACGCGTTGCGACAGATCCAGCACTTCTTCCGTTCGCGTGAGGACGGGCGCGAAGGCGCCATCTCACTGCGGCTCATCGAGCTGCTCGCGTATGTGGAGAACCACTTTCATCCGAAGCAGATGACGTTGCTTTCGGGCTACCGCAGCCCCGAGTTCAACGAGGACCTGCGTGCTGCCGGTGGCCAAGCGGCGCAGACCTCGCTGCACACGCAGGGCCTCGCTGCGGATGTGACGATGACCGGTGTCAACCTGCGCCGCGTGTGGCTGCAGCTCCGCGAGCTGCGCGCCGGCGGGGCAGGGTATTACCGCAAGGGCAACTTCCTGCACATCGACACCGGCCCACCGCGCTTCTGGGAGGAGACGACCTCGCGCGTCAGTGAGAACCTGTCGGCCGGGAACGCACGCATCTTTCTGCGGACCGACTTCGACCGCTATGCAGGGATCAATGGGGCGGTGTGCCGCTTGTACAGTGTGAACGCCTTCCCGCTGTCGATCGCGGCGCGCGCGCAGGTGGTCGGCCCACGTGGTGGAAGCACCGTCACGCTTGAGCCGATGGGCAGTGGCGTGGAACGCCGCGACGGCTGCTTGGCAATCACCGCACCGGCCGATGCCTACCAGTTCCGCGTCGTCGGCGCCGAGCCGGAGGCTGAGCTGAAGTCCGACGAGCGCCCGCACATCCGGCTGACCACGTGCGAGCCGCGCGTCGAGCGGACGCCGATGGAAGTGGAATCAAATCCGATCGAGGTCAAGCACCGCTGAAGTGCTGAGAGGAGTCTGCCTCTGATCGTCCTTCTTCGAGGCGTGTGCCCAGTGAGCCTCGGACCCTCGGTTTCCGTGGCAGGGCCAGTTCAAGTCATTGCACGCTTTGTGGCGTGGGGCAGGAGTGAGGGCGATCCGGCGCGAACAGACTGACCTACGACATTCGGTTCGATAGTCGTGTTCGATGGTCGTTGACATGTCCCGCTGAGTTGGACTAACGAGCGAGCATCGGTTCTCAGTTTGGCTTACCTCGATGATTGCGGGGACGGTACTGAATGGCGCAGGTTGTGCGCCGCGCGGGCGGCATCGGTCTTCGTTTCAGCGCACTCCTGTAACGAGCAGATCCGTGAACTCGTCAGTGCAAGCAATAGCGTCTGGAGTGCTGGCTCTCCTCGCGCAACATTCCGAGCCGTTGCGTGCGCAGAGTCTGTGGGCAGAGATTTCCGGAACGGTCAGAGGGGTAGATGGCGCGCCGATCTCGCGTGCGGTCGTCCGCGTGCAAGCAACCGAATCCAGCACTCAAACCCGAAGCGACGGCACGTTCGTCCTGAATGTCCCGGCCGACTGGAAGGGGGCGTTGAGCGCCTGGGCACCGGGTTACTACATCGGCGGAATCCAGTGGACCGGTGGTGATGAGGAGTCGGTCATTGAGCTGCGACCCTTGCCCGACGGAGACAACCCGTCGTACCAGTGGGCGTCTCCGCATCCTGCACGCTGGTGGACGACCATTGTCCCCGCGATGCAGAGGGTCTTCTCTCAAAAGGGCGACGTGGGGAGTCGCGACGAGGAATGCGGCGGATGTCACGCTGCCGCCATCTACCCCCAATGGCTGGAGGACGCCCATTCGCGCAGTGCACGGAATCCGGTATTCTCCGCTTTCTACGGCGGCGCCGATGTCGATGGAACGCGACCGCACGGTCCGGGATTTCGCCTCGATTTTCCCGACAACGTTGGCGACTGTGCCGCCTGCCACGCCCCGCGTCAGGCGCTGGCCAATCCCTTCGGCACCGACATGGACGCGGTCGACGCTTACGACATGAGCTGTGACTTCTGTCACAAGGTAAGGGCGGTCACGCTACACCCCGAAGGCGGCTATCCGGGCATCCTGTCGATTGCTCTGAACCGGCCGGCCGCAGGCCAGCAAGTCATCTACGGTCCGTTCGACGATGTCATTCGCGGGCACGACACCTATTCGCCCCTGCATCGAAGCAGCTCCTTCTGCGCACCCTGTCACTCCGGCCGCTTCTGGGGCGTACCCATCTACTCGGAATTCGACGAATGGCAGGCGAGTGACTACGCCAACGAAGGCATTGCCTGCCAGAACTGTCACATGCCGCCGGACGGCTCCACCGCGCGCATCGCGCCGCAACGCCACGGCGGTGTGGCGCGCAATCCGCAGCGCATCGCCAGTCACAGGCAGCGCGGCGTGACCGATGTCGGCTTCATGAAGACAGCCGTGGAGGTCACGCTCACAACCTCATGGGTAGAGGACGGTCGCATGCTCGACACGACCGTCAGCGTGCGCAACGTCGGCGCTGGCCACCACTTCCCCAGTGGCGTCCCCATGCGACACGCGATCTTGGTCGTCGATGCCTTCGACGCCGACGGTGTGCGCCTGGTGCAAACGGGTGGCCCTACAGTGCCGCTCTGGTGCGGCACAGGGGACGTCGCAGTCGGGAATCTCGGCGGCTTGCCCGGCAAAGCGTACGTGAAACTCCTGGAGGACGTTCAGCGAGCCTACCGTTCAGGTGAGGCACGCCAGGAGGTTCCGGCGCCTCACTGGCGTCAGGTCAGCATCGTTGCCGATACGCGCCTGCCGGCCAAACAGGAAGACCGTATAACGATTCGCTTCGCGGCGCCGCCGCCGCAGGCCCTGCCCGTTCGCCTGCGAGTGCGGATGATCTACCGGCGCTCGTTCAAAACCTGGATCGATGCGAAGCGACTCCCGTTGCAAGACCTGGTTCTCGTCGATGAGCAACGTCGCGTCGACTGAGGAGGGATGCATATGAGAAAGCCACGCCTACTACTGGTCGTTGGGGTGATCGCCGCTGTCCCGGTGCTGACTACCGCGGTGCATGCAGCGAACCCGTGGATCAAACTCGGCGGACCGCTGGGTGGACTCGGCTATGACGTCCGCATCAGTCCCACCGACAAGAAGGTGATGTTCGTCACGGACAACTTCGCCGGGGTGAATCGCTCAACCAACGGCGGTGCGACCTGGGCGAGCAGCAACACGGGGATTACCATTCGCGCCGGCAACTCGCATGATGCGATACCGATCTTTTCGCTCACAGTTGATCCGAACAACCCGCAGCGCGTGTGGGCCGGCACGGCCGGTGAGGGAAGCCAGTTCGGCGTGTTTCGCTCCGATGACGGCGGACTCACTTGGGTGCCCCGCGTTACCGGTATCGACCTGAACGGTGCCTTGAACTTGACCTTCCGTGGTTTCACCGTGCGGCCGGGGAATTCGGATGTCGTGTTTGCCCAGTGCGGCGTCTCGACCGGCCTGCAAGGACGCGAGTTCGAGCGCCAACAGGGCCGCATCTACAAGACGACCAACGGCGGAGGGGCGTGGACGCTCGTGTGGAGCGGCGATTCTCTGGCCCGCTACGTCATCGTGCATCCCACCGATCCCAACACGCTGTACGCTTCCACCGGGTTCTTCGATCGCGAGGCGTACAACCACGACTGCAGCAGCGGTGTTCCCGGGGGCGGAGTTGGCGTTCTGAAGAGCACGAACGGCGGGGCGTCATGGTCCCAGACCAACAGCGGGCTGACAGACCTGTACGTTGGCTCGCTGCGCATGCACCCGCAGAATCCCAACGTGCTCTTGGCAGGTACAGGGAACAACGCCTGCTCGCGTCTCGCGAACAACTCCGTCGTTAGCGGAGTGTTTCGAACGGAAGATGGTGGTGCGTCGTGGACCAAGGTTGTTGTCAACGACATCATCAACGGAGTGGTGTTCAGCCCGAGCAACCCCGACATTGCCTATGCGGGCAGCTTCTCCGCGATCTATCGGAGTACCGACGCAGGGAGGACATGGATCATCCGCCAGGGAGGAGCCGCGGGTGCGTTCGTGTGGGGTCCCCAAGGTGTTCGTGCAGGCTTTCCGATCGACCTGACGCTCGATCCGGCGTTTCCCGATGTCGTTTACGCGAACAACTACGGCGGCGGCGTGTTCCGGTCCGTTTCAGGCGGCAGTAGCTGGGACGATTGGAGTCAGGGATACAGCGGTGCCGAGCTCGATCGGGTAGCAGTCTCCGGCGCCGATGCTCGGCAAGTCTACGCAGTCGGTCGCAGCGGTCCGTTCAGGAGTCGTGATGCCGGTGCGAGTTGGACGGGTATCGCGACAGGTGACGCGGCGAGTTCGCCGACGAGCGGGTGGGCGGTTGCCGTCCGCCCCGACAACGCCGACACGGTGCTCATCAGCGATGAGCACCAAGGGAAACTGTACTACAGCTCGGATGCGGGAAACCACTTCCAGCGCGCCTTCACCCATCCTGCTGCGGATCCCAGCAACAAGCAGACGCGTCAAGGCTTCCGGGCTCTGGCCTATGCGCCGGCGAACAGTTCCATCGCCTACGCGGGCTTGTCGCAGGAACGCGTCTTCTTCGACCAGTTCACCGCGCCCGACCCGGTCATCGTCAAGTCGACGGATGGCGGTGTGACGTGGAAAGGGCTGACGTCGAACTTGCACGCCCTGAACGTTACCCGCTTCGCGGTGCATCCGCAGATGAGTGACCTGGTGTACGCGACAACCAGCAAAGGTCTGTACATCACCAATGACGGCGGCACGACCTGGGTTTCAGCTTCGAGCTTGGGTGGCAGAAGACTCCTGGCGTTGGCGATGGACCCCTCCGATCCCACCATGCTGTACGCTGGAGAATCGCCGGGTGGCGTCTGGAAGACGACGGACGCGGGAACGACGTGGTCGGGGCCCCACAATACTGGGTTCGCCTCCGGCGCCCCCGGTATCGAGGCATTGGCGATCGATCCCCAAGATTCCGACGTTGTATATGCAGCCGACATCTCTTCCGGCGTCTACCGGAGCACCAACGGAGGGCAGACCTGGGCGGCTTTCCCCGACGCTACGATGACCGGGCTGAGTACGCGTGCGGTCGTCGACCTGGCTTTCTCGGCGCACGCTTCTCAACTGTACGCTGCCAGCCGCGGCGGCGGGATGTTTCGTTACAACTTTTGCGGCAACGGCGTCGCTGATCCCAGCGGCGTCGAATGCGGGCTCACTCCACCGTGCCAGGCCGACAGCGACTGTGACGACGGCAACGAGTGCACCATAGACATGTGCGATCCGGTCAACTCCGCCGCGGACCTGCGCGGCTGCGTCAGCAGCGCAATGCCACGGACCGGCTGCCGCGCGCCCACGCAACCGCAGCGCGCCGTATTGCAGATAAAGGACAACGGCAACGACAAGAAGCACCACCTGAACTGGAACTGGTCGGCCGGGGAGGCGACCCTTACTTCCGACTTTGGCGATCCGGTCAACGGCTCAACTAGGTACTCCATTTGCGTTTTCGATCGGGCGGGCGGTGCAACGACATTGGCGTTGAGCGCGACCGTTCCGCCCGGCGAGCAGTGCGGCAAGCGGCTTTGTTGGTCTCCGATTGGCAGCAAGGGCTTTCGATACAACAACAACGCGGCACCCGACGGAGTGTCGAAGATCCTGTTGCAGGCCGGTGGTGCCGGCGCCGTGAAGATCGTGGTCGAAGGCAAGGGCGCCAAGTTGTCTGTGCCAGCGCTCCCGCTCGCCCAGAGCCCGAGCGTCGAGGTGCAACTGGTCAACAGTGACGGTCTCTGCTGGCTGGCTGACTACTCTGCGCCCGCGACTCGCAACAGCGGGAGCCTCTTCAAAGACAAGAGCGATTGAGCGGCACCGCCCAGACGCACGCCAGCTTCGCACCTTCGCACCGATTAACTGTTTGCGACAACCAGCACGCCCGCACCTTCGATGGCATCGTGCTTCAGCTTTTGGAGAGCCTGGTTCGCCTCATCGAGTGGGAACGTCGTTGTCTGCGGACAGATCGGGATCTCAGCGGCGAGATGCAGTAGCTCCTCGCCGTCGCGCCGCGTGTTGGCGGTGACGCTGCGCACGTTCTTCTCGTGGAACAGGTGCCGCTCATAGTTGAGCGTGGGGATATCCGTGAGGTAAATCCCGGCGAGCGCCAGCGTGCCGCCGTGATCGAGCGCCTCGAGCGCCGGCAACACCAGGTGGCCGACCGGTGCGAACAGTACGGCGCTGTCGAGCTTCTCCGGCGGCGTTGCGTCGGCGGCGCCCACCCACACCGCGCCGAGCTGGCGCGCCAGCTGCTGATGCCGTGCGTCGCGGGTCATGACGTAGACGGTGCACCCAAGATGGCGCGCGACCTGGATCGCGATGTGCGCCGATGATCCAAAGCCATACAGTCCGAGCCGGCACCCCGGCCGCATCTCGGCGCGACGCAGTGCGCGGTAGCCGATGATGCCGGCGCACAGCAGCGGCGTAGCTTCTGCGGCAGTGAGGTTGAGGGGCAAGGCGTAGGCAAAGTCCTCGCGCACGACGGCGTACTCCGCGTACCCGCCGTTGGCGTGGTAGCCCGTGAAGCGTGCCTGTGGGCAAAGGTTCTCGTTGCCCGCCTGGCAGTAGCGGCAGACACCGCATGTGGCGCGCAACCAGGCAATGCCGACCCGGTCGCCATCCTTGAACCGAGTGGCGGTTGCACCCACGCGGTCAACCACGCCAACGACCTGGTGCCCCGGCACGATGTGCGCCACCTGCGGTGGCAGCTCACCCTCCACGACGTGCAAGTCCGTGCGGCAGATGCCGCACGCTTCGACGCGCACGCGGATCTCGTTCGACGCGGGTGCGGGGATGGGAATGTCGCGGAGCTGGAGAGGTGCAGTGTCGATAGGCGCGGGCGCGGTGAGAACGATGGCTTTCATTCGAGAGGTGTTGGGTCCGCAGTGCGGACCACGCGGCGTTCCACGTCGACGCCTCCAAAGCGGTCCGCACAGCGGACCCTACGCGGCTTCGAGCGCGGGCGCACTCGGGGTCTTCGAAGGCAAAAACTCATCGCGCTTGAGTTAAGTGTGCGAGAGCAACCCATAGCGACCAACGGGAGCGGTCCATAGAAAGGACGCTGGGCGCAGCCCACTAGTACCCCAGCAGCAATAGGACGACCATGATCAACGTCAGGACGATCATGATCGCCGAGGTGCCCCAGGCGACGACGTTGTACGTCCGCGAGTTCACATAGGCGCCCATCAGGTCGCTGCGGTTCACCAACAGCAGAATGAAGATCAGGACGAACGGCAGTAATACGCCGTTGAGCACCTGCGACCAGTACATGACTGTCAGCAGTGGGAAGTGCGGGATGAGAATGAAGGCCGACCCGAGCACGATGAGCGCCGTGTACAGGCCGAAGAACTGCGGCGCCTCGCGGAAGCGCTTGTCGATGCCGGTCTCCCATCCAAAGCCTTCGCAGACGTAGTACGCGGTCGACAGCGGCAGGACCGATGCCGCGAAGAGTGAGGCGTTGAACAGGCCGAAGGCGAAGAGGCCGGCGCAGTACTTGCCAGCGAGCGGCGCCAGCGCCCACGCGGCGTCCTGCGCTGTCTCGATCGGGATCTGATGCTCATGGAGCGTCGCCGCACAGGCCACCATGATGAACATCGCTACGACGACGGCCACGACGCAGCCGACGGCTACGTCGTAGCGGGTGTACCGATAGTCCGCTATCCGCACCCCCTTCTCGACCACAGCCGCCTGCAGGTAAAACTGCATCCACGGCGCGATGGTCGTGCCGATCACGCCGACCAGCATGACGATGTAGTCGCCGCGCCAGTGGAACTCGGGGACGATCATGCGGGTGAGCACTTCGCCCCACGGCGGGCGCGCCATGAAGCCGGAGATCAAATAGGCGACGTAGAAGACGCAGGCGACCAGGAAGACTTTCTCAACGCGTCGATAGGTGCCGTAGACGATCAACCACCAGACGAACAGCGCCGACGTCGGGATCGAGATGTACTTGCTGATGCCGAAGATCTCCAACGCCGCCGCCACGCCGGCGAACTCGGCGATGGTGTTGGCGAGATTCGTGAACAGCAGCGTCACCATGATGTAGAAGGTGACGCGCACCCCGAACTGCTCGCGAATGAGGTCGGCGAGGCCCTTGCCCGTAACCACACCCATGCGCGCGCACATCTCCTGGATGACCACGAGCGCCAGCGTGACCGGCAGCAGCGTCCACAGCAGGCCGTATCCGAAGCGCGCGCCGGCGAGTGAGTAGGTGGTGATGCCGCCGGCGTCGTTGTCGACGTTGGCGGTGATGACGCCCGGCCCGATGACCGCGACGATGAGCGCGATGCGCGCCCAGATGCCGCCGCGCAGCCGTGCACGCAAGCGCGTGCGGACGCCGTGCGGGAGCCAGCGTCTCAATGCCCCAGCTTGCGCTTCCATGCCTGGTTGGCGATGTGGCTGACCACGTCGTCCACGGTGATCATGCCGATGAGCACATCGCCGTCGTCGACGACGGGCAAGGCGAGGAGGTCGTACTTCTCGACTATCTCCGCGACGGAATCGCGGCTGTCGGTGTGATGCACCCGCGCCGGTTCATTGATCATGATCTCGTCCAAACGTGCCGTTGGTTGCGCCATGATCAACTGGCGCAGGTTCAGCACACCGACAAGGCGTTGCTCGGCGTCGACGACGAAGAGGTAATAGATGTTCTCGACGTCAGGGGCCTGGTTGCGCAACTGTCCGAACGTTTCCTCGACCGTGAGTCCAGCGGGCAGGGCGACGAGCTCGGTGGTCATCATGCCGCCCGCGGTGTCCGGCGGGTAGGTCAGCAGTTCGCGGACATCCTCCGCGTCCTCCACCTCCATCTTGTGCAGCAGGGCCGTGGAGGTCTCCGGCGGGAGCTCGCTGAGCAGGTCGGCGGCTTCGTCGGGTGGCATCTCTTCGAGGATGTCGGCGGCGTCTTCCTGCGATACGGTTTCCAGGAGCTGCGTCTGGATGCGCGGATCGTCGACTTCGGCGAGCGCGTCGGCGGCGGTTTCCCGATCGAGCGAGCGGAACATCGTGGCGCGCTCGTGGGTGTCGAGGTCCTTAAGGATCTCGGCGATGTCCGCGGGGTGCAGCTCTTTCACTTGCCGTTGCATGACGCTCAGCCGGATGCGGTGCGCCTTGTCGTCGAGCGCGAGCGGCTGCACGTAGTTCCAGCGGATGAGCCGTTCGGCACTCAGGTAGTGCGCGTGCGGCGCGACGCGCCGCAACAGTCCGTCGATGCGCGGTTCCCAGCCCATGCGTCGCACGAGTCCACGCGTGCCGGCATCGACGTGCACGAGGCGCAACTCGCAGGCGCCTACCTTGAGGAAGTGCAGGTCGTTGACGCGCACCACCTTGGCGCCGTTCATGTCGACGATCTGCTTGTCGAGCAGCGCTTCCCGAATCAGCACCTCGCCGGGGTTGTCCGTCTTCGACGGCGTCAGCGCTTGGATGCCGACGCTGAGGCGGATCGCCGCGCCGCTGATGTCGACGACATCGGTCCAGCGGCCAGTCAGGGCGAACTTTTCCCACCGGCCGCGCTGCACCACGAACGCCACGACGGGCGGGAACATATAGGCAACCGACACTGCCAAGTCGCTGAGCTGGCCGACGAGCACGCCGTTGGCGTCGTGCACCGGCTTGTCCAGCAACGTCGAGAAGAACACGAAGCTATGCTGCGTCTCGGCGATCAGCAGACTGTCGTTGGCTTGTGTCGTGGCGTCGCTCATGACGGACCGTTCCTGCTTGTGACAGGATGGGTGAATGGAATCAATGTGTGCAGCGGACGGCCGATGCGGGTTTGAAACCCGCCGCTACAACCTCGCCGTCAGCGGTCCGGCAGACTGACGCGCTCCAGCTGCACGTGCGTGGCATATTCCAGCAAAGGCTGCAACGTCTGCAGCTTGTACTCCTTCTCGTAGCAGATGCGCCGGATGCCGGTGTTGATCAGTACCTTGAAGCAGTGGATGCAGGGCGTGTGCGTGATGTAGATGTCCGCGTCGCGGATGACCGCACCGTTCTTCGCCGCCTGTGCAATGGCATTGATCTCGGCGTGAATGGTGCGGAAACAATTTTCCTCGGTCTCGCCGCTGGGTGTCGTCGACCGGTAGATGAGGCAGCCAACGTCCGTGCAGTGCGGCAAGCCGGCGGGCGAACCGTTGTAGCCGGTCGCCAGAATGTTCTTGTCACGTACGATCACCGCACCCACCTTGGCGCGGGTACAGGTCGAGCGCTCCGCGACTTGACGGGTGATCGTGAGGAAATACTGGTCCCAGGTGAGACGGTCGCTCATAGCGGAATGCCCTCCGGGCGCGGCGCGGTGTGGAAAGGTACGAACAGGTGATAGTGCGGCTGCGGCGCGGCTGGGCGCCACGCGACTTCGGTCCTCTCGCCTTCGAACGCGGGTGACGGCTGCGTGAGGGCCAGCGGTTCGGGCATGAAGATGAGGACGAATGCACCAACCGTCAGCCATGCGGCGAGCAGACGGCGCCGGTCCAGGGGCGTTCGGCTGTCGTACGTTGGCGGATGATCCACGCCGATCACCAAAGGCACCAAGACCCACACGAACCACCCGGGCCATCCTCGGAAGCCGAGGAGCGCGATCGCGACAATAAACGTGCGCGAGATCACACCGTGCCAGCGACCGAACATGGCATACGCAACGTGTCCGCCATCGAGCTGCGAAATCGGTAGGAGGTTGAGCACCGTGACGAACAATCCAATCCACCCGGCGAAGGCAATCGGGTGCAGGAGGATGGTCACGTTCTCGGGCACGACACCGAGGGCCATGCGGGTCAGGAAGGAGAACAGGATCGAATCGCCGAGAACATATCCCCCCTCTTGCAATCCGAGTGGGCGCACCTCGGACAGCCGCAGACCAATGAGCACCGCGGGAATCGCGACCATCAGCCCAGCCCACGGTCCGGCTGCACCGACGTCGAACAGTGCACGGCGTGTCGCCGGTGGAGACTTCATCCGAATGAACGCGCCGAACGTGCCGATCAGGAACGGCGGGCCCGGAATGAAATAGGGCAGGGTGGCGCGTACGCCGTGGGCCAGAGACAGCGTGTAGTGACCCAGCTCGTGCACCAGCAGGATCGACATCAGGGTCACCGAGAACGGAAACCCGGCGCGAATCGACGCGAAGTCATTGAGCGGATTTGCGCCGGCTTCGAACGCGCCCGCCATCGATGTCGTGATGAAGGTCAGGATGAACAGAACAATGTGCACCACCGGGATGCGGCGGGGCTCGCTGCTGGCGATGGGCCGCTCCCAGGGCGGTGCGGAGTATGCCTCAATGGCAGGATCGGAACCGAACGGTCTCATACGTCACGTGACTCCACTGCTACGGTGACGGGTGTCCCCGGTCCCGCAGAAAACGTTTGTGCCGCGCTCCCGTTGCGCACCGCGATCTCCACCACGCCCCAGCTGCCGACGATCGCGAGCGCGGTGCCCTCAGACACTGCGGCGTAGGCGGCGACTGGTCCGGCAACAGGCGTTTGGCCGATGCTAACGGAAACGCGCTGCGCTGGGAAGCGTGCAAGCGCGTCGGCGTCGATGTTGGTGAGCAGATTGCCGAAGTGGTCGACGTGAATCACCTCGCCGCGGATGCCCGCTGTGGTGTGCTGCGGCGCTGGCACCGTGAGCTCGACGACGGAGTCGATCGGCGATCCGAGCGTGTCGAATGCGAGGCCGCGCGACAGGTGCGCCGCGACGGGTGCGAAGATATCGCGGCCGTGAAACGTCTGCGAGACCGGCTGGCGGAAAAGCTCCTGCGTCTCGATGGTGCGGATGTGTCGACACCCCAAGGCAGCTGCGGCGAGCGACAGCACGCCGTTGTCTGGTCCGACCAGAAACGCCCGTTCGGTTTCGATCGCGATGGGCCGGCGCGCCGACCCGACGCCGGGATCGACAACTGCCACGTGGATTGTGCCTGGCGGAAAGAACGGTGCGCTGCTGCGGAGGATGAGGGCCGCGGGGAGGAGCTGCTGCGGCCCTATTGCGTGCGTGAGGTCAATCAGCCGCGCCTGCGGGTTGATGCCGAGAATGACGCCCTTCATGATACCGACGAACGCGTCGGCCGTCCCGAAGTCCGTCAGCAGGGTGATGATGCCGGAAGTCATGGCAGTACGGACGCGGTGAACTTAACGGAGCGGGGCGCGCGCTTCGAGAGCCCTCTTGTTGCCGCGAATTCATTCGGCGGATTTGCGCGAGTGGTGGTGCTCACGCCGCGAGCCGATACGCGCTGCCGGCGACGAGGCGGGTCGCATCACGATCCCACTTGCCGTTCCACTTATTGATGACGGAGTCGGCGGGGCAGCGCCCGCGTCGGACCTGGTCGCGCAGTTGTTCGAGATAGACGGCTTCGCTGTCGCCGGCCGCGTTGAGCAGCGCCTGCTGCTGGAGCCCAGTCTCGGCGATGTCGACGAGCTCACGTGCCAGCTCGCGCACCTCGATGCCGCGGATGTGCGCGCGCAGTGCCTCGCGGTGCACGGCGTGATACAGAGCTAGTCGCTCTTCCCACTTCCAGCGCTTCACCATGTCCCACGCTGCCCCGAGACAGTCGTCGGTGTAGAAGATCCCCTTGATGATCGCCGGTGCGGCGAGCATGAGCTCGGGTGGTTGGCTGTCGATCGACCGCGCCTCGATATAGCGCTTCAGGCGGAACTCGGGGAACAGCGTCGTGAGATGCGCGTCCCAGTCGGCGATCGTGGCGCGCTCGTTCTGGTACCCCTCGGTCCAGAAGCGCCGGAAGGTCAACGCCGTCATGTCGGTCCAGCGGCCGTCACGGACGAGAAAGTACATTGGGACATCGAGGGCGTACTCGACGTAGTCGGTGAAGCCGCAGCGGTCGTTGAAGACGAACGGCAGCAGCCCGCAGCGAGCGGCGTCGGTGTCGGTCCAGATATGACCGCGGAAGCTCATGTACCCGTTCAACCGTCCGTCGTGGATGGGGGAGTTGGCGAACATCGCGGTCAGCAGCGGGGCGATGCCCATGCCGACGCGCATTTTCGCGATTGCATCGCGCTCGCTGCCGTAATCGATGTTTACTTGCACGGTAGCGGTCTGCTTCATCATCCGTTGACCGAGCGTGCCGACGCGCAGCATGTACGGTCCCATGATGCCGTAGCGCTTTTTCGGCACCCATTCGATCTCGTCCAGCGTGCTGATCGGCTGCATGCCGAGCCCCAGGAAGACGATGCCGAGCTCGTCGCCGACGGTGACGATCTCCTTGACGTGCTGCTCGAACTCCTTGCGGGCGCAGTGCACGCTCTCGCACTGCTGGCCGCTCAGCTCGAGTTGGCCGCCGGGTTCGAGCGTGACCGTGGCGCCAACTCCCTGCAGGGCGACGATGCGGCCTTCCTCGACGATCGGTTGCCAGTCGTAGCGCTCCGCGAGGCGGCGCAGGATCTCTTCGATGCCATTCGTGAACGGGACGGCGTGCCCGTTCGCCGCCCACACGGCGACCTTCTCGTACTCCGTGCCGATGCGCCAACGCTCGCATGGCTTGCAGGCATTCTCGAAGTACGCAACGAGCTGCTCGTAGCGCTCAATGGAGACCTCTGCGTCCTTGTTGGCGACGTACTGTGACATCTCTCTGACCGGTGGTGCGAGGAGACGATAGCTGCACGGCAGAGGATATCGCAACCCCGGCCGCGAGGGAACCTCGACCCCGTCACCCGTGATAGTTCGTCACCTCGAACTCGTTGCCGAATGGGTCGACGAGGACCGCAGCGGTGTTCGGGAAGTCGGGATGCGCCGGCCCCTCGAGCATCGCGGTGGCGCCGAGCCGCTTCGCCCGTGCGATGACGTCGTCGATCTCATCGTCGCTGAGCTCGAGGACCGGCACGCAAGAGCGCCGGCGGTTCGCTTCGACGCCATCTGCAAGCTGCAGAAGGCCCAAGTTGATCCCCCCGACGCGGAACTCACTCCACTCCGGGAAAGTCTTCGCAGGCTCACATTCAAGGAACGCCCGCCACCACTCGAGCGCGGGCGCCAGATGCCGAACCTTGAAGTAGACTGTACGCACCTTCATCAGCAGCGTCCTTCACGCCCTAGGCTCCTGAGAGTGGTGCGGCGCGTTTGGGTGGAGCGGTTGGTGCCCGGTGGTAAGCACGACGCGAAACTGCGCCTTGCCGCTCATCATGCGCTCGTACGCCTCGCCGGCGCGTTCGAGCGGGAAGGTCTCGTTCATCGAGCGGACGCCGGTGAGCACACTGAAGGAGAGGGTATCCTGCGAGTCGAGCGAGGTTCCCGCTGGCCAGCCCACAATCGACCGGCGTGCGAGGATCAACGAAATGGGTGGCACCTCAATGGGCTCGGCAGCGGCGCCAATCACGATCAATTTCCCGCCCACGCCTAAGCCCCCTACTACCACACTCATCGCCTTGCCGTTGGTCACGGTGGCGACGATGACTTTGGCGCCGCCGAGCTTGGTGAGCTCCGCGGCCGGGTCCTGCGACTGCGAGTCGATGTAGTGTCGCGCGCCGAGCTTGCGAGCCAGTGCTTCCTTGTCCTTGCCGCGCGCGATGGCGACGGTGTGGAGACCCATCTTTGCGGCGAACTGGACGGCGAGGTGGCCAAGCCCACCGATGCCGAGTATCGCAACGAGATCGCCGGCCCGCACGCCGCTGTTGCGTAGCGCGTTGTAGGTGGTGATGCCGGCGCACATCAGTGGTCCGGCTTCCACGGCAGACAGCTCCGGTGGGATGAGCGCCAGCGCTGTGGCCGGAGCGATCATGTACTCAGCGTAGCCGCCGTCGTACGTGATCCCTGGGATCTGCGGAGCAACCTGGCAGGTGACGAAGTCACCGCGGCGGCACGATATGCAGTACCCACAGTGTCCGCCGTGCCAGCCGACGCCGACGCGCTGGCCAGGGCTCCAACCCGCGACGCCAGCGCCGACCGCGTCTACCGTGCCGGCGATCTCGTGCCCTGGGACGCGCGGATACTGGAGCCCCGGAAACGTTCCTTCCTTCGTGAACGAGTCGCTATGACAGATGCCACACGCCTCGACCTCGACTCGCACCGCGCCGGCGGTCGGCTCTGGAATGTCACGCTCGACGATTTCGAGGGGCCCGTTCGGACGCCCCACCTGTGCGACTCGCATCTTCGGCATAACCCCTCCAGTCGCCCGTTTGATCGGGCGGTTCCCTTATCCTCCGGAACTTCAGGCGCGACACAAGGTACCCTCCAAAATCGGTCGGGGCAACGAGCCGATGCTCGCGCCAACATCGGATGGGCTCGTCTCATCTCCGAGCCCAGAGCGTGACTCGCCCTCAGACGCTGCGCAGCTGTACGATACGCCTGACGAGTTGCGGCAGGACCGCTGCCGACGGGCCGCGTAGGCTGACGCTGCAGTATGCGGTCAGCTCACTCTCGTACGGGTTGATCTCGATCAGGTCGCCACTGCGCTGGCGGACATCGAGGGGGAACTGCGCGGCAGGGTAGACCGTCGCCGAGGTGCCGGCGACGATCATGCAATCGCAGCTCTCTGTTGCGGCGAAGCACTGTGCCAGTACGTCATTTGGGATCGGCTCGCCGAACGACACGGTGTCGCTCTTCAGCACGCCGCCACATCGCGGGCAGTGCGGCGGCAGCTCTGCCAATGAGATCTCCTCGGACTCGAAACGGTTGACGCACTCGATGCAACGGATGAGCGTGTGATTGCCGTGGATCTCGGCTAGTGCGCGCGTGCCGGCGGCGCGGTGCAAGTTGTCGACGTTCTGCGTAATCAGGCAGCGGAGAATGCCGAGCTCTTCCAGACGCACCAGCGCATGGTGTCCGGGGTTGGGCTGCGCGGTGCGCAGCGTCTCCCACAGCTCACGCATCGGGCCGCTCGGGGACAGCCGATCACGCCATGCCTTCGCCGGGTCGGCGAGGAAGCGTTGGTAGCCGTTCATGGGCGGCTCGCCGTGTTTGGTCCACAGGCCGCCGGGACCCCGGAATGGCGGGATCCCACTCTCCACGGACATGCCGGCACCCGTGAGCGCAACGACGTGCTGCGCGCGGAGCACGATCTCTGCAGCGCGTTCGATCTCCAATGGTGCGTGGTCCGCGGGCATGCGTGGTCGACCGGGTTGACCCAATGTCGGCCCGCAGTATAGGAAGGGCGGCGCAGAATGCAACGTCGTCCCGCGGCTCTGCGCTGCGGGCAATCTCAGGAGGGATCATGCAGAAGTGGTTGTTGATGGTGGGAGCGCTTGGTCTGATGGTGGCGGGGCCGGTGGTCCGCGCGGAGAACATGCCGGATGTCCAGCCGATCAAAGATCCCGACGGCACAACACTCGCCGTCCTCGTGCAATGCAACAGTTGCTCCTCTGCGAGCGGCAGCTCGAAGAAGTGTCAGACGGGCGCCGAGGAAGGGTACCTGGACGGGCAGCCGTGCGGGAAGTGCATGATCACAGAGAACTACGGGGCGCGCTTCGCCTATCCCTACGATCTTCACTTCAAGGGTAAGCTCGTCGATGTGCAGGGGCAGCCGATCAAGAATCGCTTCGTGAAAGTGTTTCTGGCCAATGGTTGGAGCATCCGCACGAGAACCTCGGACGAGGGTATGTATCGCGTGATGCTGGGCGCCACTGCGGACCGCAAGGGCACCACACCCTTGGTTGTGGATCTCGGCACGCGTGTCGATGCGCCGCAGCAAAACAAGGAGTTCTACGCGATGTTCCTGCTACCCGATGGGTACAAGGCATGTCCGGCCGCTGCCAAGCCACAACAGAAGAGCAAGCAGAAGAAGGCAAACAAGTCGTAGCGTAACTGCTTGCAGCGCGTTCGGCCGGCGGCCACCGGATCGCGCTGGCAGGGCACCGCTGCGGCTTGCACAGGTGGGCGCGGAACCACTACAGTAAGCGCGTGGGAGCCCTGACCGCCGCGCGCTTTGCAACGTTCGGAGAAGGTCTCAAGCGCGACCTGATTCAGCAGACCGCCTTTCCCATGCTGGCGTTCCGGCTGTTGGACGGGCTGGCGGTGTGGATCCTCTTCAACGAGGCGTTCCTCGTCGACTTCTCCATGCCGTGGGTCATTCACGGCCTGTTCCTCGGTTACTTCGCTGCCAACTCCGTCTTTTGTCTGCGCTATCGTGCCCGGCGCATGAGCGGCCCGATCATTCTTGCCGATCTGGCCGTCAATCTCGGAACGATGACGTTCCTGAGCGCTTGGACCGGCGGAGTGAACAGCCCGGTGGTCCTAGTGTGCTTGATCAAGGTTGCTGGTTACGGCGTCGTGTACGGTCCAAACGCTGGCACAGCGGCGATCGCTACGATGCTTATCAGCAGCGGTGTGCTTTCGGGCGGGCACGTCGTCGGATGGTGGACGGTCGTTCCCATCGATGTGCTGCCGGCGATGGTTGAACAGCGCCTTGATTTCATATTCCGGATCGGCGTGCTTGGCGCGATCCTGGTCGGGGCCACCTGGGTCTTCCGGCAGGTTGCCGAGAAGGAAAAGGAAGCTGGTGCAGAGGCCCGCCGGGCACGCGATTCGGCGCAGCGCGAGCATGCCAGTGCGATCGTCACCGGTGCGTTGCTAGCGGTGAGCGAGGCGATCAGCCGACTCACTCGCATCGACGAGATTCTCAATAAGGTGGTCGACGTGGCGCCGCGGGTCTTGTCGGTCGACTATTGCGGCATCTTCCTGTGGAACGAGGATAGCGCGACCTACCGAGGTGCGGCGGTGTCAGGCGTCGAGCCGGCGATGGCGCGGCGACTTGCCGGACTCAAGTTGACCCCGGCGGAGGTCCCCGACCTCGAGTGGGTGCGTACGCTCGGGCACTGCGCCGTCATCGCGCCGCGCGGGATGGCGCGCATCGGTGTGCCAGACACGCCGACGCTGCTGACTGCACCGCTTCTCAGCGGCGGCCGTTTCTACGGCGTTGTACAGTTCGCGCGGCGCAACGGGCAACACAGCTTCACCCAACGCGATCTGACCATTGCGGATGGTGTAGCCGGACAGACGGCGGTGGCGCTGGAACGCGCGCGTCTGGTGGAGGAAAGCCGGCGACTGGTGCGTGCAGTCGAGAGCACCGCGGAGGCCGTGCTGATCACCGATCGGCACCGGCGCATCGTGTTTGCGAACGAAGCGTTCCTGCAACTCTTCGGCTACACGCGCGCCGAAGTCGTCGGTCGCGACGCCCTCACGCTGGGCGGTGAGATGTCGGAAGACTGGGTGCGCGATGTCCAGCGGACCATGGCGGAGACTAGTTGGCGCGGGGAAGCCAGTGCGCGGCGAAAGGACGGTACCGTCTTCCCCCTCTCGTTCAACACCAGCCTCATCCGTGCGGAAGAGAATCAGGTTCAGGGCGCGGTGGTGATCATGCAAGACATTTCTGCTCAGCGGAAGCTTCAGGAACAGTTGCACCGAGCTGACCGCTTGGCAGTCGCAGGCGAGCTGGCGGCCGGGGTGGCGCATGAAGTCAACAACGCGCTGGTGGGCATCCTCGGGCAAACCGAGATCGCTCGCGGGCCGGCAGACGTCGAGGCACTGCGTGTGGCGATGGCCAGCGTGGAGACGCAAGGCCGGCGGATTGCTGAGATTGTGCAGGGGTTGCTCGGGTTTGCGCGCCCGCAACCGCCGCAGCGCGGACCGGTCGATTTGCGCGCTCTCGTGCGTGACACGTTGCTATTGATGGCGCACGATCTGGGTCGGAGCCACATTCGGAGCGACACGCGCTTCGCGTCGGACCTGCCCCCCGTGCTCGCCGATGCCAAGCAGATGCAGCAGGTACTCGTGAATCTGTTCACCAATGCAGCGCAAGCGATGGAACCAAGCGGCGGCACACTGTTCGTGGATATCCAACACAGCCCCGGCGGCGTGTCGATGGAAGTGCACGACGGTGGCGTCGGGATTCCGCCCGACGACCTGCCGCGGGTGTTCGACCCGTTCTTCTCCACCAAGGAGGAGGGCAACGGCCTCGGTCTGAGTGTGAGCTACGGCATCGTTCAAGCCCACGGCGGTGACATGACGGTGCGTAGCGTTGCGGGCGAAGGGACTACCTTCACCGTGCGCTTGCCGGTGGCCGCTGCTGTGGAAGCCGGTGGCCAGCGTACCGTCCTGCTCGTCGACGATGATCCCGCGGTCGCCGACACACTCGCGAGCATGTTGGCACGTGAGGGTCTGACCGTGCAGCGTGTGGCGACCGGCGAGGATGCGTTGGCCGCGGTCGCTCGCGACACCTTCGACGCCGTCTTCCTCGATGTGCGCTTGCCCGATATTTCCGGGCAGGAGGTCTACGCGCGTCTCCTCGCGGAGCATCCAGACGTTGCGCGCCGCGTCGTCTTCGTCACGGGAGGGCTGTGGCGCGTGGAGAGCCGTGGCCTGCGCGAGAAACTCCCGGCACAGCCGACGCTCAGCAAACCCTGTACGCTTGCGCAGATCCGCGAAGCACTCCGTCTGCTGCGCGACACGCGGGCCGCGGCCTAACGCGCGGCTCGCTTCCGCGCCGCCAATCTACGAAAGGCGGAACAGACGTTCCGTGTTCGTTTGTGTGAGCGCCGCCAGCTCCTCGATCCGCTGTTGGCGCTCCGCCGCGATCGTGGCTGCGGTCAGCACGACGTAGGCGGGTTCGTTGCGTTTGCCGCGGTGCGGCGCCGGCGTGAGGAACGGGGCGTCGGTTTCAACCAGCAGGCGATCGCCGGGAGTCATGCGCACCACGGCCCGCAGCTCATCGGCGTTCTTGAACGTGACGATGCCGCTGAATGAAAGATGGAATCCGAGATCGAGGCAGGCGCCGGCAACGCCGCGGTCGCCGCTGAAGCAATGGATCACTCCGCCGACCTCGGCGGCGTGCTCGTCGCGCAGGATGGTCAGCGCATCGTCGTAAGCATCGCGGAGGTGCACCACTAGCGGCAGCTGGAGTTGGCGCGCGAGCGCGACGAACTGACGGAACGCTTCCTGTTGCGCCGGCCGCGGTGAGTTGTCGTAGTAGTAGTCCAGGCCGGTCTCACCTATCGCGACGACTCGATGGGCGCGCGCCAGACGGGCAATCTCGTCGACTACCGCGGATGTCACCGTGCTTGCTTCATGCGGGTGGATGCCAACCGTGGCAAAGATGCTGGCGTGCCGTTGCGCCAACGCGACCGCGTCGTGATTCGCTTGCATGCCGCCGCTGGCGCCGATCGTGACCATGCGTGCGACCCCTGCTGCTTCGGCGCGCGCGATGACGGCGTCGCGGTCTGCGGCGAAGCGCTCCTCGTCGAGGTGGCAGTGAGAGTCAATCAGCGTGACGCCGGGCGGCAGCGCGGCGATGGCGGCGAAGCTCATCTCACGAAGCGGCGGCGGGTGTTTCGATACGTGGGAACAGAACGACCGACGGCTGCGTGCGGTGGCCAGGTGCGAAGTGGGTGCCCCAGGCGAGATCGGCCGGCAAGTCGGTGACCGGTTCCAGCCCGAGTAGGCGTTGGATGTGCGCGCTGGTTTCAGGGAGCGACCATGTGAGCAGCAGCGAAGTCGCACGCAGCGCTTCCAACAGATGGTGCAGGATTGACCCTACGCGCGGCCGCTGTGCCGGGTCTTTGGCGAGGGTGAAGGGAGCGGTGACGACGATGTACTTGTTGGCGTGATCGATGGCGCGCCACAGGGTCTCGAGTGCGCGGTGCAATGCGAGCTCCTCGGTGAGGCGTGGCGTCTCGCGGTGCGCCGCGGTGAACGCGGCGATCAGTCCCTCATCTTCGGCGGTCATCGCGCCAAGCGGCTGGACCGCACCTTCGAAGTAGCGTTGCTGCATGGACAGCGTGCGACTCACGAGATTCCCCAGATTGTTGGCCAGATCGGCGTTGACGCGCGTTACAAAGGCAGCCTCATTGAAGTCCGCATCTTGTCCGAACGCCATTTCGCGCAGCAGGAAGTAACGGAACGTCTCCATTCCGTAGCGCGCCTTCATTTCCAACGGGCGAATCACGTTTCCCAAGGTCTTCGACATCTTGTTCCCACCGTGGGTCCAATAGCCGTGCACGAGCAGGCGCTTGAACAGCGGCAGGCCGAGGGCCATCAGCATTGTGGGCCAGAAGATCGCGTGTGGCTTGAGAATGTCTTTGCCGATGACGTGATGCGCCATGGGCCACATCGCATCGAAGGTGGCCTCGCCGTTGACGCGCAGTCCGCTCACGTAGCTGATTAGAGCGTCGAACCATACGTAGGTGACGTAGTTGCGATCGAACGGCAGCTCGATGCCCCACTCCAGGCGCTGCTTGGGGCGCGAGATACACAGGTCGCCGATCCCGCCGCTGCGCAACATCCCCAACACCTCGTTACGGTAGTGCTCCGGCGTAATCGCCTCCGGATGCGTCTCGTAAAAGGCGATGAGGCGGTCGAGGTACTTGGTCATGCGGAAGAAGTAATTTTCCTCTTCGATCAACGTCGGCGCTGTCAGATGATCGGGGCACTTGCCGTCGACGAGCTCCTTCTCCGTGAGAAAGCGCTCGCAGCCGGTGCAATACAAACCGCCGTAGCGGCTGAAGTAGATGTCGCCGTTGGCGTGGACGCGGCCGAGATACTCCTGGACGATGCGCTCGTGGTAGTCATCGGTAGTCCGCACGAACTGGTTGTAGTGGAACCCGCATGCGTCCCAGGTCTCGCGGAAGATCGGGCTGATACGGTCGGCGTATGCCCGCGGGCTGAGACCGGCGGCCGCCGCCACGGCGGCGATCTTGTCGCCATGCTCGTCGGTTCCGGTGATCAGGAACGTCTCGTCGCCGCGGGCACGCCGGAAGCGCGCCAAGGTGTCGGCGATGACGGTCGTGTACGTATGCCCGAGATGCGGCTCGGCGTTGATGTAGTAGATCGGTGTTGTGACGTAGAAACGGCCCACAGTGACTCGTCCGCGACCCCGCAGGGCCGTTCATTCGGTGCGTGCGAGGCGCAGCAACAACGCCTCGAGCATCAACTGCCGGTTTGGATTGCCGCGCCGCATCGCTTCGCGTGTGCCGTGAATCAAGTCCGCGGCCAGGAGTGTGGCCCGTACGCTGCGCTCGTCAGCCGGCGCAGCGACGGTGGCGGCGCTCACGGCAAGATGCTCCGCACCCAGCGCGCGCACGGCGTCGTCGCGCAATTGCGACAAGAGCATCTCGAGCTTTGTGCCGGTATCAGCCTCCGGCAGGCCAATCCGATTGGCGAGGCGCATGATGTCTACATAGCGAGCGCTCCGGAGACCGGCAAGTTGCGCGGGGCCTTCCTCGCTTGCTGCACAGCGGCTGAGGGCCAGCGCTCGACCCGGGCTGCCCTCGGCGAGCGCCGCGAGTTGGCGGGCGGTCGCGGGTGCGATGCCGTGGTCGCGCGTGAGGATCTCGACCACCGCGTCGTTCGGGAGCGGCGACAACTGCACTCGCTGGCAGCGCGACCTTACCGTGGGCAAGAGCGCGTCGGGGTTGTTGGCGACGAGGATCAATACCGAGTGCTCGGGCGGCTCTTCCAGCGTCTTCAGTAGCGCGTTCTGTGCGGCGATGGTGAGCATGTGGGCATCATCGATCACCGCGAGCTTGACGGTGCCGCGCATAGGGCGCAGCTGAGTGAAGCGCTTGACGTCGCGCACGCGGTCGATGCCGATCTCCTTTTTGCCGCTGGCGACGCTGACCAGCTGGAAGTCGGGATGGCTCCCCGCTGCCACTTGCCGGCAGGCCGCGCAACTTCCGCAGGCGTCATCTGCATCCGTTTCGCAGAGGAGCCACGCGACCAGTGCAAGGGCAAGGCTCCGCTTGCCGATGCCGTCTGCGCCCGCAAACAACAGCGCGTGTGGCAGGCGATCATTGGCTACCGCGGTGCGCAGGAAGTCACGCACACGCTGGTGTCCACGCAGTGCAGTAAAACTCGTCAGCGCGTCTGCAGGCATCGGAGTATCGCTGCCATCACCTGCTGATGAATCTGTTCGCTCGGCGCTGTCGCGTCGAGGCGTGTGTAGCGGTCCGGATCGTCCTCCGCGAATTTCAGAAAGGCCCGGCGGACGCGCTCGTGGAACTCCAGCTGCTCGCGATGGAAGCGGTCGTCGCCTTGGGCGCGTTGCAAGCCGATCGCAACGGGGCAGTCCAGCAGAATCGTGCACGCCGGTGAAACGCCGCCGCGCACGATGGCGTCGAGGCGGCTGACTTTGTCCACTTCGAGCTGTCGCGCAAACCCTTGGTAGGCGATGGTAGAAGCGGAGAAGCGATCGGTCAGCACGATGTCGCCGCGCGCGAGGGCTGGCGAGACAACTTCCGCCAAATGTTGCGCGCGGTCAGCCAAGTAGAGGAGGAGCTCGGCGAGCGGTGCGGGTTGCGAGTCGGGGACATGCATCAAGATGCGGCGCAGCTCGGTGCCGATTGCGGTGCCGCCAGGCTCGCGGGTCTCCACCACGGCGATGCCGCGCTCGCGGAGAGCAGTAGCGGCGAGATGGAGATGTGTGGATTTGCCTGCGCCCTCGATGCCTTCAAACGCGATCAGGCAGCCGCGCTCACCCAACCGATTCCCCTTTGCCGAGGACGAGGTCGATGCCGTAGAGTAACTGCTTCGCCGTGAACGGCTTGGTGATGTAGTAGTCGGCGCCGTACTGATAGCCGACCATCACGTCCTCGTCGTGCGTCTTCGCGGTGACCAGGATCACGGGCAGTCGGCCGGTCTGCGAGTTGTCTTTGATCTGCTGCAATACCTCGATGCCGCTCATCTCGGGCATCATCACATCGAGCAGCACGAGATCGAGCGCTTCCTTGCTCACGACCTGCAGGGCGTCCGTGCCGCTGATTGCGACGAACACCTGATAGCCGCGGTTCTCCAGGATGCTGCGCATGATAGCGACGCTGTCCGGATTGTCGTCGACGATGAGTAGTTTCTGCGCCATGGTGTCAGTCGGAACGGACGCGCGCGAGGTCAGATGCCCCCGGTGTATTTCCTCACCATCTCACGAATCGCAGCGGGGCGTGCTGGTTTCGAAATGTAGTCATCACAGCCAGCCGCACGCGCCTGCTCTTCGTCGCCGCGCATGGCGACGGCGGTGAGCGCCACGACAGGGATCGCGCGTGTCCGTGGATCGCCTTTCAAGCGGCGCGTCGCCTCCCAGCCGTCCATGTTCGGCAGCGCCAGATCCATGAGGATGAGGTCAGGGTGGTCCGCCAGCGCATGCGCCAGCGCTTGAATCCCGTCTGTGGCTTCGACGATCTCGTAGCCTTCGACCGACAGCGTCTTGGCGACGATGCGCCGATTGTCAGCATCGTCTTCCACGACTAGGATTCTCTTGGGCATTCCCCCTCCAGCGGTGCGGCGGATTCCGTACCGCCGTCCGGTTATATCCGGCGAACTAACCCTTTGCAAAGGGCGGTGGCGCAGACGTTGGTGCTACAGCTCCTCCTGCCACCCGGCAACTACCACAGCGTGCGGCAGGAGCGCGGGAAAGGCGTGATCGATGGTAGACAGGGCGTTGCTGCTGTACGCGACGATCCCGCTGCCACGCAGCTCCAGCCGCTCGTCTTGGCTTGGTGCCTGCCATAGCGTGCCCACCACCGTGGTGGTACTCGACGGCTCGAACAGGATGGCGCCCTGAACGAGGATCACGCCAGAGAACTCGACAATACCAGCGACGTGCAATGCCCCGCGGACGAGCAATACGCCACTGCCGGCGAGCCGTCCACGCACATCGAGATCGCCCGCAACGATTGACAGTTGTGGCGCCTGTGGTGTGCCCCACTGAGCATCACCGACCGGTGCGGCCGAGCATGTGATCGCCCCCGGGGTGTTGATGATGCTATTGGCGTACGTTCCCAAATCAAGTGGCGTGACTGTAGCCACGCCCGCAGCGGCACCCGATATCTGCCCGGCGGGCGCGCCGGAGATGGCTTCGCGCAACGTCGGCTCGGCATCGGCGCGCGATGTGCTCAATGCAGGGAGCGGCGTTGCAAGCGCGGTCTCCGGCACGGGTGGGAACAGGACTTGATGATCGATGCCCGAGAGCCGGAAGCCGTCAGCCAAGACGAGATTGGTGTTGGTGGTCTCCGTATAGAGTGCAGATGGCGCGAACGGGAGGGGAGCGCGCGTTACCAGCGTGTCCAACACCTTCGTGCTGCCATGCGCGCCTGTGGCGTGGCTCACAATGCGCAGCATGCTGCTGCCGCTGGGCACCACCTGTACGTCGTAGCGAAAGGGAGGGTACGGAAACGCCGACGGGGCTCCTTCGGCGAAGGGAAACGCGCCGTCGTCAGCCGTGCCCTTGACGTGGTCGGGGCCAGCCAAGAGCTGAGCAAACGACTGCCCCGGCCCGATCTCCGCGACGGCGTGCGCCAGTCCCGCATCCGCGACATAGAATGTCTCGACATCGTTGCGCAGGTTGTATTGAATGGCCAGATCGGTGCGGCATTGCAGCGCTACCAGGGCGCCGAGTGGCAACAGGATCATTGAAATGCTGAGTGCGGCCACCAAGGCGGTGCCGCGCTGATTGTGTAGCGCGGTCATTGGTTGCGGAGGCAGACACTGCCGGACACTGCCGAGCGCAGCGGCGCCGCCGTGG
>JBGQHM010000004.1:0-48729 GCA_041497995.1 Binatia bacterium | reverse complement strand
GGGAGATCCTTCCGAAAGGAGGTGCACCGGACCAACGGCCAATTGAATCACGAGATCCAACTCATGCTATAACTAACCCGGCCTCGGGACCCTGGGTCATGCTTGTGAGAAGCCCCTGGGTCATGCTCGTGAGAAGTGACACGGTCTCCTTTCGAAGACCGGCCAGAATTTCCGGAATTCTTGCGGTCAGAATTTCCGGAACCGACAGAAGCGCAAGCCGTGAATAACGCTCTTCAGGCGGTGCGCTCTGAAAAGCTCACGCCTCCTGTTGGGAAATCGATTCCCTATCGTGAGACCACCGATTCTGGCGGCCGAAGCTTTTCCAGAGGCACCAGAAAACTCTGTTCCACCCGTCGTCGAAATGAACCCGACGCAGAAGCAATTCTCCCTGAACCGCGCAGCGTCACAAAGCAAATTCCTATCAGTCACAGCCCGACGCTTGGCGCTAAGCAAAACCTAATCTAGGGTCTTTTATGTCCCCTGCGCTGCCCGCCAAGAGGACCCTTCTACGGCGTTACCGGCGTCGACATATCTGTTTGGATCTCTGCCTGGGTTAAAGCTCCGGCATAAATCCGCACATTGTCTATTTTCCCCAGGAACGTCCCGAAATTCCACTGGCTATTGCGGCCAATCCACAGTGCATTGCTCGTATTGCTGATCGTGCCGGTGTTCGTACCGCTCGCAACCAAGACGCTGTTTCGATAGAGCTTATGAGTGTGAGTAACGCTGTCAAAGGTGTAAGCCACATTATACCACTGATTGGCATTGGCTAGGGCATAGAAATTGAATGATGAGTCAATCAGCCAAACACCTGCCGATGTACCATCCAGATAACCCAGGGAAGTGATTCTGAGGTCGTACTCCGCGCTATTCTTACCGAGAATGATGGAGTCCTTACCGCCGTTGTTGCTCGGATAAATCCAGGCTTCCAGGGTTAAATTCGCGGGCGGCGCAAAATCTGCAATCGTCACATAATCATTTGCGCCATCAAAGCTAAGGGCGCCGCCGGCCTGGCCCGTGGTCCACGTTGGCCCGTTAACCAGGGTGCCGTTCCGGTTATTGCCTGATGCGTCAGCCAAAGCAGTGCCGGAACCGGCGCTAAAAGAATAAGCGGCGATCAGAGCAGCCGGCGACGGGGTTCGCGTGGTTGCGGTCGCGCTCGCAGACGGTCCGGATTCGTTGTTGGCCGCGTCATAAGACGTAACCGCGTACGTGTAGATGGTTGAAGCGAGGAGGTTGGTATTTTGATAGGAGCTGCTGGTTACGCTTGCGATTTGGACGGCGGGCGTACAGCCTGAACCCTGGCAGCGGTAGACGCGGTAACCGGCCACACCCACCGCGTCGGTTGATGCGCTCCAAGACAGATTGATCTGGGAGGTGGAAACCGCTGTCGCTGCGAGATTGGCGGGTATGGAAGGGGCGGTGGTGTCTAGCGGTGGAGTAAAGGTAGCGGTGTAGGGTTGGGCCAGCGCGGGTACTGTAACGTCGTGGGATTGAGCTCCGCTGTCCGACCAAGAACCAAAAACGTAAGGAGATCCGCCAAAATTTTGGTCTGGCGCTTCAATGGAATGCACAAAACCAATCATGGTGTCATAGACGCTGGGAGCCAGGATCGTAATACCGTCTATAATCAAGTTCAAACCGGGTGGCTGGGAAGAGAAGGTAATGTCAACTTTGTCGGGAACAATGAAGACCGATGAGGAGTTTTGATTCCCATCGCTGTCCGTAACCGTCAAAATAATTTCAAAACTCGTTGAGCCTCGGAAATCATGTCCTGTAACCGGAATTGTAAACTGTCCTGACGTTTCACCGACCAAAGGCCCCAGAAACGGATGAATATGATCGAGATGATGGAAAATGACAGTCCAGGAATACGCGCTGGCCGGCAAAGCGCCATCTTCCGCATCAATTCCTGAGCCGGAATACGTGATCACCTCAGCACCTCTGAATATAAGACCTTGTGGTGGTGAATCTACTCCTGCTATCGGAGGAATTCCAACGATTATGGTAATGGGATCGCTAATCACCGAATATGTACCGTCCGAAACCGCAAGCGCAGCTTGATAGGTACCTTTTTGGTTGTATGTATGCTGGGGATCGGCTTGCGTTGAGCTCTGCCCGTCGCCAAAATTCCAACTGTACGTTAACGGCTGCGCTTCGGGATCAAACGAGCCAGCGCTTGAGAAAGATACGAGCAATGGAGCGGTGGTGCCACTTGTCGGGTTAGCAGATGCCGCCGCCACCGGCAGTTGATTTGCCCCAGTGTAAGAGATTTTTTTCACCGAGCCGTCCGCAGCGCTGATAGTACCTATATCCACAAAGAAAAGTGATCCGTCCGGGCCTTCTTTAATGTCGACCACAGCTCCGATATAACCGGCTTTGCCGCTCGGCGGGAGAAAATCGATGCTTCCTGTTAATACCCCGTTGCTGTCAAATGTAAGCCGCTTGATCCACCCATTTGCGTAATCGCCATAAAAGAAATTGCCCACATAATCCGAGGGAAACTGAGTGCCGCGATACACAAACCCTGCTGTCACTGCCGCCTGTCCGCCGTTATGGGAATAGGCGTACAATGGATTGGTCATACCCGAAACCCCACACATTCCTTCACAAACCGGCCAGCCATAATTTACACCGGCTGCCCCAATATTGATTTCTTCCCAACTCAGTTCCCCCACATCTCCGATGTAGATCTTGTCAGAAACCGAATCATGACTCATCCGGTAGGGATTGCGGAGGCCCAACGCCCAAATTTCGTCCAGGTTCGGACCTGCACCGTCGTAAAAAGGGTTGTCATTGGGAATGGAGCCGTCCAGATTAATGCGCAAAAGTTTTCCATAGTAACTTTGGAAATTATTTACCTCACTCGGAGCAAAGTGATCTCCAATCGTAATAAACAGCTTGTTGTCGTTACTGACCGTCAGGCCGCCGCCCCGGTGAAAGTGAGTGCCAGTATTAGTACGATTGTCTTGCCATAAAACAAGCTCTGAAGACGGATTGGCAACGTTACCACTCATTGTGAAACGGGAAACTCTATCGCTAAAAGGTGTTTGCGCGCTGTAAAAAACGTATATGTAATTATTCTGGGCAAAATTGTTGTCTGTTATTACGTTCAGCAAACCGGACTCCCCGTTGCTGTAGAGATTAGCCAGGGTTAAAACCGGCGTGGATTCTGGCTGGGTCTGGCCCGGCAATAGGAGTTTTAAGATACCACCCTTTTCGGCAATTAACATTCTCCCATCAGGAAGAAATGTCACATTAAGCGGCCCAGTGAGGTTGGCAATCACTGTCTGCACCTGAAAAGACGCCGCGCTACCGCCTGGATTTTCCGAGTAGTCAAATATGTCTCCTCCGAAAATCTCATTGCCGGGAGTGCCCACGAAAATGGCGCTGGGAGTGCCGGAACAATCAGTAACCCCGACAGGGTAAACCTTGATCTGCGCCGCCGAACCATTGGCATAGTCTACCGGGAAGGAGGTGGCGGTGGCGTAATCGACAGCCGATCCGGTGTTGCAGGAGCCGACCATAGTCGCGCCGTCATTTCTGTAGAGCGCCCAACTGCCGAAGGTGCCGTTGACGGTAACAATGGTCGAGGTATAGACAGAAAGGTTGTCAAAATAAAGACTGGTGCCTCTTGAAAAGTCGGCGGCCCAAAGGGCCGAGTTTCCCGGGGCGGAGAGCGGCGACGAATCAGTTCCCGTGCCGATCAGTGACTCATTAATCCAAAGTTTGAAACTGCCCGGAGCGCTATCGCCGATTTTCATTTTCACGCGGTAGTCAGTGTTAGGATTGTAATTGCTGGGAATTTCAACAATCTTCGTGTCAGAACTGCCGGCAACACGGCGGATGCCGGCAACCGACTTGAAATGTGATTCGAAATAGTAATAATTATTTCCATTTGCCTGGCCGCGCAGGCGGGGGGTAACAAGACCAGCCCAGCTCGACATATTGAACGTGGCTTCGTAGACGGCGTTTGCCGGAATGCTGCCCGCGGTGTTGCGCAAAACCGCTTGTCCGCCAGCAGTCGACTGGTATCGGACGCGATTTCCCACAATACTCCAGTTGGCCATGCCTCCTCCCTCGGCAGTATAACTTGACCCCAGGGACGCGCGGTTGAAATCATCAAAGAGCAATTTGCCTGAGGCGGTCCGGGTAAGGGAGGGTGCGGCAAAGGCCTGCTGGGCAACTTGGACAACAACGGCCGCGATTAAGCTTAGAATTAAGGAAACAACTGATTGGCATTTGCCTTTTGACGGTAGGCGGTTCCGGGAGAATTCCTTTTGCGTTGGGTTCAATTTGGCGTGAGCATCCCGCTCCGAGCCTGCGTTACGATGTTTTTTCATTTTCTGCCTCCTACTGTCACCCCGAGAACAAGGTCTCCTTGGGCTTCGTCGAGGGACTGAACAACAAGATCCGAGTCATCCAGCGCCGGGCCTATGGGCTGCGCGACGAGGAGTATCTGCGACTGAAAGTCCTGACCTGCATGAGCAGGTAGGTAGTGTTCAGTCGCTTGTTGGCCGCCAACAACTGCTTGAGGGCGCGACGACCGTCCAGCGTGAGATTCTCCCGGTGCGACAACAACGTGTGCTTCTGCCCCTTGATGAACCGGCGATCGTTGCCGCTCACGCGCGCGTACTCGCGCTTGCGCACCGTGTCGAGGGCATCGCCGAGGTGGCGCATGATGTGGAACTTGTCGAACAGGATACTGGCCTGCGGCGCGTGGCGCTTGGTGGAATTGCGAAACGGCTTCCACATGTCCATTACGGCCAACTGAATGCGCCGGCGCTTCTTCGGCCCCAGCCAGGTGAAGAACTCGTCGAGGCTGGCTTCCGAGCGGTCCTTGCCGCCGAACCGAATCGGCCGCATGCGATCCAGGTCGTTGACCGCGACCCGGTACGTGTGCCCCTTGCGGATGGAGATCTCGTCGATCCCGATGGTGCGCGGAGCTGGAGTGCCGACGCGCCGCAGTTGCGCGCGCATGTACTGCTGCTCCAGCGCCTTCACCGAATCCCAGTCCAGACGCAGCTCCTCGGCCACGTCCTTGACGGTACTCACCCGACAGCGTCGCCCCACGAAGAAGGCAAATCGCTTGGTGTAGAAGGGATTGTCGGCGAGCCACTCCAGTCGCTCGCGCTTCACGGCTCCGCAACCCCGACATGCCACCCGGCGGACTTCCACGTCCAGGTAGATGCGGGCGCCGCCGCACGACAAATCGCGCACCAGTCGCCGGCGCCGATCGTAGAAACTGCGGTGCCCCCGCCCACACACGCCACACGCCGATTTTTTCGCCGCCGAACCAAAGCAACAATCCGCGCCATTGGATCGCCGAATACCCCACGCACCGTTGCCAGTGGACGTGATCCGGCAGATCGGTACTCGTCCTGCAGCCGTCGTCGTTTGGCCATCGCCAAATCATGCCAAGTTTTCCGCTCAGTTCGAAACTCTCAAACCCTTGCCCCGTGCGGCTTTCCGCTACGAGGAACTCCATCTTCTACCCACACGACTTCCTGAAGACCCATTTTTTCAAATCCCTCGAGCAGCGCGTCCGCTGAGAACACCTTCCCCTGCCAGAAAATCTGCGCGTCTATCGGCCCCAGAGCAGACGCTGCATCCATGAGGATCTCATCGGCCGCCATCACCATGATGGTGCCCGCGCTCTTAGCCCAGCCGGGCACGATTATGGCCAGGTCGTTGTACCGGCTCCTCAACGAGCGGACGATGTCCTCCGCCGCCTCGCCGGATCCGCCAGGTGTTTCTAAAATCAGGTCAAGCGCTGACCCGTTCAGATTCGCGAGTTGGTCGTTGACTGGCAGCAGGTCATTGTAGCCGATCGAGATTGGCGCCTGCCCCTTCGATAGGTCCGCTGCGAAAACGAGGATGTCACGACCCCCGCGCAACGCAGAGATACGCTGCAGCTGCGCTTTGCGTTCGGCAGCGAGATCCTGAAAACTCATTTGCCGGTCGAGGTACTCGGTATAGATGCCCATACGATTCGTTCAGGGTACCGCACCAGGTGCGAACGCCACAAGGGACGAGTACCTGAACCTGACCCGCGCGGTAACGTGCGCTCTTACGGTTGACCCACAGGGGCCAATCTACGCCACAAGGCGCCACGCGGCGCAACACTAGCCGCGAAATTCGTCAATCATTTCGACCGGCGCCTCGGTTTCAAGTCCCCCTCCTCGCACCATTTCTTCTTCGAACGATGTACCGGTTGGACCGGAGAGGTCCGCGGAGGCTTCCCTACGATCAGCCGCTCACCTAGGCGCACACGGGCAGGTGGCACGCGGCGCCACCGGCCAAACTCCGACCGACAACGCAAGGGGCCAGCGCGGGATTTCCCCGGCACCGCATTCGGTGTCGATGGCCTCGATCAGCAGCGCATTCGAACACTGATTGTCCAGCACCGCAGCGGCAGTCGCGTCCCACGTCTGGGTCGTTCGTATCTTGCACTGATCTCTGCTGACCACAACGCTGGGGATGGGGGGTATAGGCGATGCCGGCCAGAACGGTCGCCGCAGCCACGACAGCCAGTCTGGCGGTCGCACTCGCCGCTTTGCGCCGCAGCACGTACGCGGCCCCGACGCTCAGCGCGAGGGCTAGCAAGACAAGCATCGGCATCCCGACAGCCGGCGCCTGAGCCGCGCGCGTACCTCTCGGATCGGCACGCCCCACAGCTCTGCCCTTGACCAGCGCTGTGTGGTCGCGTTCCGTTTGATCACGGCCCCGGAGCATGGTGCTCGGACTCCGAGGACCGGGAACCGCGGGCCCGGTGGCAAGTTGCGCTGGCAGACGGTAGGCTCATCGCTTGCCGTACACGGCGAAGACGTTGTGCGGCGCGAATACCTCGGCATCGCACAGCACCTCATCGATCGTGAGCAGCTCGCGCAGATATGTCGCACCCAGTATCCCACTCTGCGGCCGGAGGCGAACAACCGGTATTGACCGACGTACTCTGTTCGCCACCCGACGCCGCAACCTCTGCCAGCCGCTGACGCGCGCGCCATCCGCAGGCTGAACGTACAACATCAAGCCGGCCATCACTCCCGCCGTGTGGCGCTCGATCTCGGTCAGGTTCTGCGCCATCGCCGAAAGGATCTCGCCGGATCTGATCCCGCAGAATGGACTGAATCGGGTGCGGTCTTCGTTCACCCACACCAGCCCCGGCCGGCGCCCGCGCTGCCGCGCGATATCCCGGTCGTACAATTGCTCGAACACGCGCTTCTTGCGCGCATCGAACATGAAGAAGCTCTCGCCGGCGTAATCCTGGAGAAAGAAGCGGCCATCCGCGGTCAGGCTGCGATTGATCTGCGCCCCGAGCCGTTCAAGATTGATTACGTGGTGCAGCGTACTCGAAGACACAACGAGGTCGTAGGAGTCGGCCGGCAGCTCCGCGAAATTCAGGTCGGACTGCATCGTCTCGACGCGGCCCGGAAACTGCGCACCGAGCACCCGCTGCCAGCGTTCGAGGCTGCCGGCCGAGATGTCGCTGAATGTCAGATGCAGGCCGGGGTTCGTCTCCAGGATTCGCGCGTCCTGTCCCATACCGCTTGTGCCCAGCACGAGGCCACGCCGGAACCGGCCACGCACGGCGATCGTCTCGAACCATGGGGTACGCTCGTCACCCGTGAAGCGATGGTTCGTATACCGCTCAATGGGCGTATCGATCTGAGCTATCTCGATGGACTCCAGGAAGCCTGTAGTGCGGGACTGCCAGAACTCCACCTCGGCGACAGCAAGGCGGTCGTATTCGGCGTCACCCAGGGTGACGGGGTGGCGCAGAGCCCGTGCGTCCACTGCGCGTTCAGATGCCATGGCCGAGCCCCGACCCGCAGATCGGCGCGCCAGCTTCGCCCTCAATCACACTATCGGGTCGCACTACTTTTTCCGTCACCGGATCGCCTGCGGCGTCGGTTACGGCGTCGAGACCGTCGCCGTGTCCGTCAGGTGGAGCACCACGACGGGGCGTGCCGTCACCCAGCGACGCAAGAAGGCCACCCACACCGGCCGGAAGAACGTCAGCACCACGGCGTTGACGATCGCGAAGGGCGCAGGAGCGAAGAACGGATGTGCGGTGACGAGGGCGCGCTTGCGGTCGACCTCGTCGACGATCTGCGCACGCGCCGGGACGACCCGGCCGCTGCACGTAACCCGTACCGCCGGGTCCCTTCGGAGGTTGCGGAACCAGTCCGACCGCGTGCCGTACGTCGAGATGGTGATGATCGTGTCGGGCGTCCGGACGCACGGCAGGAGCACCTCGCGCGGCAGGCCGGTCCGACGGCCGCGGGTCGTGAGCAGCATCCATCCGGGGGCGCGCGCGAAGTAGGCGCGGAACGTCCGGACGATCGCCGCTTGCAGCGGGCGAATGAGACGCGGAATGACGTGTAGCCGTGCGGCGAAGGGCTCCGGTTTCGGTGGCGTGCCCATTTCGGGCGCACTATAGCGCACCACGCCGCGGACACCCAAAGGGACTCGGAAGGGCGTGGCCGGCCCCATATAGTGCAGAACACCGGCGAGCCGTGATCTCCGCCGCGCGCGCGCCGAGCCTCATGCGGGGTAGGCAGCGATCTCCGTTGCCTTTACACTGACCCACACGTCGCCGCCTCGGTCGAGTTGCAGTTCCTCCACCGCCGCTGGCGTGACCTCCGCCACTATTGGAATGATGCCTGTGATGCGGACGCGCACGCGACCGTCTTCGATGTCGAGCCCCGCGATCTGCCCGCGCCACACGTTGCGCGGGGTGCCCTCCGGCGGCCGGCGATGCAACGCCACGGCGTGTGGATGAATGATGGCGAACACCGGGCCCGCCTCGGCATTCGGCACGGTGAGGGCACCACCTTCCTCGAGCTCAACCTGCGTGCCGGTTGCGACACCGCGGAATAGATTCACTCCTACCAAGTTCGCGACGTATGACGAGCGCGGCTCCCGGGTCACCTCCGCGGGCGCACCCGATTGTACGACATGCCCGTGCTCGACGATGACGAGCCGATCGGCAAGCGCCATCGCCTCCAGCGGGTCGTGGGTGACAAGGAGCCGAATGCCCGAGAACGACGACAAGTGACGGCGCAGGTCGCGGCGCAGTTCCACCCGCGCCGTGGCATCCACCGCCGAGAGCGGCTCGTCGAGGAGCAGGACTCGCGGTTCAATCGCCAGCGCGCGCGCCAGCGCGACGCGCTGGGCTTGGCCGCCGGACAGCTCGGCGGGTCTGAGCGTGCCCCGGTTACCAAGACCGACGCGCTGCAGCCACTCGCGTGCCCGTTCACGCGCCTCGCGCCGCGACCGGCCGTGACAACGGAGACCAAATGCTACGTTCTCGAGTGCGGTGAGGTGCGGGAATAGCAAGTAATCCTGGAACACAACCCCGATGGGGCGCCGCTCCGGAGGGACGAACACCCCGCCCGCTGCGTCCTCCAGCAATGCACCGTCGAGGACCACGCGACCAGCCGCGAGCGGGACCAGTCCAGCCACCACCCGCAGCAGCGTGCTTTTTCCGGCGCCGTTGGGACCAAGCACGGCCACCACCTCATCGGCGTCCACCTGCAAATCCACCTGCAGGCGGAATGACCCGAGCTCGACGTGTCCGTGCGCTTCCAGACTCACAGCACACTTCCCAAGCGGTGGCGAAGACTGACGAGCACCGCCAACGAAAGCCCGAGCAGCAGCAGGCTCAACGCCACGCCCGCTTCGGGATTGCTCTCCAGGGCGAGGTAGACCGCGAGGGGGATGGTCTGAGTACGCCCCGGGAAATTGCCGGCGAAGGTGATGGTGGCACCGAACTCCCCGAGCGCCCGCGCCCAGCAGAGGATGGCCCCGGCCTGCAGTGACGGACGAATCAACGGCAGGGTCACTCGACGAAACACGGTCCAGGACCCGGCGCCCAGCGTGCGTGCCGCATCTTCCAAACGACGATCCATCGAATGCAAAGCCCCTTCGACAGTGAGCACGAAGAACGGCATGGCGACAAACGTTTCTGCCAGCACCGCCCCTGCGGTCGAAAACGGGAGTCGCACGCCAAAGTAGTGGTCCAGCCATTGACCCATGAGTCCACGGCGTCCAAAGGCGAACAGTAGAGCGACGCCACCGACCACGGGAGGCAGCACGATGGGCAGCATCGTGATCCCGCGCAGGAGCGCGCGGCCCGGGAACTGGGCTCGCGCTTGCACCCACGCAAGTGGCAGGCCCAACACAATGGAACAGCACGTCGCCGAGAACGAGCAGACCAGCGACAGCCACAGGGCGGTGCGGACCGTGGGTGCCGTCAGCGCTTGCCACACGTCACTGCCAGCTGCTCGCCACACAAGACCGATGAGCGGCAGCACGAACACCGCAGCTCCAGCCGTCGCTAGAATAACCGCAACAAGCGGCACCGCCTCACGCTGGTTATGGCGCATGCGCTGGACCACGCTCATCTCACTGCGGGAGGAATCCCAAGGTCCCGAGTATCTGCTGCCCGTCCGCCGACAGGACGAAGGCGACGAACTCCGCGCCCGCCGCCGGGTTGAGTGCGCTCTTCAACACCGCAATCGGATAACGCGCGATGACGTTGGCGGGCGCGGCAATGTCCACGCCCTCAACCGTGCTGCCGGCGGCGCGCACATCCGTGAGATACGCAATGCCCCCGTCCGCTTCACCCATCGCGACTTTACTCACGACCGCCTTCACATCCAGTTCCTGACTGGCTGCGGGTACAGGCACACCCGCTTTGTCGAACGCTGCGGTGGCATAGCGCCCGCACGGAACCGTTGGACCACACAGCGCAATCGTGAGGCCGGGCTTTCCGAGATCCGCGAGGGCAGCGATGTGCTTCGGGTTTCCCGCCGGCACCACAATCTGCAGCTTGTTCCGCGCAAAGAGCTGGGCTGCGCCGGCGACTTCCCCGCTCTCGACGAGCTTCTGCATGCTGGCTTCGTCGGCCGCGGCGAACACGTCCGCCGCTACCCCCTGTTGGATTTGCTGTACCAACGTCTGTGAGCCGGCGAAACTGAGCTGCAGCTTCACCGCGGGATGGCTCTTCTCGAACGCAGCGGCCATGGCCTGAAAAGACGCCGTCAGCGAAGCCGCCGCAAGAACGGTTATCGTTTGCGACTTCGTCGGCGGTGCGGACTCCCCGTGCGCGCTCAGGGCGACAACGCCGAGCCACAACGGAAGTACGACGAACTGGACTGCTCGTGCCCGGAACGAGGCTACAGCCGGACGCATGTGATCCCCGTTTCCCATCCGTCACGCGACCACCGATACGACAGCTCCCGCGTCGCACGCACCGTATCCCGGCAACTCGCCGATCGTCTCTACCGGATAGAATAGTGTCACTCAATGGGCGCGCGGCGATTGTCGGGCCGCCGATCGAGTTCACCTTTACGTAGTCGGAAATGAGTAGACTGAAGGCAGAGCGGGACGCTGATCGCCTGCTGTCCTGCCGCCCCGCTCTAATGTGGTTGTCACCGTGCGTTAGCCAGCACGCTCGGGTCGCCCCCGAGTCGTCCTTCGATGTTTTCCGGACTGGGCATTGCTCCCTGGAGTGTAAACCAGAACGTGCTGCCGTCTCCGAGCGTTGACTCGATCCAGATGCGCCCGCCGTGTTTTTCGATGATCTTCCGTACCATCGTCAGGCCAAGTCCTTCGCCGGGAACAGTGTTGCCTAAGCGGCGGAACAAGCGGAATACCGCGTCCTGGCTCTGCGCCGGAATCCCGGGTCCGCTGTCTTTCACGAAGAACGTCGGCGTGCCGTTGTCACCATGCGTTCCGACCTCGATCGCGCGGACGGGTCGGTCGCCCATGTACTTGATGGCGTTCTCGATCAGGTTGCTGAACACCTGGGTCAGCCGTATGGCGTCACCGCGCACGGTGGGCAGCGCGCCCACGGTGACGCTGATGTCGTGCTGCGCGAGTTGATAGTGAAATGATTCGATGATCTTCCCCACGACCTCTTGCAGGCGAACCTCGTCCGTCGGATTCGTGCGCGTGGCGATGCGCGAGACGTTCAGCAGCCCCTGGATGAGTCCATCCATCCGCTGAATCGCCGTGTCGATGAAACCCAACGACTCGTCGGTATCGATGTAGATGGCCTTCGCTTCTGGAGGACCGTTTGTGTAGGCACGCAAGTCCGAGAGACCCAGGCGGATCTCGTGGGCAAATCCCTGCACGTTGATCAGGGGCGCCCGCAGGTCGTGCGAGGCGACATACAGGATGTCCTCCATCTCCTGATTCAGGGTGGCCAGCTGAAGATTGAGCGCTGCCAACTCACCGGACTTCTGCTGCAGGTCGTCAATCAGCCGAGTCTTCTCCTTGGAGGCCGCACGCAGGGCGCGACGCGCCGCGAACTCGCGCGCCCGCAGTTTGTCGCTCAGCGCTGCGATGACCAACGCAATCACGCCGGTGACGAGGATGGCCGAGACCTGCGTCACGAAGGCGCGGCTGAGGACAAGACCGTGAAGCACCGCGCCCGCAAAGAACATGGCCGCAAGAGCCACCGAGAGGGATGCTTCCTGCGCAGCCGTCCACGGAAACAGAGCGGCCAGCGACAGCATCAAGAGGGCCAGGCTGACGTACGGCGTGTCCGATCCCGTCACGGCGACGGGAACAACCGCGATCGCCACACCCACTTCAACGCAGAGTGCGATCGCAAGTGCCGATGGATAGCGGCTCCCGAATGGACGGCGCAGCAGGAGGAGGATACCGCCGCTCAGGATTCCCGAGACCACCCGCGCGCTCATCAGGGCGACGAAGTTGGGCCGATATAGGAGGTAGTCGACGACGCTGAAGAGCGGCACCAGCACCATTCCCAACATGCTCGCGACGATCGCCCGCCGGCGGATCAAGCGGCGGCGCTCGGCGTCATACACTATGGAGTTGGTTGGCGTTTCGCGGCGCATCGCACTGAGTCGCGGAGGCAGCAAACGCTATGCCTCGGTCGAATGCGTTCCCGTGGTCCTGACAATGCCCTGCAGAGCGACACACGCGATCAAAGTCGAACGACGCCCACCAACGGGCGTCATTCTCAGCACGCGCCCGACTCAATCTTCCTGGCCGCCTGTTGGGCTGCGCTTGTTGGTTGATATCCGCCAGTGAAAGCTGGCCTCAGCCAATTCGGCCTTCGTCTCCACTCCGCTAACTGTCGTGCAATGACGGCCAAAGTTCCTGAATTGTCGGCGAGATTCTCGCGTAGGCCGTCCGGAGCCGATTGTGGCCGGCCGATTGCTGTGCGCGTCGGTGGGAGAAATGGCTAGCACTCAGTGGCGATAAGGAGAGAGTTTATGGATAGCTCACACACCGCACTCTGCACAACGCTTCGGGATGGTCTCGGTTGGCCCGCCGAGGTTGCTGCTGAGGTCAGTCAATACGCCCACATCGTCCCGTACGAAAAAGACGCGACGGTGTTCCACGCCGGCGAGTCCACCGATCTGCTCTACGTGCTGCTCGCCGGCGAAGTGCGGTTGTACTACGGGACTGTGGCGGGCGAGCGGTTACTGGTTTCGATCATCCGAAGCGGGCAGCTCTTCGGGGACACGGATTTCCAAGCCACCGATGCCAGCCCGAGGCACGACGAGCAGTTGTTCACGGCGCAGACGTTGTCGCGCAGCAAGATCGCGGTCATCGCGCGGACACGGGTCGCACGCCTGCTCCACGATCTACCGGGCGCAGATCTCGTACGCGTCATCCAGAGCGTCGACTCCAAGTGGGTCGGGTTATGCGGTCGCCTGCTCACCTTTATGACCCAGGACGTACGCAGTCGCCTCGCCCAAGCCATTGGTGAAATCACGAAGAACTTTGGCATCCCCGACGCACGCGGGAAGCTCATCGCGTTGCGGCTGTCGCACGAAGACTTCGCTGAGTTGATCGGCGCCTCGCGGCCGATGGTCAGCAAGCATCTCAAGGAGCTGGCACAGTGCGGCATCTTCGTGAAGGAGAGCGGCCGCTACGTCATTCTGCGGGAGGAAGCCCTCGCGCGCATCGCGTCAGGCAAGCCTGCCACATTGGCAAGCAAAGACGACCAGCCACTGCGGCGCGCCGTGCGACCAACGCTCAGCCCGATGCCGGAACGCAGCATCGCAGGGGTCCGGGCCGGCGCGCGGCGGGAGCGGGAGACAGTCGGCAAAGAGGTTCCGAAGCGGCTGGTACAGCGGCAGCTGGCCGCGGTGGCATCGTAGCCGCTTCGGCGGCGACCCGCGCAACCGACAACTGGGCAAACGCAGCCGCGACCGCGGCGCTCACCCGCCGTGCAACTGCTTGATGGCCTCGCGAGCGTCATCGACCATGCGGCCGCTGTCCACTCCTTGCGCCGTCAGGACACCCAGAAGCGACTGATACGTGGCCCTGGCATCGGCCCGATCCCCGCTGCGCTCCTGCAACTGCGCCAGCATGAACAGGTACAGATGCCGCTTGTCCTTCGGAATCACGTCCTCTGGGAACAGCCACCGGAACGTGGCCAGGTGGTCCTTCGGCGGCAGCGCACTGAGGAAGGTGGCCTTGTCGTCGCCGTTGATCAGTCGTCCGTAGTACACGTCCCAGATGCGCCACGTGAGCGAGTCATGCTTGGTACTCGGCGGCAACGCCTCACCGTGCACGCGCATGTCGTTGGCGACTCGGATGATCTCGTTCTCCAGATCGGGTTCGTGCCGCCACATGAACGCCGCGATCTCGAGGCGACGAACGAATGGTCGCTGCGCGCCCGAGGCCAACGCTGTGCTGAAGTGCGTCTTCGCCTCCTCCACGGAGCCACCTTCTTGCACAATGTAGTGCCCCCACATGGCATGCGCGTAGGGATTCTGCGGATCACGTTCGACGGCGTGTTGGTAGTAGCGGGCCGGATCGAGCCCGCCCGTTCCATCTCGCGACCGCAGGAAGTCCGCCCAACCGAGGTGCGCGAGGGCGTTGGCAGCCCGCCGGTCATCCGCGGACACCGCGCCCCTGGAAAGCGCCGGTTGCACCTTGTTCGCGATGTCCGTAAACGTCTCTTTTCCCTCGGTGACGCGAATGTTGTCCAGCCAGTCCATCGCCAGCCGCTCTTGCCCTTCGGCGGCAGCGCGGCTGCTTGGACAGACTGCGAGCCCGGTGGCGTAGCGGTCCCACGCGGCGGCGTAGTCTCCCGCGTTCTGCTGCAGCTCTGCCTCTTGTGCTAAACGTGAGGCTTCGCCGCACGTGCGCCGGTACTCGTAGACGCGCCACGAGCCGACGCCGACGCCGAGCACGGCGAGTGCAAAGAGCGAAATTCCATAGCGGCGGATGATCTGCATCCACCAGGGTCTGGATATGCGGGCGACGGCAGCAACCACCTCGGCTGCCACGTTGCCACCAGGTCGCAGAATCACGACAGCCCGCAAGTAGGCCGGGATCGTCTCCGTGTTGGTCGGCCGTACAATCACGGGCAGGACACGACCGACGGGAGATGGCCATTTCTCCTCGGCAAACTTGAGCTCGGTGAGCGTATAGCGGCCTTGCAAGACGGCTTCGGGACTGACCAGGAAGACGAGGAGATCGCAGTCGCGGATGGCCTCTCGAATGCCCGCGTTGTATGCGTCGGCTTCCGCGAGCGTCGACCGATCAAAGAAGGCTGCGTGGCCTTCCTCGCGCAGAGCGAGGGCAATCTCCTCCGCCACCGCACGTTGCTCCGAGGCGTAAGAGAGAAAGATGTTCATCCGCGTGCCTGGCAGCGCGCTGGATCACTTACTGACGGGACCATGGGCCAGACGACCATCATCGTCGGGGTGAAAGGTGGACTTCCGTTGCGCCAGACCATGCGTCCCCTACCATCGAGTGTGCCGGTGCTGATGCGGCGTCATTGAGGGCGCCTTACCGCATGTTCGGCGCACGAGGCAATAGCCGCGTGCGAGTCGACAAGCGAGGCTAGGGTCGAGTCATCGACAAGCCTCTCCCCAGCGTGGTACCAATGTGCCACGCCTGTACGGGCGGCCAATCAGCGCACCGGAGGACTGCAATCAAAGGCATGGACTCGAGCCGTACGTACACGCTCCCAGGCGCGAGCGTACGAGCCATCTACATCACCAAGGCGGCAGCAATGGGTTCGCTGCTGGCGCTGTTTTGGACACTCAAGCTGTTCGTCTTTCACGCCGTACCGGCAGGACCCTACTCGCTGATCATTCTTCTCGTTTTCGTCCCCACACTTTTGGTTGCCCTCCAGGCCGGCGAGGTGCCCGCGTGGATGTTGACGTTCAGCTGTGCGGCCGACATTGCCGCGGTAACCATTGGCATCCACTTCGGCGGCGGCGTGGACAATGTGAGCGGTCCGCTGCTCTACGCGCTGATCATCGGCCTGGCAGGGATGATCCTGTCGGGGCGGGCCGCGTATCTCTGTGCGGTGACGAGTGCCGTCTCTTACGCGCTCGTCGGCTGGGGAGAACGGCGAGGGTTGTTGGCTCATCACCTGCCGTATGCCAAACCCGCCGATGATGCGGTTGCCACCGTCATTGCCGTGAGCGTCTATCTCTTCGTGGCCGCGTGGATCGTCTCGTACGCAGCGCGGCAGGTCCGCGGGATCTACCAGCGCATCGAGGAGTTGCGGCGTGAAGCCGTCAGCGCGCTCTCTCATGACCTCAAGAACCCGCTCGGCACGATCGACGGCTATGCCGAGATGGTGGCCGACGCCACCCCGGCCGAACGCGACGACTACATGCGCCGGATCCGGCAATCGGCACGGCAGGCTCTCGACCTCGTACACAATGGGCTCGATGCCGCGGCAGTCGAGGGGCGGGGCATGGTCGTCAACCGAGAGCCGTTGAGCATCAACGAGTCTGTCGAGGCGGTCATCGAGGTCTACCGCTCCAGCGCCGAGGCGAAGGGCGTGCGGCTGACGACTGGGCTCGCGGGCAACTGCCCGGTCCTGAGTGCGGATCGGCAGCTCTTGAGCCGCGCCATCGGCAACTTGCTGTCCAATGCAATCAAGTACACGGACCCCGACGGCCGGGTCGAGATCGCCACGGCAGCGCAGACTGGCCGCGTGTCGGTGAGCGTGCGTGACAGTGGCTGTGGTATCGCACCGGCAACCCAAGCGAGGCTGTTTCAGCCGTACAGTCGAGTCGGCACCAGCGGGGCAGTCGAAGGGAGTGGTCTCGGGCTCTACATCGTCCGCCGCATCGCAGAGGCCCACGGTGGCTCGGTCGGCGTCATCAGCGACTTGGGTCAAGGCAGCACCTTCACGCTGTCGCTGCCCTGTTGAGCGGCCCGCTGTGAGCCGCCACTGCCCGCAGTCTTCACACTGCTTGACTCACATGCGCAGCTGATGTATCGATTCATCCGGATATACGGATTGAATGAACGCTGCCGCCCCTGCCATCCTTGGTTGGATGACCGCGCTCGCCGACGTCACGCGGGCACGCACGCTCAGACTCGTCGAGCAGTACGAGCTGACCGTGGCCGACCTGTGCGCCGTACTGCAACTCCCGCAGTCGACCGTGAGCCGCCACCTGAAGATGCTGGCGGATGAAGGGTGGGTGGCGGCACGACCCGAGGGCACGAGCCGGCTCTACCGGCTCAACATCGACGACCTCGACCCCGCCGCGCGCCGTCTGTGGAATCTCATCCGCGAGCAGACCGCACCGACGCGTGGCGCCGCGCACGACGATCAGCGCCTCGCCACCATCCTCGCCGCGCGTCAGAGTCGCTCGCAAGCGTTCTTCAGCTCCGCCGCCGGGCAGTGGGATCGCCTGCGCCGCGACATGTTCGGTGACCGCTTCGACCTGATGGCACTCGCCGGGCTGCTGGAGGACACCTGGGTCGTCGGCGACCTCGGGTGCGGCACCGGACAAATCTCCGAGACCGTGGCGCCCTTCGTACAACAGGTCATTGCAGTGGACAGCTCACGCGCCATGTTGAAGGCCGCGCGCCAGCGTCTCGCCCACGTGTCGCACGTGGACATCCGTCACGGCGATCTTGAGGCGCTACCGATCGATGACGCGGTGCTCGATGCGGCGGTGAGCTCACTTGTCTTGCATCACGTCGGAGATCCGCCGGCGGTGTTACGCGCGGCGGCACGCGCCCTGCGCCCTGGCGGACGCTTGCTGATCATCGACATGCTCAGCCACGACCGGCGCGAGTACCAGCAGCAGATGGGACACGTCTGGCTCGGCTTTGAGCCGGCACAGATCACGGATTGGCTACAGGCGGCGGGATTCGAGCGCAGCCGCGTGCAGCCATTGCCACCGGCGCCGCACGCCAAGGGCCCGGCGCTCTTCGCCGCCACCGCGCGGCGCTTACATGACGAGAAACAACCCACACGGAGGAGGGACAAACGATGAGTACGACCGCACAACTAAAGGCCGTGGCCCCCGCACCGGGCGAGCGGCCGCGCTTCAAGGTGAAGGATCTGACGCTGGCCGAGCTCGGTCGCAAGGAGATCCGCTTGGCCGAGCAGGAAATGCCCGGATTGATGGCCCTGCGTGCCCAGCATGGGAAATCCCAGACGCTGCGCGGCGCCAAGATCATGGGCTCGCTGCACATGACGGTGCAAACCGCTGTGTTGATCGAAACCCTAGCGGACCTCGGCGCCGACGTCCGCTGGGTGTCGTGCAACATCTTCAGCACGCAGGACACCGCCGCGGCCGCCGTCGCCGTCGGCCGCACCGGCACGGTGCAGAACCCGCAAGGGGCTGCGGTCTTCGCTTGGAAGGGCGAGACGCTCGAGGAGTACTGGTGGTGCACCAACGAAGCGCTCGTGTGGCCCGACGGTTCAGGCCCTGATCTCATCGTCGATGACGGTGGCGACGCGACGCTGCTGGTTCACAAGGGGCTCGAGTTCGAGAAGGCCGGACTCGTGCCCGACTTCAACGCCGCCAACGACCCAGAGGAATGGGGCATCATCTTGGCATTGCTGCGTCGCTTGCAGCAGCAGGCGCCGGGGCAGTGGCAACGCATCGCGCCGCGCGTCCGCGGCGTCAGTGAGGAAACCACCACCGGCGTCCACCGCCTCTACGAAATGGCCAAGAAGGGCGACCTGCTGTTCCCGGCGATCAACGTCAACGACTCGGTCACCAAGAGCAAGTTCGACAACATCTACGGCTGCCGGCACTCGCTGGTTGACGGCATCAACCGCGCCACCGACGTCATGCTCGGTGGCAAGATCGCCGTCGTCTGTGGTTTCGGCGAGGTGGGCAAGGGCTGCGCCGAGTCGCTACGCGGCCAAGGCTGCCGCGTCGTCGTCACCGAGATCGACCCGATCTGCGCGCTGCAGGCCGCAATGCAGGGCTACGAAGTCGGCACGGTCGATGACTACGTGAGCAAGGCCGACATCTTCGTCACCGCCACCGGCAACTATGGCATCCTCACCGCCGCGCACATGGCGCAGATGAAAGACAAGGCGATCGTCGGTAACATCGGTCACTTCGACAACGAGATCGACATGGCCGGCCTGGCGAAGGTGCCGGGCATCGAGCGGATCAACATCAAGCCGCAGTACGACGAGTGGGCCTTTCCCGACGGGCATTCCGTCCTCGTGCTCGCCGAGGGCCGGCTACTGAACTTGGGCTGCGCCACCGGACATCCGTCGTTCGTCATGAGCGCGTCGTTCACCAATCAAGTGCTGGCGCAGCTCGAGCTGTGGCAGAACGTTAAGCAGTACGAGCGGCAGGTGTACATGTTGCCCAAACGCCTCGATGAGGAAGTGGCCCGCTTGCACCTCGACAAGCTCGGCGTGAAGCTCACCACGCTCACTCCGAAACAGGCCGAGTACATCGGCGTTTCGGTCGACGGGCCATACAAGCCCGACCACTATCGCTACTGATTGAACGGGCGGGCGGGATTGTCGGGGCACGGCATGCCGTGCCCCGACAACGAGCAACGAGGTTGGATGTATCTAGAGCGCCGACGCGCCATGCTGGGAGACGATGGCGATGCGATGCGCGCGGAGGGTGGCAGCGAACTCCCAGCGCCGCAAGTCCGCACACACGTCGTCGAGCGGCTCTTCCAGGAATTCGCTGAGCAACACTGCATAGTATGGGAGGATGTCGTCGTGCTCCAAGCTGACGACGTGATGCTCGGCGGATGGCGCCGGCAGGCCCGCGTGCATCAGCCGCGTCGGGGCGTGAAAGTCTCTGAGTCCGTACTGGGGGAAATGTTCCTTGAGATACCCGTGGACCGCACGGATCTTTTCGGCCTGGCAGCGGCACGGCATCGACGATTCGGTTCGATCCTGCGCGAGCTTCCCTAGTGAGCCCATCACCGAAACCTCCTCACCCCCACCGCAATTGGACCATGAACGTGTGGGCGAGTCTATTCGTAGAACTACGCAATTTGGACGGCACCGTACTACGCCGATGAGGACGAGCCACCCGCAGTCCAGCCGCACGGTGGCGCTTGACGCTTCGCGCGGATCGACCTAATTGTGCTCAGCAGATACCCAAAGGCCCTCCACGGCCATCAGACCAGAAGGATAGAGACATGCGTACCGAACTCTGCGACCAACTGGGGATCGAGTTCCCCATCTTTGCTTTCAGTCACTGCCGCGACGTCGTGGCAGCGGTGAGCCGTGCCGGCGGCTTTGGCGTCCTTGGCGCCGTCGGGTTTCCACCCGACCAGCTCGAAGTCGAGCTCAAATGGATCGACGAGCACATCGGTGACAAGCCCTACGGCGTCGACATCGTCATTCCCGGCAAATATGAGGGCATGGGCGAGATCGATCCCAAGAAGCTCGAAGAGCAATTGCTGGCCTCCATCCCCGAACAGCACCGCAAGTTTGCCGACAAGATTCTCGCCGATCACGATGTGCCGAAGCTTCCTGAAGGCGAGCGTGGGGCCAATCAGCTCCTCGGCTGGACCGCCGCGACTGCGACGCCGCAGGTCGAGGTAGCCCTCAAGCACGACAAAGTACGCCTCATCGCCAATGCGTTGGGGACGCCGCCCGCGGACATCATCGAGCACATCCACGGCTCCGGCCGCCTCGTCGCGGCGCTCTGTGGCTCCGCGAAGCACGCCCTGTCACACAAGACCGCGGGCATCGATATCATCATCGCACAAGGCTACGAGGGTGGCGGGCACACAGGTGAGATCGGTAGCGTCGTCCTCTGGCCGGAAGTGATCGACGCGGTCGCACCGACGCCGGTGCTCGCGGCCGGTGGCATCGGCACCGGACGCCAGATCGCGGCGGCGCTTGCCATGGGTGCGCAGGGCGTCTGGACCGGCTCGCTCTGGCTCACAGTGCAGGAAGCCGATTGCCCGCCGGCGCAGATGGACTGCTACCTCAAGGCCGGCAGCCGCGACACCGTGCGTTCGCGCTCGTTCACCGGCAAACCGTGCCGCATGTTGCGCAACGATTGGACGCAAGCGTGGGAGGGCCCCGACTCGCCGGGCACCCTCGGCATGCCGCTGCAATTCATGGTCACCGCCGACGCCGTGTCGCGTACCCATCGTTACGCCGAGAAGGGTAAAGCGAAGGAGGTCATGTTCAACCCGGTCGGCCAGATCGTCGGCGCCTTGAACACGGTGCGCCCGGTCCGAGATGTGATCATGCAACTCGTCGAGGAGTACCTCGAAGCCACCGAACGCCTGCAACGCCTCGCGGCGAACGTGGGAGCATGAGGGCATCCGTAGCGCCTGCAGTGTGACCCCATGCCTGCGACCACCAAATGGACCGCCGATGACATGCCCGACCTTTCGGGCAAGACGATCATCGTCACCGGCGGTAACAGCGGGATTGGTTTCGAGGCGGTGAAGCAGTTCGTGCGCAAAGGCGCACACGTCGTACTCGCGTGCCGCGACATGGAGAAGGCACGCGCCGCGATTGCATCGCTCACCAGCGAGCATCGTACGGCCTCGCTCGAACCCATGCAGCTCGACCTCGCCAGCTTGGAGTCAGTCCGCGGCTTCGCCGCGGCCTTTCTCGCCGGTCACAAGACGCTCGACGTGCTCTGCAACAACGCCGGCGTGATGGCCTTGCCGTATCGCAAGACGGCCGACGGTTTCGAGATGCAGTTCGGCACCAACCACCTCGGCCACTTCGCACTGACCGGCCTGCTGCTCGACCCGCTGCTGGCGACGCCGGCGGCGCGCGTCGTCAACGTCAGCAGCGGGGCACACCGCATGGGATCGATCCACTTCGATGACTTGCAGTGGGAGCGCAGCTACCGCAAGTGGGCGGCATATGGCCAGAGCAAGCTGGCCAACTTACTGTTCACCTACGAGCTGCAGCGCAAGCTCACCGCGGCGCGCGCGGCGCCGATCACTGTCGCCTGCCATCCCGGTTACGCAGCCACGAACCTTCAAGCGGCCGGCCCACGCATGGAGGGCTCGACATGGATGGAGTCGCTCTCCGAGCTCGGCAACCGCATCGCGGCGCAGAGCGCCGCGATGGGCGCCCTACCCACCCTGTACGCCGCCACCGCGCCCGCAGTCCGCGGCGGCGACTACATCGGCCCCGACGGCTTCGGCGAACTGTGGGGCCACCCGAAGAAGGTGCCCTCCAACACCCGCTCACACGACACTGCCGTCGCTGCGAAGCTGTGGGAGGTTTCCGAGCAACTCACTGGTGTTCGGTACGTGGCGCTGTCGCACTGAGCGATTCTCATTGCGGCAGGTTTCAAACCCGCCCGCTTCTGCGATTTACCCCGCAGCCGCTGCGATGCGCGGCACCCATGGCCAGCGCCAGCCCGCCGGTGCGCGGAACGGCCGCCACTCGCCCTCCGGCTGCGCCAAGCGGTCGGCGATCGTCAGCAGGACCAACGGATGGTGGCCGATGCCGAGATGGCTACTCTGCACTTCGATGTTTTCGCTCATCGGTCCGGGCGGCTCGAGACAGCTCTGCCATGCCGCAATGCCATCGGTCTTGCTGTAAATCGCCGTCGCCGGCACCGGGATCGGCTCACCGAGCCGGTCGCGCTGGCTGTCGTGCGCCGGCCGATGGCGGCCACCGAAACGCCGCAGCAACGGCGGCACGCTGGTGGCGGAGAGATCACGAAACGGACTGGCCAAGGTAATGACCTGTCGGACATCGGATGGGAAGTTGCGCGCCAGCTCGCGCGCGTATACGCCGCCGAGGCTCCAGCCGATCAGAGTCAGCGTGCGGTGGTAGCGTTCGCGCAGCTCGCGGAACCGTTCGACCATCTGGCCGATCAGCTCCGGATTCGGCCCGAGGTTGCGCCCCAGCTGCCAACCGTGCGCGCCGTAGCCACGGTCGCGCAAGAAGCCACGCAAGGCGCGCGTCGAGAAGTCATCGGCGAGAAAGCCCGGCAGCACGAGCACCGGATGCCCGTCACCCCGCGGCGCGCGCCGCAACAGCGGATACGCCGGCAACAACGCTGCCAGCTCGAAAATCGCGCGTCCCTCCAGAAACAGGAGCCCGCGGCGCGGCCGACGAATCGACACAGAATCAGAGGCCATATGCTCCATTAGTCACTGCATGTGGCCATTGGTCAAGCGGCGGCGCCGTAGCTCCCTCGACAGCACTTGTGTAGAACCTGCGGCATGCACGTCCACCGCAGTAACCGCACCGAAGTGCTGGTCGATGTCCTGGCCGGTGTGGTCACCCGCCCGGCCGGCGACGCGGCCGCACCGGAGTGCATCGTCGTACAAGGCAAGGGCATGGAGCGGTGGCTGTCGATGCAGCTGTCGCAGCGCTTCGGTGTGTGGGCGAATCCCGATTTTCCGTTTCCGCGTAAGCTGATCGAACGCGCCATCACTGCGGTGCTCGGACCGGAGGGCGCACCGTCCGCATGCTTCGAGCCCGAAACGTTGATGTGGTCGATCGCCGATCTGTTGCCCGCGTACCTAGCGCACGCGGAGTTCGCTCCGATCCGCACCTACCTCGCCGACGACGAACGCGGCACCAAGCGCATCGCGCTCGCGCAACGCATCGCCGACACCTTCGATCAATACGTCGTCTACCGGCCGCAGATGATCATCGAGTGGGAGCAAGGCGCCGGCACGGAGTGGCAGGCGGTGCTGTGGCGCGCACTCGTCGACCGCCACAGTGCGACGCACATCGCTGCGCGCGCGGCGGCATTCCTCAGCGCTGCGCCTACTACACCGCCGCGTAACTTCCCAAGACGCCTCAGTCTCTTCGGCATATCAACTCTCCCCCCGCTGCATCTCCAACTGCTGGCCGCGTTGTCGGCGAACGTCGATGTGCATCTGTTCATGCTCAGCCCCTCGCGTGAGTACTGGGCGGATGTTCGGTCGCAACGCGAGGCCATTCGCGCACAGGCTCGTCGCGCGACGAGCGCCGCCACGTTGCATTTCACCGAGGGTCACCCCCTCTTGGCATCGCTCGGCCGGCTCGGGCGTGACTTCCAGCAGGTGCTGGAAGCGACTGGTGACTACGAGGAGACCGAGGCCGACCTGTACCACGATCCAGGCACCAGCAGCATGCTGGCGACGGTGCAGTCCGACATTCTCAGATTGGTTCAGCGCGGGCGCGACGACCATTCGGCGCTGCCCTACCAACGCGACGATGATTCCATCAGCGTGCATGCGTGCCACAGCCCGATGCGCGAGGTGGAAGTGCTGCACGACCAACTCCTCGCCGCCTTCGACGCGGAGCGCACGCTCGAGCCGCGCGACGTCGTGGTGATGTCTCCCGCAATCGACACGTACGCGCCGCTCATCGAAGCGGTCTTCGACAGCGCCACCGGTGCGCGCATCCCATACCGCATCGCGGACCGCGGCGTACGGGCTACGGAGCAAGTGGTGGATGCCTTCGCCACCCTGCTCACCGTTCTGCGCGGGCGTATGACGGCGACGGACGTGTTGGACCTCCTCGGGATCGAGGCGATCCGCACGCGCTTCGGCATCACCGGCGAGGACCTCGACGTGCTGCGCACGTGGATCACGCAGTCCGGGATCCGCTGGGGTGTCGATAGCGCCGACCGTGCGGCGGCCGACCAACCGAGCATGCACGAGAACACGTGGCGCTTCGGACTCGACCGGCTGTTGCTCGGGTATGCCATGGCCGGCGAGGAACGGACCCTCTTCCACAACGTCCTTCCGTACGACGACGTCGAAGGCACTGCCGCCGAATTGCTCGGCCGTCTCGTGGATATCTGCGAGACGCTGTTCGCTCTGCGTGCCGACGTAGAGCGCCCGCGGCCGCTGACTGCGTGGCGCGATGCGCTGGGCAGCGCCCTTCAGCAAATGGTCGCCAGTACGCACCAGACGGCCGACCAGCATCAGCGGATCCGTAATGCGCTCGCTGAGCTGGCAGCCCGTGCAGAGGAGGCAGGCTTCAGCGATGCCGTGGATCTCGACGCGCTGCGGTCGCAGCTCGACGTCGCGTTGCAGCGCAGCACCTCGTCGCACGGGTTTCTCGCCGGTGGCGTCACGTTCTGTGCTTTGGTGCCAATGCGCACGATCCCGTTCCGCGTCGTCTGCCTCCTCGGCATGAACGACGACGGTTTCCCACGCGCACAGCGGCCCTTCGGCTTCGATCTGATCGCGCAACGGCCGCAGCCTGGCGATCGCTCACCACGCGAAGACGACCGGTACCTGTTCCTCGAAGCACTCCTGTCGGCACGGCAGCGGCTGATCATCACGTACGTCGGGCAGAGCATCCGCGACAACACGCAGATCCCGCAGTCGGTCGTCGTCAGCGAGTTGCTGGATGCGCTTGAGGCGTCGTTCCAGCGCGAACCGGCGCAGATACCGTTACGCGAGCGCCTCGTCGTGCATCATCCGCTGCAGCCGTTCAGCCCGCGCTACTTCGCCAAGGACCCGCGCCTGTTCAGCTACGCCGCCAGCTACTGCGACGGCGCGCGCACGCTCGTGCAGCCGCGCCGCACCGTATCACCGTTTCTCGCAACGCCGCTGCCGCCGCCCAGCGAACCGGCACCAACGATCGCGCTCGACGATATGGTGCGCTTTTTCGAGCACCCGTCGCGGGCCTTTCTCCAGCGCCGTCTCCAGCTCTACCTCGGCAGTGATGCACCGATCGTCGAAGACCGGGAACCGATGGAGCTCGACAACCTCGAGCGGTGGAAGATAGGACATCGCCTGCTGGAACGTTCGGTACAGGGCGACGACCTCGCCACTGCCTTTGCTGCGGTTCGCGCCAGTGGTGCGCTGCCGCTCGGCATCCCCGGCGAGTGCGTGTATGCAGACCTCCGCCCACAGGTCGAGCTGATCGCCGGAAGGGCAAAGGCGTTGATGGCCAGCGGACGCTGCGCGCCAGTGGAGGTTGACGTCCCGCTGGGCGCCCGCCGCATCGCCGGGGTGCTGCGCGACGTCTGGCGCACCGGCCAGGTTCGCTATCAGTTCTCGCAACTCGGTGGCCGGCATGAGCTGGGCCTCTGGGTCCGGCATCTCGTCCTCAACCTGATCGCACCTGTGACGTGCACCGCCGACAGTTTCGTCGTCGGTCGACCCACCAAAGACGATCCCGTTGTGGTCGTGCGCTTCCGCGCGGTGAGTGATCCCGCATCGATCCTGCAGGAGCTGCTGGACCTGTACTGGGTTGGGCAGACCCTCCCACTGCCGCTTTTCCCGCGCACGTCACGTACGTACGTCGAGGAGCTGCGGTCCGGCCGCACGGACGATGGCGGCCGGCGCGCGCTCGCGGCGGCGCGCGCCGCGTTCGAACCCAAGAAGTACAGTCCCGTGCCGGCCGATCGAGAGGACGTCTATGTCCAGCAACTCTTCGGCAACCGCGACCCACTCGATCCGGCCTTCCGCTGCTTCGCGGAGGACGGCGGTCTTCTACCGTCGTTTGCCGCCGTCGCCTGGACGGTGTTCGACCCGTTGCTGGCGCATCGCGAGGTCGTCGGGTGACGCCGCTCGATCCGATCACCGTTGGGCTCGACGGCACGACGCTCATCGAAGCGAGTGCGGGCACCGGGAAGACCTACACAATCACAACCCTGTACGTTCGCCTGCTACTCGAACGCGCGTTGCAGCCGAGCGAGATCCTGGTGGTCACCTACACGAATGCGGCGACGGCAGAGCTGCGCGGCCGGATCCGGCGCCGCGTGCACGAAGCGCTCACCGCGCTGGAGCGCGATGACGCGCTTGGCGATGCGGCGTTGGACGCGCTGCTGCACCAGCGCCGGTCACACGGCACGCTGGAAGCAGACAGCCGAGTACTCACCGCCGCACTGTGCGCCTTCGACGAAGCGGCGATCTTCACCATCCACGGCTTCTGCCAGCGCATGCTGCAGGAACACGCCTTCGAGAGCGGCGTGCCGTTCGATGCGCAGCTAGTTACCGACCAGGCGCCGCTGCGCGACGAGGTCGTCCGCGACTTCTGGGCACGCGAGATCTACGACGCCCCCGAGGCGTTTGTCCGCTATCTCCGAGGGGCGAGGATCACACTCGCATCCATGACGCGTCTTGCGCAGCTGGCCGCCGCCCAACCCAACATGCCGGTGTTGCCGGCGAGCGTGGACGCCCTCGACGCTCCTCTGGAGGCGCGGCAGGCCGCCCACGCACGCGTCGCCGCACTGTGGCGCAACCGACGGGACGATATCGTGCAGCTTCTGGCCACTTGCGGTACGCTGAAAGGCAACATGTATCCGCCCGACGGCGTTCGGGACACCTGGGCAGCTCAGATGGATATCGCGCTTGCCGCGGGAAACGTGACGACGTTCCCGAAGTTCGACAAGTTCACCACGACAGCTCTGGCTCATGCGACGAAAAAGACCTGCGCGCCGCCGACACATCCATTTTTCGATGCGTGCGACGTGCTCAGCGAGGTCGACGCCGAGGTCCAGGCCGCATTCGTCAATCGCCGGCTGCGCTTGCAGCTCGACCTCGTGCAGTACGCACGGCGCGAAGTGCCGCGGCGCAATCAACGGGCGAACACGCAGTCGTTCGACGATCTGCTGCAACGCCTCGACGCGGCGCTGGCGGGGCCGGGCGGCGCCACGCTCGCGGCGCGCATCCGCAACCGTTTTCGCGCCGCGCTGATCGACGAGTTCCAGGATACCGACCCCATCCAGTACGACGTCTTCCGGCGCGTGTACCGCGGCAGTGACGACCTGCTTGTGCTGATCGGCGACCCGAAACAGGCGATCTATGCGTTCCGTGGTGCCGATGTCTTCACGTACCTGGACGCGCGGCGCGACGCTGGCGGCAACGCTTACACGCTCGTCACGAATCGGCGCTCAGTCTCGCGTCTGGTCGACGCCGTGAACGCACTGTTCACACACGCGCGCGCCCCGTTTGTCTTCGACGGCATCAAGTTCTTCCCCGTACAGGCCGCGCCGGAGGCGCCGGAAGGGCTTGGCGGTGCGGCGCTCGGGCAAGCGCCGCTGCAGATCCTGCTGGCGCGACCACGCGACGGCAAACGGACGATCGCCAAGGGAACGGGAACCGTGGAGGTCACACACGCGGTCGCCGCTGAGATCGTCCGCCTGGCGAGTGGCGGCGCTACCATCTCCACACCACAGGGTCCGCGCGGCATTCAGCCAGGCGACGTCGCGGTGCTCTGTCGGACAAACGCACAGGCTAGCGGGATGCAAGAGGCCCTGCGCGCGCTGCAGGTGCCGAGCGTCCTGCACAGTGACGCCAGCGTGTTCGATACGCCCGAGGCAGCGGAGCTGGAACGGGTGTTGTACGCGCTCGCTGATCCGCGCGACGCCGGCCTCGTGCGCGCGGCGCTCGCAACCACGCTGATGGGAATTAGCGGCAACGCCCTCTTCGATCTGCAAACCAACGAACCCGAATGGGACACTTGGTTGCGTCGCTTTCAGACCTGGCATGACGTCTGGGAACACCACGGCTTCGTGCCGGCGTTCCGCCGCCTGCTGGACGAGCATGGCGTGCAACAGCGACTCTTAGGACTCACCGACGGTGAGCGCCGCATGACCAATCTGCTGCACCTCGGTGAGCTGCTGCAAACAGCGCTCAGCGAGGCGCAGCGCGGCCCGCTGGCGTTGGTCGAGTGGCTCAGCCTGATGTGCCGCGACACGACGGCACGCGCCGACCTCGGCGCCGAGGCGGCGCAGATCCGGCTCGAAAGCGACGATCACGCCGTGCAACTGGTCACGATCCACAAAAGCAAGGGCCTCGAGTACCCAATCGTGTTCTGCCCTTACTTGTGGGACGGGACGCTGTTGCACGACGAGGACGCTAGGCTCGTCCGCTTTCACGACCCTCACAATGACGACCGGCTCACGCTCGACATGGGCTCCGCGGCACACGCGGCGCATGTCGAGCGGGCAACGCAGGAGGCCTTGGCCGAGAATCTGCGACTCCTCTATGTGGCGCTGACACGGGCGAAGCATCGCTGCAGCGTCGTGTGGGGGCCGTTCAACGAGGTGAAGACGTCGGCGCTCGGCTACTTGTTACACCAACCGCACGCTCCGGCGCCTGGCGCCGACCTCACGCAGGCCACCGCCGACCGAATCGAAGGGCTGGACGCGGACGGCATGCGCGCCGACCTCGACCGGTTGGTCGCGGCGTCGAACGGCGCGGTCGCAGTTACTGACCTCACCCACGCCCCCGTCGCGCCGTACACGCCGCCCGGACAACCGGAAGCCGATCTGCAGTGTCGGGAGTCCAGCCGGTCGTTGCATCCGGGGTGGCGCACATCGAGCTTCTCCGGCCTCGCGGCGCGCGGCGGTGTCAGTCGGGCTGCGGAAGAAGGACTAGACCACGACGAAGCGACTGAGGAAGACGCGCTGGCAGCGGCGTGGCAGGAAGCGCAGGCGCCGGTCGTGCTGCACGCTTTCCCTCCCGGCGTGCGATCGGGACTGCTGATCCACGAGGTGCTCCAGTACCTCGACTTTCAGCAGGTCGACGACGCGGTGCTGCGGACGTCAATGACCGAGACGCTGCGCCGCAATGGCTTCGACACCGAATGGGTCAACGTCCTGTGCCGCGCAGTCAGCAACGTCGTCGCCGCGCCCCTCGATGCGCAATTGCGCCTGCGGGATATCGCGCCCAAGCAGCGCCTGAACGAGCTGGAGTTCATCCTGCCCGTCGCTGGCGACGCGGCCACCGCCATGCTCACGAGCGCGCGGCTCGCCGACGCATTCAGCCGGCATGGCGCACCACCGCTGCCCGCCGATTACGCCGAGCGCGTGCGGCGTCTGGGATTTGCTCCACTCGCCGGGTATCTGCGCGGCTTCATCGACTTGGCGTTTGAGCACGGCGGGCGTTGGCACGTCGTCGACTACAAGTCGAACTTGCTCGGCCCGCAACCGCAAGACTATCGCTCGCGGCGTCTCGTGGACGTGATGGCGCAGCATCACTATTTCCTGCAGTATCACCTCTACGCTGTCGCACTCCACCGCTACCTGGCCATGCGTCGGCCCGACTACGACTACGACCAGCATTTCGGTGGCGTGTTCTATCTGTTCGTGCGCGGCATGTCTTCGGAGTATCCGCCGGGCTGGGGCGTATTTCGCGATCGGCCGCCGCGCGCGCTCATCGAGGCGCTGTCGGCGGTGCTTGCCGACCCGTTGGCTGGCGAGGGTCCGCGATGACGGCGACGGTCGACAGCCTGCGCGCGGCCGGCCTACTGTCGCCATTGGACGAACACTTCGCACGCGCGATGGGACGCATCGCCGGCGAGTCACGGCCCGAGGTCCTTTTAGCGACCGCGCTGGTGAGTCGTTCGGTGAGCAACGGGCACGTATGCCTCGACCTGCGCCGAGCTGCGAACACGGCACCGGTGGATGACGCGGGCACGCTGTTGGCGTCGGAGGCGTGGCCAGAGTTCGATCTCTGGTGTGCAGCGCTGCGATCGAGTCCGCTCATAGGTGGACCGACGGACGTGACGCCGTTGGTCCTCGACGGTGTCGATCGCGTCTACCTGCGGCGCTACTGGGAGCACCAGGCGCAACTGGCGGCTGCCATCCAAGTCCGCGCCGTCGAGACCGATGCGCCACCTGACCGCGCGTGGGTTGGCGCGACGCTCGACCGACTGTTCCCTCCTCAACCAAGGCGCGTCGGCCAGCTCGACTGGCAGCGCATGGCGGCACTGATGGCGCTGCAGCGACGTTTCCTGGTGATCTCGGGCGGGCCCGGGACCGGCAAGACCTTCACCGTCGTCAAGATCCTCGCGCTGCTGATCGAGCACGCGCTGCACACCGGCCAGCGGCCACCGCACATCACGCTGGTAGCGCCCACCGGTAAAGCGGCGGCGCGGTTGGCTGAGTCGATTCGCCGTACCAAGCCGACGTTGCAGTGCTCGGAGACAATCGCGCAAGCAATCCCAGACGAAGCAGCCACGATCCATCGTTGCCTTGGACCGATCGGCGGCAGCAGCACCCGCTTTCGCCACGACGCCGACAACCCGCTGGTGACGGACGTGCTGCTCGTGGACGAGGCGTCGATGGTCGACTTGGCGCTTATGGCGCGCCTGCTCGCTGCTGTCCCGCAACACGCACGCGTGTTGCTGCTGGGCGACGAGGATCAACTCGCGTCGGTGGAGGCGGGCGCAGTGCTCGGTGACATCTGCAACAGCGGCGCATCGCGGCGCTATTCCCGACCGCTCGTCGAATCGGTTGCAGCGCTCACGGGCGATCGTCTGCCGCTCGCTGCAGACGCATCGCAGGCGACGGGGATCTGGGACTGCATCGTGCAGCTGACGCGGAGCTACCGCTACGACGCCACCAGCGGCATCGGCTCACTAGCGCGCGCCATCAACGCTGGAGACAGCGACGCGGCATTGGCCATACTCACCTCCGGCACCCACTCCGACGTGGCCCTGGTAGCGCCTGCGGCGGACGGCCGCTTGGGTGCGGCGTTGCACGACGACGTGCTGCGCGGCTTCGCTCCGTACCTACGCGCCGGCAAGCCGGCCGAGCAGCTGCGCGCATTCGAGCAATTGCGCGTGCTGTGCGCCCACCGGCGCGGTTGGGCGGGAGTCGAGTGGGTGAACCGGCAGATCGAAGCGGCGCTGGTGGCAGCGGGCCTCATCCGCGATGGCGGACATCCGTATGTCGGGCAGCCGGTCATGGTCACGCGCAATGACTACCAACTGGGCCTGTTCAACGGCGACGTCGGTCTCATCGTGCGCGATCCCGAGCAGGCCGACGCGCTCGTGGCGTTTTTCATCGCGCCGGATGGTACGCAGCGCATGCTCTCGCCGTCACGGCTACCGCCGCACGAGACGGTCTTCGCGATGAGCGTCCACAAAAGCCAGGGATCGGAATTTGACGAGGTCGCGGTGCTCTTGCCCGAGCAGGTGTCACCGGTCGTCTCGCGCGAGCTGCTGTACACCGCGGTGACGCGTGCGCGGCGTTCGGTCACCATCCATTCTTCACGCGAGGTGGTCGCCCACGCAATCACGCACCGCATCGAGCGCGCCTCGGGGCTGCGCGACATGCTATGGCCTTGAACGCCCAATCAGGCGCGACGCACGGCGCCTGACTGCTGCGCTACAGTTTGGGGGCAACCGAGATGTCGCAGACGGCGCGGTAGACGTGCGCCGTAGCAACGACGTCGCCGGCACAGTAGCGCACGACGTCGAGGATACGGCCGGCTTGCACCGCCGGCCACACTTGCGAGCCGTCCATGTCGTGCTTCGGCGACTTGAAGCCGAACCCAATCGCATACGCAGCCATCGGCCACCGCGGCGCGGCACCGTTGAACGTAACGACGTCCATCAGGTCGACATGCAGCACGGGATTGTAACGGTTCTCACGCAGCGCCTTCGCGACCAGGTCACGCCCTTCGGACACGCCATGCTTGATCGACCGATGCACCAACACTGGGAGGTCAAACCCGCGCCCGTTGTATGTGACCAGCTGGGCGCCTGGCCGCCCCACGTGCTGCACCACGCGCTGGCCGAACGCCCGCAACAGCTGGGCTTCACCGTCGCATGACTGTAGCTCGCACTGGAGCGTCGTTTGCGACTCGTTGGAGGCGTCGTCAACCTGCAGGGTGCGCGGCGCCACACCACCATGCAGTGTCACATCGAAGAGGGCGCCTAACGTCTGGCTGGCGGTATCGAGCCACGCGATACAGACGACGCGTGCCAACGGCGGGCAGAGGCCGCCGTAGTCTTCGGCGCTCATGTCGCGACCCGTGGCGAGGACCGCAACGGCGTCGCGCGTCGCCGGCGTCAGGTCGGCTATCGTCTCAATATCGAAGACCAGCGCGTTGCGCTGTGGAGATCCCGGTGCTGTCACGGCGGCCTCTCGCTCACTCGCCGCGAGCCTAACCCAACACGCACCCGAGTAACAGCATGCGATGTCATACCGCACGCCGAGGTGCGCAGAGCGAACGGAGGGAGTACGTCCGCTCTGCGCGTGCGTCGGCAGTCGGGAGGGCTTCCTCAGCCGAGGCGCACGAGCACCGCGAGAAACATTCCAAGCCACGGGACGAACGAGCACACCAAGTACACGCAAGCCAGCACGGTGAGCGCCAGCTCCCCGTGCTGCTCGCTAGCGGCCCCATAGATGAACAGCAGCAGGACGCTGGCGTTCGCTTTGAGAACGAGCAACGTAGGGACGACACCCCACGCGTGGAAGACACTGCGGAGGAGCGGGTTGCCCTCGCGAATCCCGAGGTGCAACCCGCTATAGGTGGCAATACCGTCGAAGATCTGGAGTAGGATGTTGAGGACGAGCAGCCAATAGAGCACACGGTTGCGCTCTGGTGCCAGTGCCGTAGCCAGCGCCGCCGCCTCCACACGCGGCGCCTCGACAACCCGGTCCAGAGCATTCGCACTCGTACTGTATCGTCCCATCTCCAACGGATGTCCTCCGCATCCCCCGAACTCTCGACAAAGGCAAAATGCAGACCGCTTGTCTCTCACGCCAACGAATTCGTAAAACGTACTGGGCGCTAGGTACTTAGCGAGACTTGGTGGAACGGGCGAGCCGAACAACCGCGGACTCTCGTCGGCTGATACCAGCCGACTCGGCTGGTATCAGCCGACAGGTGAGCCCAACCGTGGACCGCGCGCGCAATGCCGTCGGCTGGGCTACAGATCTGTACCGTTCGGTGCTCGCCTCACGATCGGCGTTGCGGCGGCGTTGATCCGCACTTCGACCGTGTCGTGCGCTCCGCCATGGCGTGTCGATTGCTCGCTTGCCGCGGGGCCTCTACATGTTGCGGGACATCGAAAGAAAGTTCGTCGTCATCCAGCTCGTCCTGGTCGGAGTCTTCGCGTGGGCGCTCGGATTCCTGTTCCTCATCTCGACTCCGTTGTTCAACCCCGTACAGCTCAAGTGGGCACTCTTCTGCTTCGCTTGGGAGGGCCTGGCATTCGCGGTACCGCTGATCGTGTTCCGCCCGATGTTCCGGCCGATCCACCGCTACGTCAGTGACCTGGAAGCCGGCGACGCTCTGAGCCCGGAGCAGGTCGCACGTTACCACCGCAAAGTGCTCGCCTATCCATTCAAGGTGAGCCTCGTCGTGGTGTCGGCAAGCATTGTTGCCTACGCCCTGGGCGTGGCCCAGCTGCGCTACTTCACCTCCCTGCCGTGGGAGGCGGTGGTCCTCACGTTCCTCTGCGGATTGACCTCGGGCTTGCTCTGGGGGGTGCTCGAGTACTTTCTCCTCGAGTACCATTTGCGCCCGCTGACCGGGCTGGCGCTGTCGGTGACGCAAAGCCTACCGCCGCCGGCGGAGCAAGTGTCGCTCATGATGAAGATCTTCGCTTGCAGCTTGGCGCTGGTCGTGGCCTCGCTGAGCTTCTTCGGTGTGGCGGCGTACACGCGGGCGGAGCATGTGCTCGAAGAGGAGATCGGCGTAGGCTTGTCCGGTCGCACGCGCGAGCTGGCGAACCTCATAGGTGCGTTGCCGGCGCCAGAGGGTGGCGGCATCTCTGATGCGTGGCGCTGGCTCGCAGCCGAGTTCCCGATTAGTCCGCGAGGCTACTTCCACCTCGTCGACAAGACCGGGCGAATTGTCGCGACGCATCCCGCCAGTGCCGATACCGGCCTACAGCAGCTAGGCGAAGAGACTCTGCTGCCCGACATTGGGACCAAGGTCCTTACGGAGAACGAAGGCTACGTGACCGACCGGGTCGAGAGCAGCAAGATCGTCAGCTTCGTGAGCATTCCCGGCACACCGCTGAAGATCGTCGCCATTGCACCAATGCGCGACTTCAGCCCGCAGCTCGACCAGCTGCTGTACTCCGGCCTCGCGGGAATGGCGTTCGCCTTGGTGCTGGCGCTCGGCATCGGTTTCCTGTGTGCGCGCAGCATCACCACGTCGATTGGCGCGGTGACCCGTAGCGCGCAGGCAGTCGCGCAGCGGCGTGACCTCTCGCAACGGGTACGCTTTCTGACCAACGACGAAGTCGGCGTCTTGGCGCACGCCTTCAACCAGATGGCCGAAGGGTTGGAGACGTACTCGGGTGGACTCGAACGGCTGGTCGCCGAACGCACGCAACAGCTGGAACAGCGCGGCAAGCAGCTCGAGGCGACCAACCGCGAGCTGAGCGACTTCCTGTACGTCGCCTCGCATGACCTGCGCTCGCCGCTCATCAACCTCGCCGGCTTCTCGCGATCGCTGCAAGACAGCATCGGCGCGCTCGATGTGATGATGGGCGACGGCTCTGGCGGGCACAACGGCACGCCAGCGCACGGCAGCAACGGGCACGCGGGGTCGCAGTGGCACGGGCTCAAGGACGAAATCACTGAATCGCTCGACTTCATCCTGCGGAGTGTCGCCAAGATGGACGTCCTCGTGAACGCGCTCCTGGAGCTCTCGCGCATCGAGACACGTCCGCACGTCCAGCAGGCGATCGATAGCGCCAAGCTGGTCGAGGAGATTCTCGGCGCGTTCCACTATCAAATCGCGGGTAAGAACATCGCGGTCACCGCCGGGCACCTGCCGCTGGTGACAGGAGACCCCGTCCGCATCAACCAGGTCTTCAGCAATCTCATCGACAACGCGATCAAGTACATGCAGCCGCACGGTAACGCGCGCATCGACATCGGTTGCGAGGAAGACGGCGATACGCAGCACTTCTTCGTGCGCGATACGGGGCCCGGTATCCGTCCGGAGGACCGTGACAAGGTCTTTCGGCTCTTCATGCGCTTGGGGGGCGATGGCACCGCGGGCGACGGCGTCGGCCTCGCAGCCGTACGAAAGATCGTCGAGAAGCACGGTGGGAAGGTGTGGGTAGACTCCGAGATCGGCAAAGGCAGCACCTTCTGGTTCACCCTGCCACGGAACGGTATCGACGACGCCGCATTTCCCTCCGCCTAACTGTTTGCACCGGTCTGCCGTCACTTGCTAGCAACCTGTCGGAGTTGGCAGCCCGGAGACCCAACGGGGAGCGGGTCATAGAAATGACGCTGGCCGCAGGCCCTAGCGGCCGATGAGTTGAACTGCCGTGGCGCGCACCCTATGACTGTGCGCCATGACTGCAGACGTCTCCGGAAACACGCAAGCTGCCGAGGAACATGCCGCGGCCACACGCGCCGTCGGCGTGCTCACGACCCGATTGAATGAGGCGCTGGCGCAGGCGCGCCAGGCGCTTGTACCGCACGCGGTGCTGTTGCCGGACGGTACCCTCACCGGTCTCGACACCTTGCTCGCAGAGTTCGCGCGGCGGCGTGTGCGCATCGCTCTGTACGGCGAGGTGAAGGCGGGCAAGTCGACGCTGCTCAACGCCATCGCCGGCGCGGCACTGTCGCCGGTCGCCTTCGAACCGCTGACATCAGTGCCGGTACGCATCACCTATGGCGAGCAGACGGCGTGGCGGGTCGGCGACCGGCGGCTGGACAGTCTCACCGAGCTCGAGCGTCTCATGCGCGACGGCACCGCCGATGCCACGCTCGGCGGTCTCAACGAAGTGGTCGTCGAAACGGACCTGGATCTTCTCGAGCTCGGTGGTCAGGTCGATCTGTTGGACACGCCAGGCGTCGGCAGCGACGCGCAGTTCGATATCGTAAGCGCCGACGCCCTGCGGTCGCTCGACGCCGTGATCCTGGTGGTCAGATACCCGGCCCTGTTCACGCAGTTCACGCGCCATCTCATGGACGGCTTACAGGCCGACATCGGCAAACTGATCGTCGTATGGAATCTCGATGCGGACTGCGCCGAGTTGACGCCTGTGGAGCGCACCCGCCACGCAGAGACGCTGCGGGCCAACGTCGCCGGGGTGCACGAGCTGTTTCTGGTCGATGCGCGTGCCGGCTTCCGCGCGATGCAGGCAGAGGATGGCACGGCCAGCGTGGCCAGTGGTTTGAGCGGGCTCATCGCCGCGTTGCGGCGCTTTGCATCATCGGGGCGCCGTGAAGTGACGGCGCTGCGTGAGGCGGCCAAGCGCGCGCACCACGCGCTCGCCGTCGCGCACCGGTGCTTGACGGAGCGCCACGCCGCCCTCGAGCAAGCGCTTGCGGACACGCGCACTCGGCTGCAGGGGGTTCAAGCCGCTGCAGACGCGGAAGCAGCAGCGGCACGCGGGCGCCATGCTGATTTCGAGAGCGCGGTGGCGCGCATCGGGCAGGAATCCGGTGCAAGCGCGCTGCGCATGGCGACGGACCTGCGCACGCAGCTGCGTCGCGCGCGGCGCCGGTGGATGCGCAACGGCGACCACGCCACCCTCGCGGCCGCAGTGGCGGCCGCGACCGCCAGCTATGCCGACGCTGTCGAGTCAGCGAATCGTGCCACCCATGAGACGCTGCACGCCGAGGCCACCGGCTTCGGGACGAACGCGGAAAGCGCTCCACGGCCCCGCACCGAGCCCGTCTGTGCGACAGTGGCGCCTGAAGACCGGGTCGAGCGGGCGGTGAGCGGCCGCGCCCAGTGGCTGCGGCGCGCGCTCTGGCGCCGCTGGTATCTTCCGGGTCTGGCCAGCCTCGAGGGCGCCGGCATCACCGACGACCTCAACGCGCAGGCCACCTGGGTGAACGCCGTTGCGCAGGCACTGCGGAACGCGGCCAGCACCACGCTTGCGAGCCGGCTTGCGGAGAGCGCACAGCGGGCCCAGATCGAGTTGCAGCAGATCAAGACCGCAGCAAACTTCACGGCCAACGAGGCGGAGCTCTCTCAACTCAGCCAGCATGTGCCCATCGTCGCCGCGCAGCATGATGCGGCGGCGCGCATCAACGCCGAAGCCCGGCCACTGCTGTAGCAGCCTGCAGTGCGGTTGAGCGGCCACCGGGGTTTCGATACATTTCTTACGGAGCACAGGCATGCCGAGCAGCGAAGAGTTGTACGATCAAGCCGTTGATTACATCGCCGAGGGCAAGCTCGACGAGGCCATCAGCACCTACAAGGAAGCCGTTGCTGTCGACCCGCAGTTCGCCGACGCGTGGGAAGGTCTGTCCATGGCACTCGCCGACAAGGAACTGTGGGACGAGGCGCTGGAGGCCGCAAAGAAGGTGGTCGAGCTCAACCCCGGCGAGCAGCTCGGCTACACCAACGTGTCGCGCATCTACCAACGGTCCAACAACGTGCCCGAAGCGGAGGCGTGGGCAGCAAAAGCACGCGTTCTCGACTGGAAGCGCCAGCTGAAGGAAGGCAAGCAGTAGGACCTGCGGTCAGCGTCATTTCTATGGTCCGCTCCCGTTGTTCGCTGTTGAGTGCCAAGTCCGACAGCTGCTAGGGTGCGCACCGCCTGTGACCCCCCACGAGAATCGCCAGCTCCACCTGGAGCACGACCGCCGCGCCCTAACGATCACGCTGGCGATCACCGCGACGTACTGTCTGGTCGAGCTCGTGGGCGGCATCGTCACCAACAGTCTCGCGCTGCTCTCCGACGCCGGCCACATGTTCGCCGACGTGGCGGCGCTCGGCATCAGCCTCTTCGCTGCACGGCTGAGTCAGCTCCCCCCCACCGCGAGCAAAACCTTCGGCTATCATCGCGGCGAGATCCTCGCTGCCTTCGTCAACGGCCTGGCGTTGTGGTTGGTTGTCGGACTCATTTTCCATGAGGCCTACCAACGCTTCTGGGACCCACCCGCCGTGCGCAGCGCCAGCATGATCGTCATCGCTGCCATCGGCCTGGCCGTGAACATCGTGAGCTTACGGTTGCTGCACCAGTCGCAGGACGAGAGCCTGAATGTGCGGGCCGCATTCGTGCACGTCTTTGGCGATGCCCTCGGCTCCATCGGCGCGTTGGTGGCCGGCGTGATCATGCTGCTCTGGGGATGGTACGTCGCCGACCCGCTGGTGAGCGTCGGCATCGGCGTGCTCATCCTCTACAGCTCGTGGGGAATCGTGCGCGAGTCCGTGGACATCCTCATGCAAGGCACGCCGCGTGAGATGCGACTGGAGGAGATCGAGGAGTGTCTCTTGTCCATCGAGGGCGTGTGCGAAGTGCACGACCTGCACGTATGGACCCTCACCTCCGGCCGCTATCTGCTCAGCGTGCACCTCGTCGTCTCGGCAAGCGACGCGACGCGGCCGGTGATCGACGCGGCGCAGAAACGTTTGCGCGAACGTTTCGGGATCGGACACACGACGGTCCAAGTTGACGCAGGCGACGACTGCACGGAGGAATTCCGTGCTCACTGAGCGCGTGGTCGTTCCATGCTGGCGACGATATCGACGCAGCTCGACACCTCGGCTGACCGGGCATGGCATGAGGTGAAGAGGACCAGCACGTTCCTGCACGTGACGCGCGGCGTCCTCGGGCTGAGCGCCCCCGGCCTGAGGCGTTTTGCCGGGGTCACACTTGACCCCGTCCTCAAAGATCGATAGACACTCCCGCGACACAGGCCTAATCCCCGGAGACGGGGAGCGGAGGACCCAGTTCTCATTGGGGTGAATCCCGGCGGCAGCAGCGCGTTGGCGCAACGTCGGGACGGGTAACTCTTTGAACCCGAACCCGTCAGCTAACTTCGTCGGCCTTCAAGGAGAGGCGCCAACTGGATTCGGCCAGAGGAGCGATCCTCCGGCCGTTTTATTTTGGCGGCCCATGGGAATCGGTGGTGGGTGGAGCCTCTCCAGATGTGTCGTTGGAAAGGGGGGGCACCATGCAGTGCTGCCGTCGGCACCTATCGTCTACGCTATTCGCATTGGGGGTCATCGCCAGTTTCGTCGGCGCCAGCACTCCGGCTGCCGCGCGTACGGGATCGTCACGCGCCGCGAGATCGCATACCGCGCCACTCAAGACAACCGGCCCCGCTCTCAGCACGACGCGACATCAGGTACAACGCGGGGAAACGCTGTCGAGCATCCTGCGGGGCTACGGGCTGCGCCAACGCGAGATCTCGCAATGGGATGCCGCGCTGCAACGCGCGGCGGGCAAGGTCGCGCTGACACCCGGACGTGTCGTAACGCTGGAGTTCAAGAGCCCAAGCCAGTTGGCCAGCCTCAGCTACGCGGTCGACAACCAAACGCGCGCGATTGTAGAACGCAGTGGACGCAGCTTGCGGGGGCGGACGGAGCCGCTGATCATCAAGACCAGCGTCGCTGGCGCACAAGGTGTGGTCGACAAGAACTTTCACCTTGCCGCGCTGCAGGCCGGGATTCCCGATCGCACCATTTCGCAGATGGCCGACATCCTCGGCTGGGAGTTCGACTTCCGTCACGTGCGGCGTGGCGATCGCTTCCGCGTCGTCTACGAGCGGCGCGTCAGCGCCGACGGCCGCGTGCTGCCGCCCGGCAAAGTGCTGGCCGCCGAGATTCGCAGCGGGCGCCGCACCGTGCAGGCGTTTTACTACGACGACGCGGGCGAAGGCACCTACGTCGACGCGCGCGGCACGGCGCTCACTCAGAGTTTCTTGCGTTACCCGGTCGAATTCACGCGCATCAGCTCGGTGTTCTCGACCCAGCGCTTCCATCCGATCTTGAAGACGAATCGGCCGCACAACGGCGTCGACTTCTCGGCCCCACCGGGCACGCCCGTGCGCGCCGCGGGCGACGGCGTGGTGAGCTGGGCCGGGCGCAACGGCGAGTACGGCAATCACGTCGCCATCGATCACGGCAGCGGCATGGTGACTACGTACTCGCACCTGCGGGCCGTCGCCGCCGGGCTGCGACCAGGGATGCGCGTGCGCCAGGGACAAGTCGTTGGCTTCGTCGGGCAGACTGGGCTGGCAACCGGGCCACACTTGCACTTCGCACTGTTTCACAACCAGCAGTATATGAATCCGCTCACGGCGCGCGTGACGTTGCGCCGCGGCGTGCATGACCCGGCGCGCTTCCAGGTGGCGAAACAGACGCTGCTGACACAGCTCGCCAATGTGCCGCTGCCGCCGCCAACCGGCCCGGCCGAACCGATCGCTTTGGCAGGACTAGCCCCCTGGCACCGCCCCGGGGTAGTCACGCTCACGCGCTGACAAGCCTGCTCAGTCCGTCACCACGATCCGGTAGGTGACCGACCCCGTGGCCACGAGCGCCCCGGAATCGCGCCCGCTGACGGTGACGTGATTCAGGAAGATTTCGTTCATGCGACGCAGTGTCCGAGCGTGAGCGATCACCTCCTCGCGCACCGCCCGAGTGTGCTGGCTGACATGAATGCCGACCGTTGACGCTTTGAACGCGAAGTTGAGGCCGGTGATCGACCACGACGCCAGCGCACCCGTGGTATCGATCAACGCGGCCAGTGCGCCTTCGTGCACGGCGTCGTCCGCATCTGCGTTCTCGGTCTTGAACGGCATGCGCAGCACCGATTCACCTTCGCTGGCATGATCCACTTGCATCCCGAGGCGGGCAATGAACGGGACCAACACGAAGCCGCGGGCGTGTTTGACGAGTTGATACGTCTCGCTGGCGGGTAAGGCCGGCGTCGACCCGCTCTGGCGTTCCCGTGCGGCGGGAGCTGCCGCCATATCAAACGCTCGGTAGGTCACGAGCCCTTTGGCGATGCCTTTGCCGGCATCGTTGCGGATGTCGACGTCGCTGTAAACGATCTCCTTGCCGCGGCGCAGCACCTGCGCTGTCGCGACGATGTCCTCGCCGATCGCCGCCGCCAGGTAGTCGACGCTCAAGTCGAGCGTCCCCGTCTCCAGCCCGGGCCGCTCCTCGATCCCGGTCCACGCCGCGAGCGTCCCGGCGATATTGATGGTCGACGCCGCCACCCCGCCGTGCAGCGCGCGGCCGGGATTGGAGTTGTCATCCTTGTAGGGCACGCGTAGCTGCACGTGATCAGGCTCGATCGACTCAACGCGGATACCGAGGCTCTGATGATACGGCACGCGTTCGAAGCGCGTGGCCAGTGACGCGAGCAGATCACCCATCATCCCCCCCCAAAGCAAAGAGGATGCAACCACAGATGAACACCGATGAACACCGATGAGAACGGGAAATTTGGATCATCGAACTAACCGTTTGATCCCCAGGCGTGGGGTGCCGAAGTTCAAGATGAGGCCGACGCGGACCCCGGTCGCCTTCAGATAGTTCAAGAGCTGCGCTTCGTGTATCACGTCGATTCCTTTTGCAACCTTCAACTCAACGATCGCACAATCCTCCACCAAGAGGTCGGCTGCGTAGTCGCCCACGACGACTCCATCGTAGTGCACCTTGATCGGCTCCTGCTGTTTCACGCGCAGCCCTGTCTTGCGTAGCTCATGCGTCAACGCGTTCTCATATACCTTCTCGATGAATCCCACCCCGAGGGCGTTGCTCACTGCGATGGCGCATCCGATGATCCTCTCCGTAGTCTCATCTGTGTTCATCGGTGTTCATCTGTGGTTGCATTTTCCTTCTCAGGCAACAGACAGGAATGAATACTCGACTCGCCCGCAATCTCGCCACCCAGCATCTGGATGGCGCGCTCGGCGTCCTCCAAGGCGAAATCGTGCGTGTGCATCTTCTCGACCGGCACGCGACCAGATTCGATCAAGCGGATGGCCGACTGGTAGGCGCGTGAGGTGACGCCGAAGGCGCCGCGGATGGTGATCTCCTTCACAACGATGAGATCGCTGATGAAGTCGGGAACGGGTTTGAAGCCCTTGACGCCGGCGAGCACGACGCGTCCGCCTGTGGCGACGTAGTAGAGCGCATCGGCGACCGGCTCCGACGCGTAGGAAGACACCTCAACCACGATGTCCGCACCATGGCCGTTGGTCAGCTCACGGACTCGCGAGCGGGCGTCTTCCTGTTCGATGTCGATGACGTGGTCGGCGCCGAGTTCCTTGGCAAGCGCGAGCTTCTGCGCATCGCGCGTCAGGCCGGTCACGATGATCGTATCGGCGCCCGCTGCGCGCGCGGCAATGACGCATGCCAGACCGCGCTGGCCCGGACCGAGGATCAACACGCTGTCCCCTGGACCCGTGTCGGGGAGCTCCACCGCCCAGCGGAAGCCGGCGCCGAGCGGATTGAACATGACGGCAATGTTGGCGGGAATGTCCTTCCGTATCGGATGCACGATCGACAACGGGTCGAGGTACATGTAGTCGGCGTATGCGCCCCATAGTGCCGGCGGATGCGACAGCGGCACGTACGCGTAGCCGAACATACCGCCGCGCCCGCGGCAGAGCTGGTACCGTCCCTCGATGCAGGCGTGGCAGTGGCCGCAGCGGATGAGCGTCTCGACCGCGACGCGGTCACCGGCGTTCACGCCCCAGCGCTGCGCGGCGCGGTCACCGATCTTCTCGATGATGCCGAGCGGCTCATGTCCGGGGATGAGCGGCAAACGCACCGGGAGCGTCCCGGTGTACTGCTCGACGTCGCTGCCACAAATGCCGCACGCCTCGACGCGCAGCAGGCCGCTGTCGTCGTCGATCTCGGGAATCGGCAGCTCGCGCAGCTCCAGCTGGCGCGGCGCCGTCTGCACGATGGCTCGCGTGGTGCGCGGCGGCATAGTTCAGGCTCCCGGCAGCGCTGGAATTATCGCGGCGTGCCGTGCTCGTCCGTCATCGTATTGGGGGGTCTCGCTCTGCGGTCTCGATTACGACGCGACAGCATCAGTGCACCTACGGCCACCAGGGTACCGACCTCAATCAACAGCCCGAGGGGCGACAGCGCCGGTGCCGGGGCAGTCACGTTGCTACACGTCCCGACGTTTGGTGGAATGCGACAGCTCTGAAGGGGGCCGTCACACGCGGATGTACAGCAGACCGCGTCGACGCAGAACAACCCGACCAAGCAATCGGTCGAACTCGCGCAGGACCCTCCGGCCCCGGCCGGGGTTTTCGTCGGCGTGATGGTTGGGGTCAGTGTCGGCGTCTGACTGGGTGTTGGCGTGATCGTGTATGTCGGTGCAGGGGAGCCGCTGCGCACCTGCGCGATTGCGAAGTCGTCGGTCGAACTCAACACCACACGGTCGAACGACCCCATGCTGGTCGCAGCGAACAGCCGAGCACCGGCGTTGCCGTCCACGTTTTGCATGATCGAGCCCACGGTGCTGGCGCCGCTGAAGAAGGACGCTGTGATCGGAGACATCACCTGGGTGTTCGGTTGCGCTTCGAGCCCGAAGAGTGTGAGCGGCGCGGCGAGCGTCAGCGTGATCGAGGTGAACCCATTCGTCCAGAGCACGCGCGGCGTCGTGCTCGCCGTGTCCGGCGGTGCACCCCAGCTCGCCCAAGTGGTGGGCACGGTCAAGGCCACGAGGCTGGTATCAAACGAGACCGTAACCGTTCCGTCCGTCAGCGAGCTGACGGCGGAGAAGTCCGGGTCGGAAATGGGGAGCAGCGTTGTGGCCGCAAGGTAGGACACGTCCGGCTGCGCGATCGGAGTGAACTGCGCGCGCGCCGGCAGTACGCAAGCTGCCACAATTGCCAACGTGACCAATGCCAGGTCGTGTGCTCGGGTCGAGATCATCATGTGGCCCTCTGCTCGTCGGCGGTCCGATCGTCGGGCGCGCCCGATCCTCCCTAGCATCCCAAGCCTATGGACGTCCATTGCCGAGGATGCTCGCCAATGAAGTGTTCGCAGCTCAGACACCAGGGGTGATCCGAAACGATCGGCGGTCAACCCTTGTTCCGTTCGCGGGTGCTTTGCTAAGCTGCGGCGGAAACTCGGGGCGCGAAACGATTCGCGGCCAGGACCGACCGTCGCAGGGGGTAGAGTATGCGTTTGCAATGCCTCGCTCGCTCGAACGTCTCAACGGACGCATTCCGGTCCAGCGTACCGCTAGCCCTGATGATGGGCCTTCTCTTCGGCGCGTCTATTGGCCCAGCGGGAGCCGCAACGTACTCGAGCCCGATCTCCATCACCAGCGACGACCGTTTCGTGTGGGTCGTCAACCCAGACAACAACTCCGTCTCTGTCCTGGAGGTCGGCGCCGGCATCAATCTCAAGCGCGCTGAGATTCGAGTGGGCGTGGACCCACGGAGCGTGGCGATCACGCCGAACGGACAGAAAGTCTACGTTACCAACATGGTCAGCGGGACCGTGTCAGTCATCAACGCCACGACACAGCAGGTGACTCGCGCCATCCTTGTTGGGAAGGAACCCTTCGGCTGCGCCCTGTCTCCGAACGGAAGCAAGCTGTACGTCGCCAACTTCTTGTCCGACAGCCTGTCAATCATCGACACCAGCACCGACATGGTGACGCAGACCGTCCCGATCAGCGGCAGCAAGCCGCGCGCTATTGCCGTCACCAGCGATGCCGGCGGTAACCGGGTCTACGTCACTCAGTTCCTGGCGCAGCTCGTGACTGACGGACGCACGGTCGATGAGAAGGAGGGCCGCGACGACGGCAAGGAAGGGCGCGTGACGTTCTTCTACGATGCCGCCGTGCAGATGATACAGACGATCACGCTCAACCCCATCGCCGACACTGGCTTCAAATCCAACGGCTCCGTGCTCGATCGCATTCCGGCCACCGATCCAGCGACCTTCACCTTCCCCACCGGGGCATTCCCGAACCTGTTGCAGAGCATCGTCATCAAGGGCACCCGTGCGTATCTGCCGAACACCGGCTCGTCGCCGAACGGCCCGGTGCGCTTCAACGTCAACGTCCAAGGCCTGCTGGCCAGCCTCGACATGACGACGAACCTCGACACCAACGAAACTCTCAATCTGAACCGCGGCGTGCAATTCGAACCGGTGGGTACGCGCCTGTTCAACACGAATCCAATTGCCATCGGCTTCAAGAGTGGCGCCAGCGAAGGCTTTGCCGTGTTGGCCGCCACGGATCGGCTGGTGCGGGTGCAGCTCGACGCCGACGGAACACCGACTATCAACGCCCCCGCGACGGCGATGGACCCGAGCGGCATCGTCCGCATCGCAGTCGGCAAGAACCCGCAGGGCATCGTCCTCAACTCGACCGACACCCGCGCTTATGTGATGAACTTCATCTCCCGCGACGTCTCGGTCGTGGACATCGCCAGCGGCAGCCCGACACAGTACACCGAGATTGCGCGTATCGCTTCCGCCAACCTTCCGACAGCGGGCACCCTGGCCGCCGTCGTGCACCGCGGTCAGGAACTGTTCAATACCAGCGTCGGGCCGGCCGGCACACAGCAAACCTCCATGCCTCCAGCCGGCCGCATGTCGGACACCGGATGGGGGAGCTGCTTTAGCTGCCACCCGGATGGGCTGACGGACGGCGTCACTTGGATGTTCGCGGACGGGCCGCGCCAGACGATCTCGATGGAGAGTACCGCCGAACATCCGCAGCCGGCCGGCGCGCAAGTGAACGCCAACGGAGCTCCGCTGCTGCCGTCATTCAAGCAGCGCGTCCTCAACTGGTCGGCGGTACGTGATGAGATACAAGATTTCGAGTTGAACATTCGCGGCGTCTCCGGCGGTGAAGGGCTGATTCACGACGGTCAGGCGGTCGTCAATCTGCAGCCGACCGCGAACACCGGGCGCGACGCTGACCTGGATGCGATCGCTGCGTACATTGTCTTTGGTGTCCACGCCCCGATCTCCCCCCTCCGCCCTGTGAACGTTGGCGGTGGACAGGCCGACCCGGAAGTCGCCCAGGGGCGCGCGCTGTTCACCTCGGCCAACTGCCAGCTCTGTCACGGCGGACCCAACTGGACCAGGAGCCGGGTAGACTTCACGCCCCCGCCGCTGACGCCGCCGGAGACGATCACTGCGGGTCAACTGGTGCGCTTCCTGAGCAACGTCGGAACCTTCAACGCGGCTGCGTTCAACGAAGTGCGGCCGGTTGGGACAACGATCGACACGGCGAACGGTGCGCTCGGCTTTAATATTCCTTCGCTGGTTTCGGTGTTCGCCGGCGCGCCTTACTTCCACAGCGGCTCCAGCCAGACGCTCGACGATGTCCTGCAAAACGTTACGCACCGTTCTGCTGGAACCAGCGGTGTGGACACGTTGACAAGCGCCGCCGACCGCGCCAAGGTCGTCAAGTTCCTCAGCTCAATCGATGTCAAAACGCCGACCTTCCCGTAAGCGACCGTGAGATTCACTGAATGACGGAGCGGAAGTTGATCGCTAGGCAGGGGCTCACTCCGTCGCATCACGGCCGCGCGAGGAATTCCGCGGCGACGGGGACGACACGGATGTGTCCACGCCCGCCCGTTGCCTGACCGTAGTAGCGCTGGCGCAGGTGCCATTTGCGTGCGTTCCGCAGTTCCGAAGCCATCGCCAGCGGCGCCAGGTAGTACTTCGCCGCGACGCGGACCAGAACCCGCCACGGCAGTCCGCTATGGCAGGTGGCGGCGCCGCGCAGGCGCAGGGAGCGTGCCGGTCCCTGTGCACCCTCGCCGCTGAACAACAACACCACACCCGGGTGCTGCCCGACGTTCTTCCCGGCACGGCTGTCCGCCCCCGTCGTGATGTACAGCGCGCCGCGATCGAGGACAAACCACAACGGCGTCACAAAGGGCCGCCCCTTGGGCGACAGTGTTGCCACCTGTGCGATGAGCGACCTGCGTAGAAACGCGCGCACGTCGGGATCCAAGAGTGACGCCATCCTTCATTCCTCGCGAATTGCGCCGTAGTCCCAGGCGAGCACTCGCCGTGGTGTGATCGCGTACCACGCCAGCCCGTCTGTAGCCGTCACTTGAAGGCGCTCAGCCACGCCACGCACCGACAACCCGCGGAGCTGAAACCAATACGGTCCATCATCGATCACCAGCACCACTTCGCGATGTGTGAGATCGGGAGAGGTTTCTGGTGAGACGCCAAACTGGGGTGCGCCCGTGCCGAGCCTCGCCCTCGCGGGCAGAACGTCTACGGCATCGCCGAGGCTAAACGCTACCGACGCGCGCGGCGGAGACTCACGCAGATCGCTGAGCACCTCCGGCTCAACGTCACGGATCACGCGTCTCCGCGGGGCGCCGCTCGGCTCGTTCATCGCTGACGTGCCACGCTCTTCAGCAACTCAGACAAATCGTCGCAGAACCCGACTAGCCTGCGGGACAGCCGTTTAGCGCGACGCGCACCGCGGATAGAATTTCGTCGACGGCGATCTCGCCGTTGCGGTTCACATCGCCCGCAGCGCAATTCGAAATGGGAATGTCCTGCAGGGCGATACCTACCAGCGTGAGCAGTTCATCCACGGTCACCACTCCGTCCCCGCTACAGTCGCCGCCACAACGCACCGAGCCACAGCCGGTCGGGATCTCACCGACCGCCATGGCCAGCGGGGCGGTACCCACCGGGATCCCCGGCACGATGACGTGGGCCGTGGCATCGAGCACGACGATCGAGTCGCCGCTAGCGACGTATACGCGGCTGCTGTCCGGGGCGACCGCCACTGCCGTCGGGTTGGTGATCAGGATGTTCTTGTCGATGCTCGGCGGCGCGGTGTCGATGACGAACAGCGCCTGGTTGTTGGTCGCATACACACGCGAGCCGTCCGGGGCAATGGCAACGTCACGCGGACTATTCCCGATCCGCAGATCGAGGACGATGTTGTTGGTGCGCACGTCGATGATCGACACCGCGTTACCGTTGGTGACGTACACCTGCTTGCCGTCGGGCGTCACCGCGACATCCGTCGGGCCGGCACCGACGGTGATCGCGTCGAAGTTGGTGTTCGAAGCGGTGTCGATCACCGCGACCTGGTCATCGACCACACTCGTAACGTAGACGCGGCCACCGTCGGGCGTCAGTGCGAGCCCGCGCGGACCGTTGCCG
>JBGQHM010000003.1:0-53758 GCA_041497995.1 Binatia bacterium | reverse complement strand
AGACTGTGTGCACCAACTGCATGGCGGCTATACCTCGATATCGTCCAACCGGTCGTGCAGCTCACGCCACTTGGCGTACGGCGCTTCGTAGCGCTCGTGCTGCTGCGCGTCGGGTTCGAGCTGCGTGTGGTGAACCATGGTGTTGACCGCCGACGTAAAGCCACCGCTCTCGCTGGCCGCAATCAGCATCGCACAGCCGAGCGCGGCGCTCTCCGGCTCGCGGGCAACTCGCACGGAGAGACCCGTCACGTCGGTGATCACCCGCGGCAACACCGCGCTGCGCGTCATCCCACCGCTCAACGTCAGCGCCGCGGTCTTGCGCCCGGTGATCGCCTCGATCTGTCCGATGTTACCGCGCAGCGCATAGGCGATATTTTCCATGAAGGCGCGGATGAACGTCGCGCGGTCGGGACGGACGTGGAGCGCCGGGAACGGGAAGAGCATGCCACCCGGACGGTTGAAGCGCATCTTCGACAGGTCGAACAAGGTTGGTCCGACGAACAGCATCGTGGGCGCACCGAAGCGGTCGGCCGCCAGCTGCTCGCCGAGCCGGTAGAGCTGCTCGCGCGGCGCACCGCCACTGACCAGATCGAGCAGCCACAGGTAGGCGTCGCCGGTGTCGCCGACGTTGCTCTCCAAGACCCAGCGATCCGGCACGACATGGCAGCCGGCCCACAGTCGAGACTGCGGATCGAACGTGGCGTGGTCCACAACCGTTTGCACCGGTGTCGTCGTGCCGAGCGTCGCCGCCGTGGCTTCCGGCTCGATCGCACCCGCACCAAGCAGCGAGCACTGCGTGTCCGCACCGCCGACGTAGACCGGTGTCCCGGCACGCAGCCCGGTCGCCGCCGCCGCCGCTGCGGTCAGGGACCCAACCCGCTCACCGGCACGCAGCACGGGCGGCAGGATGCTCGCGGGGATGTTGAAGGTCGACAAGATCTCCTCGGACCAGCAACGTCCGCGCAGATCGAAGAGCATCGACTCGGTGGCGTTGGAGGGTTCCGCCGAGAGCTCGCCGCTCAAGCGATACGTCATCCAGTCGTTGATCATCAGCAGATGCGCAACCGTTCCCGAGCCGTGCTTGCGGAACCACAGGTAGCGCGCGATCGGGAAGATGAACGGCGCGGAGTGGCCGGTGATCTGATACAGCCGGTCGCCGCCCAACGTACTCACCACCTCCAAGCCCTCGGCGAAGCCACGCGCGTCGAGGTTGGGACCCGCGTACACTTCGGTGCCATGGACGTCGAGGAAGACGCAGCCCTCCCGCTGACTGGTCGCTGCGATACCCACGACGTCAGTCGGAGCGATACCCGCTTGGCCGAGCGCCGTGCGCGTGCAGCGACACAAGATGTCCCAGAAGGCCGGTGCGCTGAAGGAGAACTGCTTCACGAACGGCACGTCGGGGTTGGACGTCAGGTCGTAGCTCCACGGTTCGCGATGCGCCCCGATCACCGTGCCGCCGGTATCGAAGATCACACACTTGCCGCCACCGGTGCCGGCATCGAGGGCGACGAATGCGGGCATGCGTCACTTCGCGAGGACTTCGGGATTGACGATGTGCGCCGGTTGCCGGCCGGCAAGCCATGATTCGATACCGTCGACGATGATGTCCGTCTGATGGCGGATGACATCACGCGTCGCTCCACCCAAATGCGGCGACGCCAGCACGTTCGGTAGTGCAACGAAGCGGTTGTCGACGCGCAGTGGCTCGTCGCGGAAGACATCGAACGCGGCGCCGGCAACGTGCCCGTCGATCAGCGCCTCGTAGAGGGCGTCTTCGTCAACCACCGCCGCGCGCGCCAAGTTGAGCACGTAGGCGCCACGCTTGAGCGAGCGGATCTGCGCCGGGCCGATGAGCCCCTGCGTCGCGGGCAGGTCGGGACAGTGCACCGTCAGAATGTCGGCCTGCGGCAGCAACTCGTCGAGTCCAACCTGAGTCGCATGATGTGCCGCGAACACCGCGGCGGGTACGTGCGGATCGTACGCGACGATGCGCGTTCCGAATCCGTGCAGGCGTTGCGCCACGCCGCGCCCGATGGCACCGAAGCCGACGATGCCGACGGTGACGCCGCCCAGCTCGAACCCGCCGTAGCGCTCATAGACGTCGAGGTAGTCCGACGTCTTCTCGAAGCGCATCTCGGCCCGCTTGAGCAGCCAGTTGACGGTGAAGATGTTGCGCGCCAGCGCCAGCATGTAGCCGACGGTCAGGTCCGCCACCGCGTCGGCGTTACGCGCCGGCGTGAACAGCACCGGGATGCCCAGTGCGGTGGCGCGCTCGATCCCGATGTTGATGGGGTCGCCACGACAGCAGCCGATCAGCTTCAGACGGCAGGCATTGAGCACGTCGTCGTGTGCCAGATCGGCCTCCACGATCAGCACGTCAGCGCCAACCTCATTGATGCGCGCCGCGAATTTCTCTCCGTCAAAATAGATCCGCTTGCTCGCTCGCCAGTCTTCATGCACCACGTCCATGTGACGGCGCAGGCGGGCCAGCCCATCGGGGTGGAAGGAAGCAGTGATCAACGCTTTCATCGAACTCCTACGGACGCGTCAGTCGCGTTCCAACATCTTGTGCACCAGCTTGATCATATGGGCGCGCACGCGGCGGCGCACCTCCGGCGTGTAGACGCTGCCACCGAGCAGGCTCGTGAACTGGCGGCTATCGAGCAGGAACAGCAGCACAACGCTTTGCACCGTCAGCATGAAGAGCTGCGAGTCGACGTCCTTGAGCTTGCGGCCACCGAAGGCCTGCGTCCATCCGGCAAATACTTTCCATGCAGGCTGCAAGATGTCGCGCTCGATGTCGACGTGGCTTTCCTCATTCTCGAGCAGCCGGCGGACGAGGAGCTTCGGAACGTTGGGATGGTCTGCATAGTAGTCGAAGATACCACCAACGGCGTCGTCGACCACCGACTGGCTGGCCGGCTGACCAGCCTCTGCCGGCATCGCGCGGCGTACCAGGTCGAGAATGCGGTCGTAGATGTTTTCGAAGACCGCAAAATACAGCGTCTCCTTCGATTCCCAGTGATAGTGGAGACTGGAGATGTTCACGTTCGCTTTGGCGGCGATCTCGCGCGTCGAGGCGCCGGCAAAGCCCTTCGTCGCGAACACCTCTTCGGCGGCGCCGAGAATCCGCGCTTTGGTCGAGGACGGGGCCTCGCGTGCCTTTTCGAGTGCGGACCGCATTGCAGTCTTCAAGCTAGTGATTTAATCAAATGATCGGCAGCCTCTTAGGGGAGACGCGGCACAGTTGTCAAGAAAACGCTTGGAATTTATTCTCACGGGCAGCGTGACGCTACGTCGAACAAACCGCCGCCTGCTGCTCATGGTGGTCGGCACTGTGTTGTTGGCCGGTTGCTTTGGGGGCGAACGCCCAGCACCGCCCGCGCCGGTCGTGGTCCAGGAAGCGCCGCCCCCGGAGCGCTGGATCCGCGTACGCAAGACGGATCGCACGCTGACGCTCTACGAGGGCACCCAGCCGGTGAAAACCTATGCGGTCGTGCTCGGCAAAGAGCCCGTGTGGGCCAAGCTGTATGAAGGAGACAAGCGTACGCCCGAGGGTGAGTATCACATCGTGAAGAAGTACTATCATCCGTTTTGGTCGCGCTTCATGCTGCTCGATTACCCGACGCCACGGAACCTCGAGATGTACGAATGGAGCCGCGCCAGAGGCTTGCTTCCCGAGCGCGGCCGCAGCGTGCCGGGAGTCGGCGGCGCCGTCGGCATCCACGGCACGGAAGACGAACGCCTCAACCGCCGCGGCGTCAACTGGACCGCCGGCTGCGTCTCGCTCTTCAACCAGGATATCGACGAACTGTATGACCTCGTCCCGCTTGGGACACGCGTCGTGATCGAGCGCTGACGGCAGAGCAATTTCGGATTTGACTTTGCACAGAGCCGTGGATAGGGGGCGCATGCTGGAACGGGCGGCGGGGTGGCCCGCACCGGACACTGGGACCATCAGAGGGAGGCAGAGATGGACGATCGGCTCGAGTTCCGTAAGGAAGAAGACGAAGAGGAAGAGGATTTGGACGACGACGAGGAAGACGACGACGACGATTTGGACGACGATGACGATGACGACCTCGACGACGACGATGATGACGACGACATCGACGAGGACGATTAGCTGAGCAGTGAACCGTGCGCGCCGTCGTGCAGCGCGTGTCCGCCGCTCGCGTCACGGTCGGCGAACGGCTGGTGGGGGCGATCCGGCGAGGGCTCCTGGTCCTCGTCGGTATCGCATCCGACGATACCGAAGCCGAGGCGGACTGGCTGCTCGACAAGCTGCTTGATCTACGAATCTTCGAAAACGAGGTGGGCAAGTTCGACAAATCGCTACGGGACATCCGCGGGGAACTACTCCTGGTGTCGCAGTTCACGCTCCTCGCCGATACCGGCAAAGGACGCCGTCCATCCTTCACCCACGCGGCGCGGCCAGAGCAAGCGGTTCCCCTCTACCAGCACCTGTTGCAGCAGGCACGCAAGCAGGGGACTCCTGTAGCGAGTGGTGAGTTTGGTGCACACATGCAGGTCGAGCTGATCAACGACGGACCGGTGACGATTCTCTTGGATAGCAAGGATCGTTGACCCTCCACCCGTCGCCCCATGCCCGCCGCCGGCTTCTATTCCATTCACACCTCCAAGCTGACATTTCGTAGCGACGGGCGCTGGTACGCGGATGAAGACCCCGTGGTCCACGAACGCCTGGCCCGGCTCTTCAGCCGCTACGTGCGCCGTAAGCCCAGCGGCAACGGCTACGAGATCTGGATCGACGAACGCTACCACGCCGACGTCGAGATCGAGGACACTCCATATGTGGTGACCGCGGTGGAGACTGCGGTGCCGGGACAATTCACCGTCGATCTCAACGACGCGACGACTGAGGTGCTCGATCCCGACAGCCTGCATGTCGGCGCCGACGACGTGCTGTACTGCCGCGTGAAGAACGGCAGCGAGAGCGCCCGCTTCTTACGCGCGGCGTACTACCAACTGGCGAACTTCATCGAAGAAGTCGACCCCGGCCGATTCCAACTGCGTTGTGGCGGCCGCGCGCATCCCATCGCCTAGGGGCTGCGCCCAGCGCCTTTCTATGGGCCGCTCCCGTTGGTCGCTATGGGTTGCTCTCGCAAACTTGACTCAAGCGCGATGAGTTTCAACCGCCAAGAACCTTGTTCCGACGGCGATCCCGCAGGCGAGCCCGCGGGCGAGCCCGCACTGCACGTCGTGCTGGTGGCACCGGAGATCCCGCCCAACACGGGCAGCATCGCACGACTGTGCGCCGCGACTCAGGTCCGGCTGCATCTCATCCGCCCGCTCGGCTTCTCGCTCGACAACCGCCACTTGAAACGCGCCGGCCTCGACTATTGGCCGTACGTCGATGTGCAGGTGCACGACGACTGGCCGCACTTCCGCGCCCAACACCGCGGCGCCCGCATGCACTTCTTCTCGGCGCGTGCGACGCGCAGCTATCTCACGGCTCGGTACGCGGCCGGTGACTACCTCGTGTTCGGCTCGGAGACCAAGGGGCTACCGGGACCCTTGCTGGCCGCGCACCGCGAGGAGACCTACGTCATCCCCATCTTCAGCCCGCACGTCCGCAGCCTCAACCTGTCGAACGCGGCGTCGGTAGTGGTGTACGAAGCGCTCCGCCAACTGGGCAGAACGTGATACGCATCAGGCTGTAGCGGCGGGTTTCAAACCCGCCTCCCGTGTTCTGCCAACCGCGACGCAAAGGGATCCCACCATTCACCCGATCCACGACAAGGTCCTGGCATTCATCGGCGACCCCGCCAGCGCCGATTTCGCGACGCTGGCGCTCGAGGTCTTCGCACACCAATTCGAATCCATCCCCGCGTATCGGCGCGTGTGCGAGCGGCGCGGCGCGACACCGGCGACGATCACCCAGTGGCAGGCGATTCCTCCCGTACCGACGCTGGCCTTCAAGCACGTGGCGCTGCACTGCGGGCCACCGCAGCGGACGTTCCTCACCACCGGCACGACACAAGGACCCGAGCAGCGGGGTCGCCATGCGATGCCGGATCTGCGCCTGTACCACGTCGCCGCCCTCGGTGGCTTGAAGGCTTTTCTATTTCCGGACGTCAGCGATCTCCGCATCCTGTCGTTGATTCCCTCCGCCGCCGAACGCCCCGAATCGTCGCTGGCGCAGATGGTCGACTGGGCAATCGACCGATTCGGCAGCGGGGGCAGCGCGCCCTTCGCCACTGCTGACCGGCTCGACTGGACCGGCTTCAGCGAAGCGCTGCGTCAGAGTGAACGCGACGGCGGACCGGTATGCATCATGACGACGACTGCCGCACTGATCCGCTTCTTCGACCACTGCCGTGACGCCGGCTGGGCGTTCCGACTGCCGCACAGCAGCCGCTTGATGGACACCGGCGGCACCAAGGGCGCACCGCGGCCGATGTCGCGGCACGGCCTCCTTCAAGCCGTCTGGAACCTGTTCGCGATTCCCGGCTACTTCGTCGCCAACGAGTACGGCATGACCGAGCTGTCGTCACAGTTCTACGACAACGTCATCCGCGATCGTCACCAGGGCCGCGTGACGCATCGCGCCCTCGCAGGCCCCGACTGGCTGCGCACGCTCGTCCTCGATCCGGGCAACCTGCGGGAAGTCGCGCCCGGCGCGCCGGGCGTTCTCTGTCACATCGACCTCGCCAACGCGGGCACGGCGCTGGCGGTGCTGACCGAGGACATCGGACGCGTGACCTCCGACGGGATCGAGGTACTGGGCCGCGTGCAAGCCGCTGAGGCCCGCGGCTGCTCGCTGGCTGTCGCCGATTTTCTGTAAGCGTGTGAGCAACGTGAGCAACCGCATCGAAGCCCTTCGGTGGACAGGAGTGCACAGTCGACAGTCGAGAGTTCAGAGTGGCCGGTGTAGGGACTCTCGATTCTGAACTGTCAACTCTCGACTGGCTTCATCGGAGTTGCTGATCTGCTCGAGCACCTCGTCCGGAATAAGGTGCGCAGGCAGGGACGCCTGCGCCACTCCATTTGATTTTTCTTCTGGCGATCTTTCTTTCTGTTCTAGTGGGACAGGCGTCCCCGCCTGCCGTCCTTTGCCCGCGAGCCGTTCCACCATGTCCCGCGCCTGGCGCTTGGTGAGCCGGGTGAGCTGCACGGTGGTCAGGTTGGAGCGCGCTGGCCAGGGTGGCGTGAAGTCCGGGCGCGCCGTGGCAAGGAGCCCGGCCCCTGGCGGTGACAGGTCGCTCAAGATCGACTATGGTGCGACGACTTCAGCGGAGGTGGAGGAGGTTCCAATGCGGTCCGTATGCATGTGGGTTCTGATCAGTGTTGTCCTCGGGGTGCGCGCGGTCGCTGCGCAAATGCCGCCACCCCAAGCGAGTACGCCGGTGTTCCATCGCACCGCCTGCTCGTTGGGTGAGTCCATGGCCAGCAAGCTGGGCAACAAGAAAATCGCCCCGGATGCGGCGGAGCGCGCGTGCAAACAACTGGCCCCCGACATGAATGACAAGGATCACGCCGAGTTCATGCGTTGCTGCACGGGGCGACTGCACCAATAGGACAGCGCGGCGGCGCTAGTTCCGCCCGGGACCGAAGATCCGTTCGTTGGCCCGCGCGTCTTCTTCCAGCTCCTTGGACCAGTTCCGTGCACGCCGCGGAGCCACGCGGAACTGCTCGTAGAACTCGCGTCCCAGCTCCGTACGGTTGATACCGTCGGGCGCGAGCATGATGTCGACCTGCGCGCCCGCCATATCGAAGGCGCTGTTGATGATCGTGTCGGAGTCCATGTCGAGGTCCGCCAGCAGTTGCTTGATGACTCCGGCGTTCGTACCGAAACGCTTCGCCACTTGATGGATGTTCTGAAAACGGTAGTTGCCATCCTCGGTGATCCCAAGGTGATAGGCGCAGAAGAGCGCGAAGGGCTCGATGTGGTAGCGCTCAGCCAACGCCGATGGCCGCGCCGTGCGTGGCGCCGACTCGGCTTGCTGCCGTTGTCCGCCATGCCGATGCCGGCGTCGTTGGTCCCAGCTCATGCGAGCACTGTAGAAGATCTGAGCGATTCGCGAAAGGTCCGCGATGGGGCACGTCCAGCGGATCGTAGCGCTCGTGGGTTGGCGCGGCGCGGGCAAGACGTTATGGTGCGCCGGTGGCAGCCAGCAAGGTCGAAGTCGCGTTGCCAACGCTCACCCCGGGTCAGTTGCGCGTCGCAATTGATGGTGCACAACGAGCGGCCGCGCGGCTCAGGCTCCGCCCCGTCGATGCAGTGTTGGTGTCCATCGACCGCGTCATCTCAAATTGGTTACTGCCTGACTCGGCGTGGCGGCGGCGCGCCGAGCAAGCGCTGCCCCACGCGACCGGTTTCTCACCGCAGATGATCCGGCAAGGTTTGCCGTTGCTGTTGGAGCCGTTGCGTGCGCAGGCGATCGGCGCGCTGTTGGATGACGAGTTGGGTGGTGATCGCCGCATCCTCGACGCGCCGGTGCGGGGGACCCGTGCGTTTGGCCCATCGCTTATCACGCATGTCCTCTCCGGCAACATTCCCGGTTTGGCCGCCGCGCCAATCGTGCTGTCTCTGGCGCTCAAGTCCGCCGCGCTCGTCAAGTCGGCTGCGGGCGATCCGGTTTTCCCGGCGCTGTTCGCCGCGTCGATGCGCGAGGTCGACGAGGAGCTGGCACAGTGTCTGGTCGTCACCCACTGGCGCGGCGGCGACCCGGCAATCGAGGAGGTTGCCTTCGCGGCTGCCGACATAGTGGTGGCGTCGGGTGCCGACGCCTCAATCGCGGCAATCGGCGATCGCGTGCACGGCCGCTTCATCGGCCACGGCCACAAAGTGAGCTTCGCCGTCATCGGCGCAGAGTGCCTTGGCGATACCGCCGCCGCGCGCGATCTGGCACGCCGGCTGGCGTACGACGTATCGCTGTGGGATCAACAGGGCTGCCTGTCGCCGCAGTTGTGCTACGTCGAAGCGGGCGGCTCGGTCACGCCGGAGCAGTTCGCTGATTTGCTCGCCGAAGCGCTCGCGTCCTTCGCCAGCGAGTTGCCGCCCCGCGCGCTCAGCCTCGATGAGAAGGCGGAGATCTTACGTTTTCGTCAGACGACGGAATGGCACGGCGCGAGAACACTGCGGGCTAGCCCGCAGTCGACTGATTGGACTGTCAGCATCGAACCCGACGCTGAATTTCTTCCCAGCTGTTTGAACCGCTGCATCCGCTTGAAGGTGGTCCGTGACGTGGCGGCGCTCGGCGCGCCGCTCGCACCGCACCGCCATCATCTCGAAGCGGTGGGGCTCGCCGTGGGTGCAACGCGCGCCGTTCCGATCAGCGATGTGCTGGCTGCGAGCGGCGTGCATCGCATCTGCTCCATCGGGACGATGCAAACACCGACGCTGACGTGGCGGCAGAGCGGACGGCCGCGTGTGGCAGACTGGGTGGAGTGGGTGCGAGTAGAAGACAGTCGAGGTTGATATGCAGGAAGAGCACAGCAATCTGACTGCGACGTTCCTCAGCCACGTGTGCCAGACGTCCGCGCAGCCGCTCGGCATCGTCGTAGCGCGGGCGCAGGGCACAACGATCTGGGACGACACGGGCCGCGCGTATCTCGATCTGCTGGCGGGGATGGGTGTGGCGAACGTCGGCCACGCGCACCCCGAGGTCGTACGTGCGATCGACGCGCAGATTCAGAAGTACCTGCACGTCTCCGTCTACGGCGAGATGGTGCAGCAGCCGCAGGTTGAGTTGGCGCGACGGCTGGCGGACATCACGCCCGGTGATCTCTCGGTCATCTACTTCACCAACAGCGGTGCCGAAGCCGTGGAGGGCGCGCTGAAGACGGCGCGCAAGTTCACCGGCCGTTCGCGCCTCGTCGCCTTCGACGGATCGTTCCACGGCGACACCTTCGGCGCCTTGTCCGTCGGGGGCAACCCGATGTACCGCCGCCCGTTTGGTCCGCTGCTGCCGGACGTCGACTTCCTGCCCTTCGACGACGAAGGGGCGCTCGGTCGCATCGATGCATCGGTGGCGGCGGTGATTGTCGAGCCCGTGCAAGGTGAGGGCGGCGTACGTATCCCCAACGCGGAGTTCCTGCCCGCGGTGCGCCGGCGTTGTACAGAAGTTGGGGCGCTGCTGATTGCCGACGAAGTGATCACGGGATTCGGCCGCACCGGCCGGCTGTTCGCGTGTGAGCATTGGCGGGTGGTGCCGGATCTGCTTGTCCTCGCGAAGGCGTTGGGGGGTGGCATGCCGCTGGGCGCGTTCGTGGGACGTGCCGCGGTGATGCAGACGCTGTCGCACGATCCGCCGCTCGCACATGTCACGACCTTCGGCGGGCATCCGGTGTCGTGCGCAGCGGGTCTCGCCGCGCTCGATGTTCTGCTGCGCGAGCGCTTGCCCGAGCGCGCGGCACAGCGCGGCGCGGAGTGGCTCGCTCAGTTGCAGTCGCTGTGCGGTGGACCGCTGCGCGCGGTCCGCGGCCTCGGGCTGCTGCTGGCGCTCGACTTCGACACGCCGGAGGCAACGCGACGTTTTGTCGCGCGCTGTTTCGAGCACGGCGTGATTCTCAACTGGACCCTGCATCGCGACACCGTGGTGCGTCTGGCACCGCCGCTGACGATCACCGACGGCGAGATCACCCAAGCAACCACCACAATGGCCGAGGCACTCAGGGTGGTCGACTGACGCTTCGACACGGTGGTTGCCTGTGGTATGCGAGCCTCACGATGAAAGCCTTGGTGTTTGAGAACAGCATGGCGCGGACGGCGGCGACCAAGGTGTTGGGCACAATCAACCCACGCTTCTTTGTCAGCGCCTTGGCGCCGATGGCGCTGAAGGACATCCCGGACCCACCATCACGACCTGACTGGGTAATCATTCGCACTGCGCTGTGCGGGCTATGCGGCAGCGACTACAAGCAAGTCTTTCTCAAAGGTCGCTACGACAATCCAATGACTGCGTTGATTTCGTTTCCCCAAGTGCTGGGCCACGAAGTGGTGGGGACCATCACCTCGATTGGTGCGGCGGTACGCACGCGGCGGGTCGGGGATCGCGTCGTGCTGAATCCGTGGCTGTCGTGCGCGCCGCGTGGCATCACGCCACCATGCGCATGGTGCGAGCGCGGCGAGTACGCGCAATGCGCCAACTTCGCACGAGGTGCCCTGGCGCCCGGCATCCATCACGGGAACAGCAGCGACGCCACAGGCGGCTTCGCATCCCTGGTCCCGGCGCACGAGTCGCAATGCATCCCCATCCCCGACGACGTCTCCGACGAGGCAGCGGTGCTCGCCGATCCCTTCTCGGTGTCCCTACATGCGACGCTGCACAACCCGCCGCCCGAGACGGGGACCGTCCTCGTGTACGGGTGTGGGACACTGGGTCTGCTGAACATCGCCATCTTGCGCGCGCTCTATCCCGGTGTGCGTGTCTTGGCGGTGGCGCGCTTCCCGCATCAGCAGCGTCTGGCCGAGCAATTCGGCGCCGCGCGCGTCCTGGCGTGGCGGCCGATCGACGGGATCATCGCCGGCGTCTCGCAGGACACACGCGCTGAGGAGCTGAAGCCGTGGTACGGCAGACCGATGCTCAATGGCGGCGTCGACGTGGTGTACGACACGGTCGGCTCACCGGAGTCGGTTGAGGTCAGCGTTCGTATCACGCGCTCGCGCGGGCGCATCGTCGTCACTGGCGTCGAGATGCCGAAGCAGTTCGAGTGGACGCCGCTCTATTTCAAGGAGATCGCACTCATCGGCTCGAACGCCTTCGCGATCGAAGAGTACGACGGCCGGCGGCAACATGCGATGCAGTGGTACTTCGAGCTCTTGCACAGCAAGCGTCTCGACGTAACGCCGATTATCACGCATCGCTACCGCCTGGATGCGTACAAGGATGCGTTCATGACGTGCTGGGATCAGGGCAAGACAGGCGCGGTGAAGGTTCTCTTCGAGTTTCGCTCTCCGCCCGGGTAAGGACCGGCACGGCGGCCGCGCGGTTCCTGTGCTCACTTACATCCATCCCGTCGGCGCTGGTCTAACCGTCCTGCTCCTCGGCTACGTCGGCTCGCTGGGGTTGCGCGCGCGCAACGACCGACGACACGTGCGCCAACTACTCGCGCGTCACGCTCAGCTCGCCCCGCTCATGTACGTCATGGCCCTCACGAGCTGGGCCGCCGGCTTCCTGTCCACGTGGCTCCTGCGGCACGATCTAGAATTGGCGGCGAGCGCACATTTCCGGATAGGCACGGCCCTAACAATCGTGCTCACCGGCGGCGCGTTGTCGTCACGGTGGATGGATCGAGCGGCAGTGCGCGCGTTCCATCCCTGGCTGGGGGCTGCCGCTATGCTGCTGGCCGCGGCGCAGGTGTTCTTTGGTTTGCAGATCACGCCGTAGCAATCACGCCCGGCGTATAGGAATTGGAGTGGGTGGCGACAGGTGACCGTTTGAGGGGCAGGTACGGCGCGGCCTGCCGCCACCGGAGGAAGTTACGCAGCGCTGTGCGCGACGGCCGGCGCGTGGTGCGCTTCGGCCTCTCGAAGTGGAGCGCCTGTGGCCCTGGCACGCATTTGCAGGTTCGCTTGCGCGATCTCAGCCAGCAGGCCTTGCGTAGCGCTCACCAGCCCTTGCGATGCCGCCGCTTGGCAACGTTCGATGGTTTCGAACTGCAGTGACAGGTCGTGCGCCAGGTCGGACACGACTTCTGATGCGCGGGCCTCCGCGCCGGGCTCATGGCGACCAATTTCGGCCAGCCACGCATACGCCACCGCCGCCGCCAGCAGGAACGGCACACGGAGGAGCATGCTCGAATGACGCAGCGGCTCGCTGCCGTTGACCGACACCATCAGCAGCGACGCCGCCGCCAAACCGACTGTCAACACGGCAATCACGCCGAGGCGGATACCCGCAATCGCGAGCACCAGCACGCCCAATAGCAGCACCACGAGCTCCGGCGACAGCTGCCCGGCGCAATAGAGCGAGACGCCGATCAGCACGGTGTCCATCGTCGCCACGCTGATATGGAAACCCGGCCAGGTAATCGATCGGGCCGGCAACCTGCCGATGACCAAGTTCGACGCGAGAAACGCAACGATCACCAGAGGCGCAAGTCCGGCCGCGCCTCGACTGTTTTCGCTGAACAACACGAGATAGGCACACGTGATGATCAGCGCCCAGCGTACCATGACGATCGTGTCGCGGTGAGCGGCGGCGGTATTCACAGGCGACACTGCACCGACTGACTGAGCGCTTGCAACCGATTCTACCATTTGGGGGCCTCCTTTGGCTCGTGCGGCCAACGCGGAGCCAATCGGATGCCAAAGCGTCTGCTGCGAGAGTCAAGGGACCATTGCGGCTCCCCGAGCGAGCGGGGCGGCGGCACAATGACGATCTTTACCATTCAGCCACTTTCATGTCGTGGCAACCTTCAGACCGTCACAAGACCGCCACAAAGGTATAGACGACGCTACCCAGTTAGAAGGAGGCCCACCATGGCGCCGTCTCCGGGGTGACGCGCTCGATCAGAACGTTGCGCGCACTCAGCAGCGTACCTTCAACGCGGCGCATCTCGGCCAAGTCGCTGTTGTAGGCCGTCAGCGCTTGGACCTCAAGGAACTGCGCTTGCGTCAGGCGGTCGAGGTAGTCGAGGAGGTCCTTGGTCGTCGCCAGTCCCACATCGTAACGCGCCTTCTGATTGCGGATGTTCTCTTCCTCGAGCTGGCGCGCGATGCGTGTCGCCTCGACGCTTTTCAGATCGGATTGCAGGTTGCTCACCGCCGTCTTGATCTCGAGCGTGATGCTTTCTTCGAGTTTCTGCAGCGACAGGCGTGACTGATCCAGACTGATATTGGCCTTGGCGTAGTCGGCCTTTGCCTGCGCGTTGTCGAGCGGAACCTCGATCGTCGCGCCGACGGTGTAATTGTAGTAACGCCCGTCCGGCAGGAACTCGAGGGACCTACCAAAGCCACCAACGGCCTGGGGATTAGGTACGGCGAACGGGGTCGGCTGCACCGGCGCCGCCGTTCCGCTCAGACCGTTTACGCCCAGCGCGCCGACGAAATTCACCCGCGGTAGCAATTGGTTCTCCGCAACCTTGCGCTGCAAACCGTGGCTGTGGACGTCGAGCCGGGCCGCCACAAGCTCCGGCCGTCGCTCCAAGCCGGTCCGCAGGCTGCGGTCGAGGTCTGGGTCGTAGGGAACCACTATCGGCTGGTCGTGTGGGTCGACCATCAGCAGTGACGGTGTCTCGTGCCCGCGGGCGTTGAGCAGTGCTCGCAAGTTGTCTCGGGCGATGTCGCGGTTGTTGCGGGCACGGATGAGGTTCGACTCTCTGCGCGCCACCTCGCTCTTGGCTTCCAACACGGCCGTGTGTGGCAGTGCACCGACGTTGAATTTCCCTTCGTTCTGCCGCAACAGTTCCTGGGCAGCCGCCAACCCTTGCTCTTGCACTTGGACGTTCTTGATAGTCAGCACCAACGTCCAGTACGCGCGCTCGACGGCACTGATGAGGTTGGCGATGGTCGCTTGATATTGGTGATACGCTGCCTGCTCGAGGTCCTGGGAAACCTCGACCACGAGCAGCGAGTATTGCCACCCGAAGTCGCGGAGCAATGGTTGGTTCAGCGACAGTCCCAAGCTGGTGCTGAACTGCGGGTTGAGCTGGTTGAGGACTGATGGATTGGCAATATTGCGGTCGTTGGTCCAGGCGAGCGAGACGACGCCACCCGACAGCAAGGTCTTGCGAACGCCAACGTCACCCATGAGGTCATCATTGAAGAGGGACAGCTGTGTGGCGCTCGTCCCAAGGAACGGACTGATGCCCTCGGCTTGCGTCACACGGCGCTGGCGGCTGATGTCGGCGAATATCTTTGGGTCGAAGACTGCATACGCGCTGCGCACCTGCGCCGTGGCGGCGACAGGACCGAGGCGTTGGATCTGCAAGTCGGTGTTGTTGTGCAGCGCCAGCGCCACGCACTCCTCGAGCGATGTCGCCTGCAACGGCGCAGCCCCCAGGCGACCATAGTTCTCATCGGAGTCTTGGGCTTGCACAACATCGTGGGGCACACCCGACTGCCATTGGTGCGCGAGGATCTCGGCATAGTTCGGCACTTCATCGAGGAGCTGGACATCGCGTGGGGCGGGCGCGGCGCCGGGCGCCGGCGGTGGCGTCGACTCCTGCGCTGACACGACGACCGTCAGCAGCATGCCGCCAATGGTGAGCGCCCAGGCCCCCGACTTCATGCGCATACCCCCTCCATGTAACGCGGACGTTTAGCAGGATTGCAGGGACCGGTCACGCCCGTGTGCGCCCGTTGGTCACCGCCGGTCGCCGCGCGATCAGGCCGCGTACTCCTTCCGCGACGCGCGCGAACACGCGCGCCCGGCCGAGATCGTCGAACAGCGAGTAGGCGACCGGCGTCAGCAACAGGCTCAGCACCAGGCACAGCGTCTGGCCGCCGATGATTACCTTGGCCATCGACGCCCGCGACGCGGCGCCCGGGCCGCGGCCGAGCGCGATGGGGATCATGCCGGCCACCAGCATGACGGTGGTCATCAGAATCGGGCGTAGTCGGACATGATTGGCTTCGAGGATCGCGGCGTCGCGTGGCATGCCCTGCGCGCGCAACGTGTTGGTGTAGTCGATCTGCAGGATGCCGTTCTTCTTGACGATGCCGAACAGCATGAACAGCCCGAGGACACTGTAGATGTTGAGCGTGTCGCCCATGAGCACCAGCGACAGCAAGGCAAAGGGCACCGACAACGGCAACGCCAGCAGGATGGTGATCGGATGGAGGAAACTTTCGAACTGCGCCGCCAGGATCATGTACATGAACAGCAAACTGAGGATGAAGGCGACCCCGAAATTCGAACCCGTTTCGCCGAGCGCCTTGGCACCGCCGGCGAACTCGGCACGGTAGGTCGGCGGCAGATCGAGGCTAGCCAGCACCTGCTGAATCTTCGCCATTGCGGTCGAGAGCGGCAGATGATCGAGGTTGGCCACGATGGTCACCTTGCGCTGCCGGCTATAGCGGTCGATCTGCGCTGGGCCGCGCTCTTCACTCATCGTGGCGAGATTCGCAATCTTCACCAGCTCGCCGCTCGGCGTCGAGATCGACAGATCGCTCAGTGCCTGTGGGTCGTTGCGGTTCGGCAACTGCGCGCGCAACCATACGTCGTACTGATCCTGCTCTTCCTTGAACTTAGTCACCGGCTCGCCCCCAACCAGGGTCCGCAGCGTCGCCGCAATGTCTTGCACCTTGATGCCGAAGTCCGATGCCTTCTGCCGGTTGATCTCCACGCGCAGCTCCGGCTGGCGGACAGACAGCGTCGTGTCGACGTCGACGATGCCCGGGATGGCGCGAATCCCCGTCATGAGCTGGTTGGAGTACTGGTCGAGTTTTTCCAAGCTCGGGCCGGTGATGTCGAGCTCGATGTCCGTGAAGCGCTGTCCGCCGCCCATGAACATGTTCACGCGTTGGACGCTGGCGCGCAGGTCGGGGTACTGCGTCAGGAGCACGCGCGCCTGTTGCATCACTTGGAGCTGGGAGAGCGGTCGTTGCCCGAGATCCGCAAGCCGGACATAGATCGAGCCCTCGGTGACGGACCCTTCCCCCGCCTTCAGGCGACCGGTGGCGTCGCCGATCGTACTCAGTACGTGGCTGACGCCGGGGAGGGTGTGGAGCTTGTCTTCGAGCTCGCGGAATGCCGCGTCACTGCGCGCCAAGCTGTAGCCTTCCGGTGTCTGCACGATGACTTCGAACTCGCTCTGATCATCCTGGGGCAGGAAGTCCTTACCGACGACGTGGAACAGCGGCACCGTGGAGCAGACCACGACCGCCGAGAGTGCGATGATCACCCAGCGGTGGCGCAGCGACCACCGCAGAATGGCGCCGTACCCGCGGTCGATGGCGCTGTAGAAGCTAAAGTGCTTCGAGCCACCGGTACCCGGCAGCACGCGCTTCACGCGCAAATAGCGCGAGCAGAGCATCGGCGTCAGGGTGAAGGACACCAGCCACGAAACCATGATCGCGCAGGCCACGGTAATGCCGTAGCTGTTGAAGAAGCGCCCGATGCGGCCCGACATGAACGCGATGGGAAGGAAGATCACCACCAGCGACAGCGTCGTCGCCATCACCGCGAGGCTGATCTCCTTGGTCGCGCCGGACGCGGCGCGCATCGGTGACTCCCCCTGCTCCTCGGCGTGGCGGAAGATATTCTCCAGCACGACCACGGCGTCGTCGATGACGATGCCGGTGGCGAGCACCAAGCCGAGCATCGTGATGTTGTTGATCGTGAACCCCATCAGTTGCATCAGCGTGAACGTCGAGATGATCGACGTCGGGATGGCAATCGCCGCGATCAACGTCGCCCGCAGGTTGGCGATGAACAGCATCACCGTGAGGCTCACCAGCACCGAGGCGAGGACGAGGTGGAACTCGACCTCGTGGATCGACTTCTTGATGAAGCGCGAGTGGTCGCGCACCACTTCGAGCGTGATGTCCGGTGGCAGCACGATCTTCAGCTGCGCCAGGCGCTGTTTGATGTGATCGATCACCTCGACCGTGTTCGTGCCCGACTGCTTGCGGACGAGCAGCGACACGGCCGTGCTGCCGTCGAGGCGGGCCATGTTGCGCGGCTCGACGAAACTGTCGGTCACCGTGCCGACGTCGCCGATGGTCAGCGGCCGGCCGTGCACGTTGCCGACGATCAGCTGCTTGAAATCTTCGACCTTGTCGATGCGGCCCATCGTACGCAGCACCAACTCCTTGGCGCCCTGGTCGACGTGTCCGCTGGGAATCTCCAGGTTCTGCGAACGCAGTGCCGCCTTCACTTGTCCGATAGGAATGGTGTAGGCGGCCAGCTTGTCGGTATCGATGGTGATGTTGATGGCGCGTTCGAGGCCGCCGATCAGGGTGACCGAGCCGACGCCACGCAGTGTTTCGAGGTCCTCTTTGACCTGCTTACGGGCGATCTCAGTCACCTCACGCAAGTTGCGGTTTCCGGCCACCGCGATGCTGATGATCGGCGACGACTCGACGTCGAACTTGTCGACGACCGGCGCGTCGGTCCCTTCCGGGAGCTGCGAGAGGATCGCGGCGACCTTGTCGCGCACATCCTGCGCCGCGGCCTCCCCGTTGCGCTCGAGGACAAACATCACCGCGACGTGCGAGATGCCCTCCTTGGTGACCGATCGCAACTCGTCAATCCCTTCGATCGTGTTGATGGCTTCCTCGATCGGCTTGGTGACCCCGCTTTCCATCTCCTCCACGCTGGCGCCCTTCAACGTCGTGGTGACCGTCACGATGGGAAAGTCGATGTTGGGAAACAGATCGACGGCGAGCTTGCGGTAGGAGAACGCACCCAGCGCCACGAGAAAGGCAATCAACATGGTGGCAAACACGGGCCGGCGGATACAGAGATCAACGAGCTTCATACGTACAAACGTCCTTCACGAGAGCACACGCGGTGACAGTTCAACCACTCAGGACGACGGATCGGGATTGGCCGTGCCCGCCTCGCGCACGGTGACAGGGACGCCGTTCCCCAGTTTGGTCAGCCCCGACGTCGCGACCACTTCGTCAGGCTGCACGCCTTCGACAATCTCGACCAACCCGCCGCTGCCGCGTGTGCCGGTCTGCACCTGCCGCTCATGCGCCGCGCCGTCTTGGATGACGAAGATTTTGGTCACCCCGGCGAATGTAATGAGCGCCTCCTGTGGCACCATCAGCGCCCGGTCGTCGGTGCGCGTCACCACCGCGGCATTCGCGAAGAAGCCGGGTTTGAGCTTGCGATCGTGGTTGTCGACCAGCGCTTCGATGGCCACCGAACGATTCTCCGGGTTCGACGCCGGGCTGATGCGTGCCAGCCGGCCGGCGAAGACGGCGTCGGGGTACGCGTCGACCTTGACGTTGACGGTTTGGCCATCTTGCAGCTCCTGGGCGAAACGCTCGGGAACGTCGCCGCGCAGCTTGAGCGGATCTTCGGCCACCAGACTGAACAGCTGGCTGCCTGCGTGAACGTACTCGCCGGCGGATACGAAGCGCTTCGCTACCGCACCGGTGATCGGCGACTCGACATGCGTATGCTTCATGGTGACTGTGAGAGTATCGCGTTGTGCCTGGACCACCTGAGCATGCGTCTTCATCGTCTCGTACTCTTGCGGGGAGATGACGTTGCTTTCGCGCAGCTGGCGGCCGCGTGCCTCGTCGGCCTCTGCCTTCGCCAGCGTCGCCTCTGCCTCACGCAGCCGGGCACGCCACTGATCGGCGTCGATCTCCGCGAGCACTTGCCCGGCTTGCACGTGATCGCCGAGATCGACGGTCAACGAATTGATCTGGCCTTCGACCTGGCTCGAGAGCGTCACCTCTTCCTTGCCGTACAGTGTGCCGACGAAGTTGACGAGGCGGCTGCTCGGTCGCACGCTGACGCGCGCGACCGTCACCGGCACGGCCACCGCTTTCGCCTCGGCCGCCACCGCTTCTGGGTCGGCAACGCGCTCGCACCCCGACCACGCGGTCGCGAGCACCCCCAGTAGCGGAAAGACAAAACGGTACTTCATGAACGGTGCCTTCCTCCGTGAACAACTTGCAGGGGCCGGGGACGGTCTTGCGTACCGCGCGCGTCGCCGACAACTCCACGCAAGAAGATCGCCGTAACCAAACGGCTCAGATCGTCCGGCCGATCACTTTCCGCCCGATACACGCACACGCCGCGGATCATGCCGAACAAGACCTCAACCGCGAGGCGCGCGTTGATGCGCGTGATCTCCCCACGCGTGGCGGCACGCTCGATCACGCGGCGGATCATCCCCACCACCTCGTCGCGGTGCTGGCGCCAGTCGGCCCGCTCACGCGCCTTCAACTTCGGCTCGAGGCGATGCAGGAGCACGAAGAAGTCGCGCCGCCGCCAGAAGTAGGTGACCATCGTGCGCACCACCGCTTCGACCGTTGTGTCGAGCGGCGCGTCTTGCTGCAGCACCGTGGTGACCGCCGCGTGCAAGCCGGTGAGCCCGTCGCCGATTGCCGCGAGATACAGCTCTTCCTTCGAGCCGAAGTACCGGTAGATCGTCCCTTTGCCGATCCCGAGCCGCTGCGCAATGTCGTCCGTCAGCACCTCGTGGAACTCGCGCTCGGAGAAAATCGCGGCGGCGCAGCGGATTATCGCCAGCCGCGTCTCATTGGTCTTTTTTCTGCCACGCATGAGTCGATCGAATAACGGAACTGACCAGTCCGTCCCAGAATAAACGGCGGGCACCGCGGAGTCAACCGAGGCCCCGGGTACCGGGGGGCGTCCAATTGCAGCGCCTGCCAGCGCATGGCACTGTGCGTCTTGACGGCGCGTGCGCCGCGGAGGTGGAGGATGAGCAAGGACACCCTGTCAATCGTCGATAACCGCACCGGCACGACCTACGAGATCCCAGTGCGCCAGGGCGCCGTCAACGCGCTCGACTTGCGGCAGATCAAGACAGCAGCCGACGACTTCGGGCTGATGAGCTACGACCCGGCATTCGTCAACACCGCTTCGTGCAAAAGCGCGATCACCTTCATCGACGGCGACAAGGGGATCTTGCGTTATCGCGGCTATCCGATCGAGCAGCTCGCCGAACGCAGCTCGTTTCTGGAAGTCGCCTATCTCATTGTCAAAGGTGAGTTGCCGGAGCGTTCCCATCTGGATGCCTTCGTCAGCAACATCATCCACCACACCTACCTGCACGAGAACATCAAACAGTTCATCGACGGCTTCCACTACGACGCCCACCCGATGGGGATCTTGGTCAGCACGGTTGCCGCGCTCTCGACGTTCTATCCCGACGCCAAGAAGATCTTCGATGCGGAATCGCGTAAGGTGCAGACGCACCGGTTGATCGCCAAGATGCCGACGCTCGCGGCGTTCGCATACCGGCACTCGATCGGGCAGCCGTACGTGTACCCGGACAACGACCTCAGCTACACCGGCAACCTTCTCAACATGATGCTGAAGAAGACGGAGCTGAAGTATCAACCCAACCCGGTCCTCGCCCGTGCCCTCGACGTGCTGTTCATCCTGCACGCCGACCACGAGCAGAACTGCAGCGCCAACGCAATGCGCAGCGTCGGCAGCTCGCAAGTCGATCCGTTCTCCGCGGTCGCGGCAGCGACCGCCGCGCTGTATGGCCCGCTGCATGGGGGCGCTAACGAGCAGGCAATCCGAATGCTCACCGAGATCGGCAGCGTGCAGAACGTGCCCGCCTACATCAAACGGGTGAAGGCCGGCGAGTTGCGGCTGCAAGGCTTCGGTCACCGGGTGTACAAGAACTACGACCCGCGGGCCACGATCATCAAGCAGATCGCGGACGAAGTCTTCGAAGTCACCGGGAAGAACCCGCTCATCGACATCGCCCGCGAGCTCGAGCGCATCGCGTTGGCCGACGAATACTTCGTGTCCCACCGACTCTACCCGAACGTCGACTTCTATTCGGGCATCATCTATCAGGCGATGGGCTTTCCGCTCGACATGTTCCCAGTGCTCTTCGCCATCGGCCGGACGCCCGGCTGGCTAGCGCAGTGGCAGGAAATGCTCCTTGATCCGGAAACCCGCATCGCGCGCCCACGCCAGATCTACGTCGGCGCGGAAGCACGAGACTACGTCGAGGTGGGATTGCGGACACAATAGCGCACCGGCGAAGCGCACGAACACGCACCGCCGCTGGCGTAGGGTCACACCGCCGGGCGCTCGGTCCCAGCGTCCACAAGCTCAGAAACTGAGGCTTCGCTTCCGGGCGCGCAAGCCGCGGCGGCTGCCCTTGTTCTTGAAGGGCCGGCCGCCACCACCGCCCGCGTCGAAGCCGCCGCCGCCACCCCACGGAGGTGGGCTCGAATACGCGGACACGTCGGGCCCCTCACCCGGCCGACTCGGCCGCGAGAGTCCGAAGCGCGCGCCGTCGGCCCGGCGGGGCCGATCCTCTGCGGTGTTCACGCGCAGCTTGCGGCCATCAACTTCTTGGCCGTCGAACTTCTTAATCGCCTCAGCCGCCTCCTCCTCACTGGAGAACTCTACGAAGGCGAAGCCGCGTGAGCGACCCGTTTCGCGGTCCGTACCAATGTGGACATGCGTGATCTGCCCCGCTGCTGAGAGGGCATCTGAGAGCTGTTGCTCGGTCGTACGGAAATTGAGATTGCCAACAAAAACCTTAGTCGAAATGGCTCGACTCCTTTCTCTGTTCGAGGGCTGTTCCAATTACACCCTGTTGCCGATGGATCGGTAGTTCCTAGCATCTTCAGCCGCGCCACACCATACCCCGCGAGAGCGGCCGTGCATAGACCGCTCGTCGCTCATCCAACCCCCGGTCAGCGCTTACTCATGAGGTCGAAAAGGACCCTGCGCTCCTTGAAGCGCCAGCCCTTGGCTGTCTTCACGAGTTGGTCTTCATATCGGCCGGCGACGCTGATCACCAACTGATCGCCGCCACGCACAACCGCGACGTAGCTCTGCGCCGTCGCCCGGTCACCGGTGACGTTGACGATGCTGTTCATCACGCAGTGCTTCATCATCGGCAGGCCGTTGGTCAGCGGCAAGCTCTGGAGAAACTTCTGCAGGCTCTCGCGGCCGCTGTGACGCCCGATGGCGCCCAGATCGAAGGTACCGTCCGCGGTGAAGAGATCGAGCCAGGCTTCGAACTCACCGTTGTCGAAATGGAAGCAGGCCCGCGCCATCAACTCACGAATCGCGTCCTTCTCCTCGAGAAGGCTAGGCATGTGGATTCCTCCCGGCGTGCTTCCTAGCGCGGGGTGGTCACTCGGTGCAACCCATCCGCACGCGACAGAAGTGTGCTACTGACCCCAGCTGTGTCCGAGCCGATCATTCACCTCAAGCCGGGCAAGGAACGGCCGGTCCTGCTGGGCCATCCTTGGATCTTCTCGGGAGCGATCAGGGACCTCGATCCGGCGCTCGCGCCCGGTACGGTGGTAGGCATCCGCAGTGCGGCCGGCGAATTCCTCGGCCGCGGGTACGCCAATCCCCGCTGCGCCATCGCGGCACGCGTGCTCACACGCACCGATGAACCGATCGATGCACCATTCTTCGCGCGCCGCATCGCAGCCGCTCGATCGCTGCGACACGCTGTCGTCTCGTCCGACACCGACGCGTATCGACTCCTCAACGGCGAAGGCGACTATCTCCCCGGCTTTGTCGCCGACGTGTACGGTCCGATCGTCGTCCTCCAATGCCTCACCGCAGGTGCCACTCAGCTGAAGTCGGGCGTCGTCGAGGCCCTCCAGGCAGCGCTCGATCCAGTAGGAATCTACGAACGCAGCACCGGCAGTGTGCGCCGCGAAGAGGGGCTCGAAGCGGCGCAGGGGGTTGTCGCCGGTGACGTGCCGGTGGGACCACTGTGGATCCATGAGGCGGGACACCGCTTCATCGTCGATGTGCGCAGCGGCCAGAAGACCGGTTTCTTCCTCGACCAACGCGACAACCGTGCTCTCGTGGAGCAACTTGCCGCTGGCCGCACCGTCCTCAATGCCTTTGCGTACACCGGCGCGTTCTCCACGTATGCCGGGGCCGGACGGGCGCGCCACGTGGTATCTGTCGAGAGCTCCGCGCGGGCACTCGAACTGGCGCAGCAGAACTGGGAAGGCAACGGCTTACCGTCAACAGGCGCCGAGTTTGTCGAAGCCGATGTGTTCCAGTACCTGCGCGACACCGAGCGCTCCTTCGACCTGCTGATCCTCGACCCCCCAGCGCTGGTAAAGCGCCGGCATGAGGTTGATCGCGGCGCGCGCGCCTACAAAGACTTGCATCTCTGGGCCCTGCGTCGGGCCGCCGCCGGCGCATACATCCTCACGTTCAGCTGTTCGCAGCATGTCCCGGCGGAGCTGTTCTGGAAGATCGTGCACGGCGCCGCGGTGGATGCCCGCCGGGAGGTTCAAGTGCTGCGGCATCTGGGGCCGGGCGCCGATCATCCTTCTATCCTGGCGCATCCCGGCGGCGAGTACCTCAAGGGGCTGCTGCTGCACGTCGCAGCGTGAGCGCGGGTGGGCCTTCAGAGCGAAACACCTGTATGGGGTAGACGAACATGATGTGTGTGGGTTATATGTTGATACATGCCACCACCAAGTTCCATCAAAGATTGGCCGGAGGATGACCGGCCGCGGGAGAAACTGTTGTCCCGCGGCGCCGCGGTGCTCTCCGACGCCGAACTGCTAGCCATTCTGCTGCGCACTGGCCAAAAGGGCGCCAGCGCTCTCGACCACGGACGGACGCTGATCGAACAGTTCGGCGACTTCCGTCAGCTGGCCACCGCTGGCGTCGGCGACTTGTGCAAAGTGAAGGGCCTCGGACCCGCCAAGGCAGCACAGATCCTGGCGGCGTTGGAGATCGCCAAGCGCTTCGGCGAGCGCGCCTTTCGGGTCGGCGAGCCGTTCCGCGGCAGCGCCGACGTGTATGCACACTTTCGCGAACGACTCGGGAGCGAGAAGCGCGAGCACTTCTACGCCGTGCTGCTCGACAACAAGCACCGCAAGATCAAAGACGTCCCGGTATCACAAGGCTCGCTCACCGCGAGCATTGTGCACCCACGTGACGTCTTCGCACCGGTGGTACGCGAATCCGCCGCCGCGGTGATCTTCGTGCACAACCACCCGAGTGGCGATCCAACACCGAGCAAGGAGGACATCGAGATCACCCGCCGCTTGCGCGAGGTAGGCGATATCATGGGCGTGCGGGTCATCGACCACATTGTGGTCGGCAACGGCCGTTACGTGAGCTTCGTCGATGACGGATACTGGTAATGGCCCTCAATGGTTCATTGAATCAGGTGGCGCGGAGACCGCTGAGGAATGGCAACACCGCGGCGACAAACGCGCCCGGATTGTCGCCCATCACCGAATGACCGGCTCCCGGCACCACTGCGAGACGGCTCTCCGGGATCGCTTGCTGCAGCTTTGCGGCGCTCTCGGCAGAGAGGATGTCACTCTCGCCGCCTTTGATGATAAGCGTCGGGCAGCGGATGGCACGCACGTCGTCCCACAGGTTCTGCAACGCACTGGCCTGAAAGCTGCGCTCCCCGGAACGCAGCGCCTTGTCGTACTTCCACGTCCACTTGCCGTTGGGCAGCTGCTTGAGGTTATTCGTCAGGCGGCTGCGGATGTTCTCCAGCGAGCGGCGCGGATTGAACTGGTGGGCACGCTCGACGAACGCCTCGAAGCTGTCCAACTCATCAGGTGCCTGGATGAAGCTGCGGATGTTCTCAACACCCTTCACCTGGATCTCCGGACTGACGTCGACGATGATCAGCGCCCGGACCTTCTGCGCGTGGCGCGCCGTGAAGGTGATCGAGTTGATGCCGCCCATCGACATGCCGGCAAGGAGGAACTGCTGCAGGCCGAGCGCCGCGGTGATGGCGTCGAGGTCAGCGGCCTGCGTTTGGCGCGTGTAGTCGCCGTCCGGCGCCCAGTCGCTGTCGCCATGACCGCGCTGGTCGAAACACAGGACCCGATAGTCGTCCGCCAGCGCGGCAGCGACCTCGTCCCAGCTGTGCGCCGTCTGCGTGATGCCGTGCAAGCACAAGAGTGGGGGCTGTGTCGCCGTGCCCCATTCGACGTAGTGGAAGCTCAGCCCGCGTGCACTGACGCGACGATCCTGCGGTGTGGCCATGGTCCCTCCGCGATTCGACGGTCCGCTGCCTAACACGGAGGCCGGGGGATGGACAAGGAGATGGCGCTGCAAGCCGTGATGCTCTCCGAGCTGCCACACGTGGGTGACAAAGGCGCGGCGCGGATTCTCGCGCTCAATCGACAACGCGCGCACAGCCTGGCCACCTTCTTCCGCTTACCCGTTGCCGTCCTACGCGACGACTACAAACTGCACCCGGGCGCGGTGGCGCGCCTGGCCGAGGAACGCGGCACGCACGAAACACGCTGTCGGTGGCTGCTCGACCAGCTGGCCGCCGCGGGCGGGCTGGTGTCGCTGTGTGCCGACGCAACCTATCCGAGCCGCGTACGCGAGCGACTCACGCCGCCGCCGGTAGTGTTGTACCGCTACGGCGCGCCGGGCCTGCTGGTCACGCCGCTCTTGGCGGTGCTCAATTCACGGACCATCAGCGAGCATTCCGTCGCCGCCAGTCTGGCAGTCGTGCAGGCCGCCGCGTCCCAGGGCTTCACACTGGTCACCGGTGGGATGAAGACCGGCTACCGCATCGCCGCCGTCGCCGGCCGCGCTGCAGCGGCGCCGCGCGTGGTGGTGCTCGACCGCGGCATTCTTGCCACGTTCGGGGCACAAATGGACCGCGATCCGTTCGGCTTTGGCCCTGGCCGCAGCATACTGGATGCGGAGCGGACGTTGGTGTTGTCGCCTTTTCGGCTGATGGATCATGCCGTCGCGCGCAACGGCCGCAGGCGCGACGAGCTCGTCGCGGCACTGGCGGACGTCATCGTGGCGGTGCACGCGCGGCCCGGCGGTGTGATCGAGCGCGTCTGCCTCGAGGCGCTCGACCGCGGCCAGTGCGTGCTCTCGTGGTACGGCGAGAATGTCGGCCTGGTTGCCGCGGGCGCTACGGCCGTCGAGGAAGCGGACCTGGCAGGGCTGCAGCGCTACCTGCCCCGCTGAATCCGTTCACCACACCCGACCGTAGAATGTGTTTGATAGCCATCGCGCACCCTGCTACCTGAGAAGGACAACGTTTCCTGGCCTCGGAGCGGGCGGCGAGGAGACACACATGAGAGACCGAGCGGACCGATACCAGTACACGCGCACCGTCGTTGCGCTGACGCTGCAGCTCGCTCTTGTGCTCGGACCACGCATTCCCGCCCGAGCCGAACCCGTGGGTTCGGCCGCCGCAAAGGCGTCCTTGGTGTTGTGCGATCAGGTCGATGGGCTACCGGCGGCGGACAGGCCGGCGGCGCTGACACACGCTCTTGAGCTCGCCGAAAACGCCGTGGTTGCAGATGATCGCGATGCAAAGGCGCACTTTGCGCTGTTCTGTAACCTCGGCAAGCAGATGCAGGTCACAGGCCTCAGCTTCAGCAGCTGGAGCAACTTCCGTCGCCTGCAGCGCGAGCTCGACGCAACCTTGGCCCTCGCACCCAACGACCCCGACGCACTCGCGGCGAAAGGCGCGATGCTCCTGCGCCTCCCCCGCTTGCTCGGCGGCGACGCCACGGAAGGCGAGCGCTTGCTGCGGCTGGCACTCGACATGGAGCCCGACAACAGCGCCGCGCGGCGCTACCTCGCCGAAGCGCTCGAGAACCGCGGGGCCAGCGATCAGGCACGGGCGCTGCTGGCCTCTCGTTGAGGACACGCGCCACGAGGCGGCACCCCTCCGTCGTCGCACGTTGGTGGAGGAGCGATTGCCGCCCTTCTATCGACATGGTACTTCGACCGGACGATGAGTCGTGCGGTCACCATGGAAAAGGTGGTGAACCTCGCCAAGCGGCGCGGGTTCGCGTTTCAATCAAGCGAGATCTACGGCGGTTTGGCGAGCTGTTGGGACTATGGTCCGATCGGCGTTGAGCTGAAGCGCAACGTCAAAGACGCGTGGTGGCGCGACATGGTGCTGACGCGCTCGGATATCGTCGGTATCGATTGCGCCATCTTGATGCACCCGCGGGTATGGGAAGCCTCCGGGCACATTGCCGGCTTCACCGACCCGCTGGTCGACTGCAAGAAGTGCAAGGAACGCTTTCGCGCCGACAAACTGGGGGACGTGCGCTGCCCGGAGAAACCATCGAAGCACCCGGGCGAGTGTGGCGGCGAGCTGACCGAGGCGCGCCAGTTCAATCTGATGTTCAAGACGTTCATGGGTCCGGTGGAAGACACCGCCAACGTCGTGTTCATGCGGCCGGAGACCGCGCAAGGGATCTTCGTTAACTTCCTCAACGTGCTCAACTCGTCGCGCCACAAGGTGCCGTTCGGCATCGCGCAGATCGGCAAGTCGTTCCGCAACGAGATCACGCCGGGCAACTTCGTCTTCCGCACGCGTGAGTTCGAGCAGATGGAGATGGAGTTCTTCGTCAAGCCGGGCGACGACGAGCGCTGGTACGACTACTGGAAGGATGCGCGGCTGCATTGGTACCAGAAGTACGGGATTCGCGCCGAGCACCTGCGTTTGCGCCCGCACGCCAAGGACGAGCTGGCGCACTACGCCAAGGCGTGCGTCGACGTGGAATATGAGTTCCCGTTCGGCTGGCAAGAGCTCGAGGGGATCGCGAACCGCACCGACTTCGATCTCAAGCAGCATTCCGAGTACAGCGGTAAGGACCTCAGTTACTTCAATGAAGAGACGCGCGAGCGTTTCGTGCCATACGTGATCGAGCCGGCCGCCGGCGCGGATCGCGCCACGCTGGCGTTTCTGGTCGATGCGTACGAGGAGGACGAAGCCGAAGGCGAGACGCGCGCCGTGTTGCGTTTCCACCCACGGCTCGCACCGGTGAAGGCCGCGATATTCCCGCTGCTCCGCAAGGACGGGCAGCCCGAGAAGGCGCAAGAAGTGCGCGACATCCTCGCGCCACACTTCCCTGTGCAGTACGACCAGGCCGGTTCGATCGGGCGGCGCTACCGCCGCCAGGACGAGATCGGCACGCCGTACGGCATCACCATCGATCACCAGACCATGCAGGACGGCACCGTAACCGTGCGCGACCGCGACTCCATGCAGCAGGAACGTCTTCCGATCGAGCGCCTGCTGGATGAGCTGAAGCGTCGCATCTTCAGCTGACGATCGAGGTCAGCGTTCCATCGCAACCCAACAAGGGGACTCGCAGCCATGAAGCGTAAGGCAAAGGCAGCTCCACGGACTTCCAAGCGGCGCACGGCAGCAAAGCCTGCTGCCACCACACGCGCCGCGGCGGCGCGCGGCAAGGCAACGAAGTTTGTCTTCACGTTCGGCGGTGGTCGCGCCGAGGGCAACGCCGGCATGAAGGAGCTGCTCGGCGGCAAGGGCGCGAACCTGCACGAAATGGCAGGGCTTGGGCTGCCAGTACCGCCGGGCTTTACGATCTCTACGGACGTGTGCACCCACTTCTACAAGAATGGCCGCCGCTATCCGACCGGACTGCGCGATGAGGTCGCGAGGCACTTGAAGCGTGTCGAAGAGGTCCTCGGTCGGAAGTTCGGTGATCCGGGCAATCCGCTGCTCGTCTCGGTGCGCTCCGGCGCCCGCGCCTCCATGCCGGGCATGATGGACACCGTGCTCAACCTCGGGCTCAACGACGAGACCGTGAAAGGCGTGATCGCGCTTTCGGGCAACCCGCGCTTCGCGTACGACTCGTACCGGCGCTTCGTCGCCATGTATGGCGATGTGGTCCTGGATTTGAAGCCGCAATCGAAGACCGACATCGATCCTTTCGAGGAAATCTTGGAGCGCAAGAAGCACGCCCGCGGCGTCAAGCTGGATACCGACTTGACGGCCGACGATTTGCGCGAGCTCGTCGGCGAGTTCAAGGCGGCGATCCGTGCCCGCAAGGGCGTCGAGTTTCCCGAGGATCCGCGCGAGCAGCTGTGGGGCGCCATCGGTGCGGTCTTCGGCTCATGGATGAACGACCGCGCGATTGCGTACCGGAAGCTCAACAGCATACCCGAGAGCTGGGGCACTGCCGTCAACGTCCAGTCCATGGTCTTCGGCAATCTCGGCAACGACTCGGGAACCGGCGTTGCTTTTACCCGCGATCCGGCCACCGGTGAGAACGTCTTCTACGGCGAGTTCCTGATGAACGCGCAGGGTGAAGACGTCGTGGCCGGCACGCGCACTCCCTTGCCGATCAGCGCCCTCGAACGGGAGAACGCGGAGATCTACGCCCAGCTGATGAAGATCCGCCGCACGCTGGAACGGCACTACCGGGATATGATGGACATCGAGTTCACCATCGAACAGCGACGGCTTTATATGTTGCAGTGCCGCGTCGGCAAGCGCACCGGTGCGGCGGCGATTCGCATCGCGATCGACATGGTGAAGGAGCGGTTGATCAAGCCGAATGAGGCACTGCTGCGTGTCGAGCCCGAGCAGCTCAATCAATTGCTGCGGCCGACGTTCCGACCCGCCGACAAGGAGCAGGCCGTGCGTGACCACCGCCTGCTGGCCCGCGGCCTCAACGCTGGCCCCGGCGCCGCAACGGGCAAGATCATGTTCCACGCGGAAGACGCCGAGGCCGCCGCGGGACGCGGTGACTCGGTGATCTTAGTGCGTATCGAGACGTCGCCGGAAGACATTCGCGGGATGGCCGCCGCGGAAGGCATTCTGACGGCACGCGGTGGGATGACCAGCCACGCCGCACTGGTCGCGCGGCAGATGGGTAAGGTGTGTGTCGCCGGCTGCGAGGTGTTGAGCATCGACTACAGCGCAGGCGAAATGCGGGTCACCGGAATTACCACCGTCCTCAAGCAGGGCGACGACATCTCGATCGACGGCACCACGGGGGAAGTCTTCCTGGGTCGAATGGCCACCGAACCGAGCGAAGTGGTGCGTGTGCTCGTCGATCGCAGCATCGACCCCAAGCAGGCGCCGGTGTACCAGCAGTACGCGCAGCTCATGCAGTGGGCGGACCGCACCCGCAAGCTCGGTGTGCGCACGAACGCCGACCTCCCGGACCAATGTGCCAACGCAATCGCCTTCGGTGCCGAGGGCGTCGGCCTCTGCCGCACCGAGCACATGTTTTTCGGCGAGGGCAAAATCGGACCGATGCGGGAGATGATCTTGGCAGAAACGGTGGGTGAGCGGCGCGCGGCGCTGGCCAAGCTGCTACCGCTGCAGCGCGCAGACTTCGCAGGCATCTTCCGCGTCATGGAAGGGCGACCGGTCACCATCCGCACGATCGACCCGCCGCTGCACGAGTTCCTGCCGCACGATGCTGCGGGGCAACAGGCCCTGGCGGAAGAGATGGGCATTTCGGCGGAGCGGATTCGCAGCCGTGTGGAAGCGCTGCACGAGTTCAATCCGATGCTCGGTCTGCGCGGCTGCCGGCTGGGCATCATCTACCCGGAGATCACCGAGATGCAGGCCCGCGCCATCTTCGAAGCGGCAGCGGACACGATCGCCTCTGGGCGGAAGGCGCATCCGGAGGTCATGATTCCACTGGTGGGGCACGTGAAGGAGCTACAACTGCAGGACGCCATCGTGCGGCGTGTCGCCGAGGACGTGATGCGGGAGCGGAAGAAGCGGCTCACCTACACGGTCGGCACCATGATCGAAGTGCCGCGCGGCGCACTGACGGCCGACGCGATTGCCGGCGTCGCCGAGTTCTTCTCGTTCGGCACCAATGATCTGACGCAAATGACGCTCGGGGTGTCGCGTGACGATGCCGGCCGCTTCCTGATGCCATACGTGCGCGAATTCGAAATCTACGACAAGGATCCGTTCGAGTCGTTGGATCAAATCGGCGTCGGCGCCCTGATCCGCATCGCCGTCAAGAAGGGGCGGACAACGCGGCCGAAGTTGAAGATCGGAATCTGCGGCGAGCATGGTGGCGATGCGGAGTCCGTCATGTTCTGCCACCGCGTCGGTCTCGACTACGTCTCCTGCTCGCCGTTCCGGGTGCCGATTGCGCGGCTGGCCGCCGCGCGCGCGGTGCTGCTGCCCGAGCCCAGCCTCGGTGCAACCGAGTAGCCGCGAGCCATGCCGATCTCCGGGCGCACGCAGATCGTCGGAATCATCGGCGACCCGGTGGCGCACTCACTGTCGCCCGCGATGCACAATGCCGCGTTTCGGGCCCTCAAACTCGACTACGTGTACGTCACCTTTCACGTGCGTCACGACGATGTCCGGCAGGCGCTCGGAGGCATCCGCGCGCTCGGCATCGCGGGCGTGAACGTGACGGTACCGCACAAGGAGCGGGTCATCCGCTGGCTTGACTCCGTGAGCCCGACGGCGCGCCGCGCCGGCGCGGTCAACACCATTGTGCATCGCAACGGTCAGTTACACGGCGACAACACTGATATCGCCGGCTTTCTGGAGGCCCTGCGGGACGCCAAGTTTCAGCTACGCCACCGTCGCGCGCTGGTCATCGGTGCGGGCGGCGTGGCGCGCGCCGTTCTGACGGCGTTGGCGCAGGGCCAGGCGGCCGCGGTGACGGTGGCGAACAGAACGGTGCCGCGAGCTCGACGGTTGGCACGTGTCTTTCGGTCGAAGACACTGCAGGCGACCGCTGCGTCGCTCGCGGCGTTGCAGGACCGCGAGTTGCTCGCCGCCGTTGATCTCATCGTGAATGCTACCTCCGTGGGCCTGCACGGCGAACGCTTCTTCCCGCTCGCATATGCGGCGACGCGGCCGTCGTGTCTGTTTGTCGATCTGATCTACAGAGAGTGCACGGACTTCCTGATCCGTGCCGAACACGCCGGGCGCCGCGTGCTCGACGGGCGCGGCATGCTCCTGCATCAGGGGGCGGCAGCCTTCAGATTGTGGACGGGGCACGCCGCTCCGGTCGCGGTGATGCGCGCGGCGCTGCAGATCGCAACGGCCGCGAAGCCCCGCGCATCTTAAAATTGACAAGCGGCCAGCGCGTGAGTAGCGTACTGGCCGGTGATACGGCGGGCCGACATATAATGAGTACGCGTCTCGGTGAGTTGCTGGTGCGACGTGGGTTGCTCACCGCCGCCCAGCTGACGACGGCGACGGAAGAGCAGGCGGCGGGCAACGCGGCGCTGAGCGCTATTTTGGTCAAGCTCGCGCTCCTCAGCGAAGCTGACCTCGCGGGCTGCCTCCAAAAGGAATACCATCTCTCGCTCGTCGATCCGTCGGCGATGAACATTCCCAACGAGGTGCTGCGGTTGATCCCCGGCACGCTCGTGCAGCGGCACCATTTGGTGCCGATCAATCTGAGCGGCTCCTCGTTGACCGTCGCGATGTCCGACCCGTCGAACATCGTCGCCATCAACGAGGTCAAATTCCTCACCGGCTACGACGTGAAGGTCGCGGTGGCGTGCGTCTCTTCCATCACCGCAGCGATCGAGCAGCTGTATGAGCAAGGCAGTGGCGAATACGACGACGTCCTCACCGAGATCGAGGGGGAAGACGTCGAGCTCATCGACAGGGACGAGGAAATTGATCTCAAGGAGTTGGAGCGGGCCACCGAAGATGCGCCGGTGGTCCGATTGGTCAACGCGATCCTGACCAGCGCCATCAAGCGCCGGGCGAGCGACGTGCACCTCGAGCCGTTCGAGCGCATGTTCCGCGTCCGTTTCCGCGTGGATGGCGTGCTCGAAGAGATCATGCGGCCGCCTTTGAAGCTGAAGAACGCCATCACCTCACGCGTGAAGGTCATGGCGTCGCTCGACATCGCAGAGCGCCGCCTGCCGCAGGACGGCCGCATCAAACTGAAGCTCGGGCGCGGACAAGAGATGGACTTCCGCGTGTCGGTGCTACCGACGATCTTCGGCGAGAAGATCGTCCTGCGCTTACTCGACAAGTCGAATCTGCAGCTGGACATGACCAAACTCGGGTTCGAAGAATCCGCGCTCAAGGACTTCAAAGACGCGATCTACAAGCCCTATGGCATGGTGCTGGTGACGGGTCCGACAGGGAGTGGGAAGACCACGACTCTGTACTCGGCGCTGTCGGAGCTGAACAAGATCATCACAAACATCTCCACCGCCGAGGATCCGGTCGAGTTCAACCTCGTCGGCATCAACCAAGTGCAGATCCACGAGGAGATCGGGCTCAACTTCGCCGGCGCGCTACGCTCGTTCCTGCGGCAGGACCCGGACATTATCATGGTCGGCGAGGTGCGTGACTTCGAGACGGCCGAGATCGGCATCAAAGCCGCGCTCACCGGGCACTTGGTGTTGAGTACCTTGCACACCAACGACGCGCCGTCGACAATCAATCGCCTGCTGAACATGGGGGTGGAACCCTTCTTGGTCGCGTCGTCGGTCAACCTCATTCTCGCGCAGCGACTGGCGCGGCTGATCTGCAGCAATTGCCGCGCACCGCTCGAGCTGCCGCCGCAGGCACTGCTCGACATCGGGGTTCCGCGCGAGGACATCGGCACCTTCACCTGCTTTCAGGGCACTGGGTGTCCGCAGTGTAATGGCAGCGGCTTCCGCGGACGCATCGCCCTGTACGAAGTGATGCCGATCAGCGAGGAGGTGCGCGACCTCGTCCTCAACGGCGCGTCGGCATCGGAGATCAAGCGCTGCGCCGTCAGTCTCGGCATGAAGACCTTGCGCCAGAGTGGCATCGGCAAGCTCAGGGAAGGCCAGACGACGGTCGGCGAAATCGTCCGCGTCACAATGCCCGACTGACACTATTGACAAGTATGTACAAGGCGAACTAGATATAAAGTACGACGCAAGGGTGGCGGGGGACTGAGCGACGATGACCGACGAACTCGACTCTCCGGAATTCGACGAACATCCGGTCGCGTCACTGAGCATCCAAACGTTCCTCGAGCTTGTGGTCGAGCGGGCTGCCACCGATCTCCACATTTCTGCCGAAAGCGCACCGTTGATGCGCATTGACGGCGAGCTGGTGGCGCTCCCGTTCCCGCCGCTCTCCGCGACCGAAACCAAGAACCTGTGCTACAGCCTGTTGACCGACAGCCAACGACACCGCTTCGAGGAAGAGAGCGAGCTGGATTTCTCCTTCGGCATTCGCGGTCTCAGTCGGTTCCGTGGCAACTTGTTCATCCAGAAGGGCACGGTGGGCGGCGCCTTCCGTCTCATTCCATACGAAGTAAAGGGGCTCGCCGAGCTCGGCTTGCCGCCGGTCGTCGCCGAGCTGACAAAGCTGCCGCGTGGCTTGGTACTGGTGACGGGACCGACGGGGAGCGGCAAATCGACGACTCTGGCGTCGATGCTCGACAAGATCAATCGGGAGCGCCATGAGCATATAGTCACCATCGAGGACCCGATCGAGTTCGTCCACGAACATCGGAAGTGCCTGGTGAACCAGCGCGAGGTGTATGCAGACACGCACGAGTTCTCTGAAGCGCTGCGGCATGTATTGCGCCAAGACCCAGACGTAGTGCTCATCGGCGAGATACGCGACCTGGAAACTGTAGGCTCTGCCCTCACGGTGGCGGAGACCGGGCACCTCGTACTGTCGAGCTTGCACACCAACTCGGCCGTGCAGACGATCAACCGGATCATCGACATCTTCCCCTCCAATCAACAGCCCCAAGTGCGTGCCCAGCTGTCGCTGGTGCTCCAGGGAGTGGTCTCGCAGCAGTTGATTCCACGGATGGACGGGCGTGGTCGGGTGCTAGCCGTCGAGGTCATGATCCCGAACCCCGCCATCCGCAACCTCATCCGCGAGGAGAAGATCCATCAGATCTACTCGCAGTTGCAGGTCGGGCAGATCAAGTTCGGCATGCAGACGATGTCCCAATCGTTGGTCGATCTGTACCAGCGTCGACTAATCTCGTACGAGGAGGCCATGGGCCATGCGACTGAGCCCACGGAAGTTCGCTCCATGCTTGGCCCTGCACCGAGTCTGACGCACCGTTGATAGCATCTGGCACGTGACGTGCTTCACCTCTGAGCACAGACGGTGAGGGGTGCGGTGATCTCACGAATTTCCGCATTTCCTGCCGGAAGGAGTGAGGTGAAAAAATGGCGGTTTTCCGTTGGCAAGGCGTTTCGCCACGCGGCGAGGTTCTGGCGGGGGAAATGGAGGCACCAACCCGCGACGCGGTGCTGGTGCGGCTACGCTCGCAGCGCATTCAGCCAATCCCGGCGAAGATCAAGGAAAAGGGGCGGGGTCTTGATCGTGACCTCTCCATCCCAGGCTTCGGCGAGTCGATTAAGCAGCGTGACGTCGTCATTTTCACGCGGCAGCTGGCGACGATGATTGATGCCGGCCTACCGATCGTTCAATGCCTGGAAGTGCTCGCCACGCAGTCGCCGAATAAGAAGCTGCGTGTCGTCATCCGCCAGCTCAAGGAAGAAGTCGAGGCTGGGTCCACCTTTACCGATGCCTTGCGGAAGCACCCCAAATTGTTCGACGACCTCTTTGTGAACATGGTTGCCGCCGGCGAAGTCGGCGGTATTCTCGACAGCATCTTGCATCGGCTCTCCGGCTACATGGAAAAGGCCATGAAGCTCAAGAGCAAGATCAAGGGGGCGATGATCTACCCGGCGACGATCGTCACTGTGGCTGTGGGCGTGACGGCGATCTTGTTGATCTTTGTCATCCCCGTCTTTGCAGAGCTCTTCGGCAGCTTCGGGCAGGCACTGCCGGCACCGACTCAGTTCGTGATTAACCTGAGCAACTTCACCATCTCCTACTTCCACTACATTGCCGGCCTCTTGATTGCCGCGGGTATCGCCAGCCGTCAGTTCTACCGAACCGAGGCGGGCCGGCTCTTCTTTGATCAGATGTTCCTGCAGTTGCCGGTGTTCGGCGATCTCATCCGGAAGGCAGCGGTGGCGCGATTCACGCGGACGTTGAGCACGCTGGTGTCCTCAGGTGTGCCAATTCTCGACGCGCTGGCGATCACAGCCCGAACTGCCGGAAACAAAGTAGTGGAACGGGCCGTACTTGCTACCCGGATTAGCATCAGTGAGGGGCGCACGATTGCTGAGCCGCTCGCCCAGAGCAAAGTTTTTCCACCGATGGTCTGTCAGATGATCTCGGTCGGCGAGACCACTGGCGCCCTCGATGCGATGTTGCAGAAAATCGCCGAATTCTATGAGGAGGAGGTCGACAACGCCGTATCGAACCTGACGGCGCTGATGGAGCCGCTCGTCATCCTCTTCCTCGGCGTGGTGATCGGCGGTTTGGTCGTCTCCATGTACCTTCCGATCTTCAAGCTCGGATCTGTAATCGGCTGATACCGGTGGCCGACCAGGTTGACAAAGGCACGGAGCGCCTGCGGGACCGGTTGAAGTGGTTTCTCTTCTTCCGGGTCCTCATCGTCTCCTTCTTCCTCGGCGCGCTGGCCCTGGTATATCTTGGTGACCCCACCCAACGGTACGCCGTCTCGGTCAGTATTCTGTTGCTGGCTATCGCGACGACCTACGCACTGACGATCGTTTCCGCGGTTTTCCTGCTGCGGCTCAAGCAGGTCGCAGGCTTCGCGTATCTCCAGCTGGTCTTCGATATTCTCCTAACCACAGGCGTCATCTTCGTCACCGGTGGCGGCGACAGCCCCTTCGGGTTCCTCTACAGCTTGGTCGTCATCAATGCCGCGGTGCTGATGTCGACCCCCGGGGCCATCGTCGCGGCGTCGGGCGGGTCGATCTGCTACGCGGCGCTGGTCGCTGTGCTCGGGAGTGGGATGGTGGCACGCCCGGACTACCCATTTCCACCCGCACCACCCGACCTGCACTTCGCCCTTCGCTTCGCGACAACGAACGCTACCTTCTTCCTGATCGCCCTGCTCGCCAGTTCGTTGGTGCGGCGGCTCCACCAAACCGAGCGGCTGTTGGAAGAACGCGAGGCGGAACGCGACCGGCTGGCGTCGCTCCAGGAGGCGGTCGCTCGCAACATCGGCAGCGCTCTGCTCACCACCGACGCGAGCGGGTACGTCACCTCGGCAAATCAAACCGCCGAAGAGATAGCCGGGGCGGCGGCCGCTGACTTGTTGGGGAAAGATGTGGGAACGATTTTTCCTCCGCTCCGTCATACGGCGTCGGGGCGCCTCCAGTTCCTGCAGTCGAGCAGCGCTATTCAGCCAACGGAGTTCATCCAGCGCGTCGCCGACCAAGAGCTGACCCTGCGGTGTTCCGCCGTACCGTTGCGCGATACGTATGACAACCCAATCGGGTCACTCTATATTTTACAGGATGTGAGTGTGCTGCGTCGCCTCGAGGAACGCTTGCACGCCGACACAGATCTCGGCGCCGCAGATGAGTCGATCACGGTCGGCGATGATGATGAGACCCCGTCGATCGATGGGCTGGTCGGGAGCAGTCCGGCAATTCGCCAGATGCGCGACTTGATCGAGAGGGCCTCACGCAACGACGCCACCCTGCTGATCAGTGGAGAAAGCGGCACCGGAAAAGAACTGGTCGCGCGAGCTGTGCACGCTCGGTGCGCGCGACGCGATCGCCCGTTCGTCGCGGTCAACTGTGGGGCGATCCCTGAAACCCTGATCGAGAGCGAGTTGTTCGGCCACGTGAAAGGGGCGTTCACTGGTGCAGTGGCCTCGCGCGCAGGCCTTTTCAGGATGGCCGACGGGGGCACTATCTTCCTGGACGAGATTGGCGACCTTCCGATGGCGCTACAAGTAAAGCTCCTCAGGGTGCTCCAAGAGCGCAGCTTCACCCCAATCGGAGCCGATGCAAACGTCACAGTCGATGTGCGCGTGATCGCCGCCACCAACCGCAATCTGGATGAAGAAGTCAACACCGGCCGCTTTCGCGCGGATCTCTTTTACCGCCTCAACGTTTTGACAATCGAGTCGCCACCGCTGCGACAGCGCCAACAAGATATTCCGCAATTGACCAGAAGATTCCTACGACAGTTCTCCGATCTGCACGGGAAGCGCGTCCAGCGGCTCTCGGTTGCCGCCGCCCGACGACTCCAGGACTACAACTATCCGGGAAATGTTCGCGAGTTGGAAAACATCATCGAGCACGCTGTCGCATTGAGTGACGGGGAGACGGTGCATGAGGACAATCTTCCCGACTATGTGTTGCGACGCAGCAATGGCAACACACTCGAAGCACGCCCGGCCAACGGAGTCCCGACACCGATACACGCGCTACCGATGGCGCCTTCGTCACCGATCAACACCCCCACCCTACCTCTCGCAGCAACGTCCGCCGAGAATCTCGACGACAATCTAGCGACTTACGAGAAGGGTATTCTCCTCCGCGCGCTTGCAGAGGCTGGAGGAGTCAAGAAGCGGGCTGCTGAGTTACTCGGGATTAACTATCGGTCGTTCCGGCACCGACTGCAGAAGTACGGGTTGAATGATGCGTCACCGATTTGAGTCCAGGTGCACACCAAGGCTGTGCATCAGCAGAATGCGATTTCGCGGCAAGGCAGTCATCAAACATCAAGCTCGTCAAAAAAATCGCGGACCAAAACCTGTCACTGCGTCGCCGAACCACTCGATTCGTTGTTCTCTCCTGTACCACCTCCCTTCTGTCTTTCCGCCGGCGGAGCGCAAGATGGTTGGTACGTCCATTGCTCTGCCAGGGAAGCGAGCTGGGAGGTGATCGATGAAACAGACGCACGGGCCGCCCTGATGACTCCGCTCGACGTTGAACGCCAGCAAACCGATCGAAATCAGAAAAGGGAGGATACAATGAAGGCTCTGAGGAATAACGAAGGTTTTACGTTGATTGAACTACTGGTCGTTGTGGCCATCATCGGCATTCTGGCCGCGATCGCCATTCCGCAATTCGCACTCTATCGGCAGAGAGGCTTTGACGCTCGTGCCCAGTCGGATCTGCGCAACGCGGCAACCGCCGAGGAAGCAGTCTTCGCGAATGGCAACGTGTACGTCGCTTGCAGCCAAACTGATTGCAACAGCAAGATCAATTTCCAGCCGTCGAAAGGCGTCGACCTCACGATGGCTTTGGTTGGCACCACGGGCTTCACGGGAACATCGAAGCACAGCAATGGTGGTGTGACTTGGACCTACGACAGCGCGAACGGCGGCATCACGAATCCATAAGTACTTGAGCGGACCGGCGCGGCAGGGACGGGTGTACCACCCGTCCCTGCTCGTATTCCCACCTTCCTTCTCTCTCAACACTTAGACATCGTCCCGCCGCGCAATTGATCCAATGGCAATGGCCACGCTCGGTTCGACAGCTTGCGACCTTCCGCGGCACCTGCCATGGCGTTGCACTGACGACCGCTGGCCACGCAGCCGACCCCGCACTATCGGGTCATCGTTGGTAGCGGTCGTCGTGTTGATGGCAGCGGCTTCCTGGTCGAGTGCAGCGCTCGATCACCATCGCCGCGCCGAGTCCGACCCTGCTGAACTCGTCTACTTACCGCCAGCTCGTTTTCTGCGGGTTGTTTCGCTGGGCTATGAACAAGCGCTAGCGGACGTGCTCTGGTTTCGCGCCATCAGCTACTTCGGTCGGCACTACCGAGGCAACCGCATCTACCCGTGGCTGGCGTCGATGTGCGACGTCGTGACGGATCTCGATCCGCGAGCGGATCACGTGTATCACTTTTGCGGCGTCATTCTCCCATGGGAGGCGGACCGCATCGACGATGGCATCGCGCTACTGGAAAAAGGCGCGCGCAATATGCCCGGCTCCTGGCAGCTCCACTACATGTTGGGTTTCAGCTACTACTTCTTCCGCGACGATCTGGACTCCGCGAGCCGCACGTTGCGGCAGGCGACCTTTCTACCCGGGGCGCCCGAGTTCATCGGTCGTCTGGCTACGGTCGTCGAGGCGGCGCATCGCGGGCCCGCAAGTGCCGTTGACTTCCTCTCCGAGCTCGAGCGCCACAACGTGAGTGGGGATATGCGCGAGGTGATTCACCAGCGCATCCGCGAGCTGACCCTTTCGGACGATATCACCTCTCTGGACGCCGTGGTGCAGGTGTTTGAACGACGCGCCGGGCGGTCACCAAGCGATCTCGGTGAGCTGCTTTCTGCAGGCGTCCTCACGCAGGTCCCGCAAGAGCCGTTTGGCGGCCGGTATGAATTCGACCACGCCTCCGGCCATGTCGTCAGCACCTCAGGCCATAAGCCAACGCGCCTGGGAAGCAGCCAGCTGCGCGAGGCCTTTCTTAGAGCAAAGCGCTCTGGGAACTGACCATGAGCCAACTCGTTGCAGAGCTCGTCGCCGTCTCGAAGTGCTTTCGAAGCAACTGGATGTTTCGCCCCACGCGTGCCGTCGACGGGCTGTCGTTCGCCATCAACGAAGGAGAGGTCTTCGGGCTCATCGGTCACAACGGTGCGGGCAAAACGACCACGTTCAAGCTGCTCATCGGGTTGTTGCGACCGACGAGTGGCACGTTGCTCTGGCAGGGCACGCCGCTTGATCGGCATCGCCCGCGTCAGGGGATTGGCTTTTCCCCCGAGCAGCCGTACTTCTACGATTACCTGACGGTGGCGGAGACTTTGAACTTCTACGGCCAACTCTATGGCATGGACCCAGCTGCGCGGCGCAGTCGAATCCGCGAACTTGTCGACCAGTTTCGTATCTCCAACAAGCTGCACGCGCCGATGCGTTCGTTATCAAAAGGGACGCTGCAGCGCGTCGCGGTCGCGCAGGCCATCATGCACTGTCCGCGACTGGTCATCTTGGATGAACCCATGTCGGGCCTCGACCCGGTCGGCCGCAAGGAGATGCGCGACCTGATCGCTTCGCTGAAGCACAGCGGTACCACCGTCCTGTTCTCTTCGCACATTCTCAGCGACGCTGAAGCCCTGTGCGACCGCGTCGCAATCCTCAAGCAGGGTCGCTTGCAGGAGGTGATCGATCTAGGAAGCGATACGGCCCCGCCAGAGTCGTACACGTTGGTCATTGTCGGGACGTCCTGCCGTGCCCTCGCGGTGCTCACACAGATAGCAGCCGAGCCTCTCACCGGAGGACCGGATCGATGGACGGTGAAGCTGAAGGATCGGGCGGCGGTGAACGCTGCGCTAGCCGAGTTGCATGGGAGCGGCTCTGAAATCGAGGCCATTCTGCCCGAGCGTCCGTCCCTCGAACAACGCTTTCTGCGCTACACCAGCAACGGATCGAATGGAGACTGAACTGAAACCAACCGCGCGGACCATCGCGATCCTCGTTGCGCTCAGCGTCCTGCCATATCTGAATGCGCTGACCGCCGGGTTTACGCTGGATGACTTGCCGAACATCCGAGACAATGCAGCAGTGATCAAAGGCATCGACCTGACGGAGATCTTTGCCACGCCCATGCCGTTGCTCGCCTACCTCTACCGTCCATTCACCGTGCTGAGCTTCACCATCAACGAAGCACTGACGCCCGGCAACGCGACGGCTTTCCATGCCGTCAACGTGCTGCTCCACGCCGGCGTGACCGTTCTCGTCTTCTGGCTGAGCGCGCGACTGTTCCACGAGCGCGTTGCTGTCATCGCCGCGGTTCTGTTCGCACTTCATCCGCTTCACACGGAGGCAGTTACCAGTATCGTCGGCAGGGCGGAACTCCTAGCCGCTTTCTTCGGACTGCTGGCAGTACTGAGTGCGGGACTGATTGACGAGGCGCCGAACCGGTGGTCCGCACGGGGATGGCTTACGCTGTCCGTTGCGAGTTTCTCGCTCGCCGTCTTCAGCAAGGAAAGCGCGGTGACAATCCTGCCACTCGTGTTGCTCTACCGCGTGACCCGTCGAAAGGAGCTACTCCTCGACGGCGTCTGGAAGGAAGTTCGGAGCCTCGATTGGGTGCCGTACCTGTTGTGCTTCGGGGTCTTTGCAATCTTCCGCTACTTGGTTGTAGGGACGCTGGGAGGCATTCCAACAGACAGACTGACGCCGCTCGACAACCTGCTCGCGTTCGTTCCCTGGACGGTGCGGGTGAGCTCGGCGTGCGGCGTGCTGTGGGACTACTTCGGTCTCCTCAACCTGCCTCTCGTCCTGTCCGCGGACTACTCCTACAACCAGGTTCCGCTGATTGAGAACTGGGTCGACCCGCGCTGCCTGGCAGGACTCGCACTACTTTGCGTAGCCACGGTACTTGCTGTGTACACTTCTCGGCCGGCGGTTCGGTTTGCGGTCGTGTTTCCACTTGCCACGTTGCTCATGACGGCGAATCTGCTGTTTCCCATCGGCACGGTCAAAGCCGAGCGCTTGCTGTACCTCCCCTCGGTCGGATGGGTACTCCTGGCCGCCCTTGCCTTCGACGCGATGTTGCGAACGCCGCGCTATAGAACCATCGGTACGGCAGCGTTGGGGCTCCTCGTCATGGTCTTTGGCGCACGCACGTGGATGCGCAACGCAGACTGGAAGGACAATTTCACTCTGTTCGACAGTACGGCACGAAGCGCGCCGAACAGCGCGAAGGCGCTGTACAACCTCGGCACCGCCCTGCAGGCACGGGGTGCAAACGCCGCCGCGGTGGCGCAGTACGAACGTGCCCTGACCATCGCGGCGTGGACGGAGGGTGCAGCTCTCGGCATCGGCATTGCGTCCGAAGAGCAGGGTGAGCCGGACGACGCGATCATGTGGTACCACAGAGCGCTGCAGATCGCGCCGGACCTTCATGACGCCCACACCAACCTCTGTCATGCGCTGGTAAGCAACGAGCGCTTCGCGGCGGCGATCCGCGCCTGCCGCAACGGCTTGCGCTACCAGCCGACCGACGCAAATCTGCTCAAAGGGCTCGGGGCCAGTCTGGTTGCCATGGGTGACACCGACAAAGGGATCGATGTCCTGCGCCGCTCACTAGCGCTCAACGCAAGCGACCACGAGCTGCAGGTCTACGTGGCGCGGCTCGAACAGACATCAACTGACGCCGTGAGGGTCGAATGAAAGTCCTTGCCATCGCCGTCAATACGAGCCGGGAGGCTATTCGTAACAAGGCTCTCTATTCCATCCTCCTGTTCGCCTGCGTGGTCACCGGTGTCTCCGCCGCCTTCGGTTGGGCGTCAATCGGCGACACCATCAAGTTCGTGAAGGACTTCAGTCTCTTCAGTATCTCGCTCTTTGGCGTCGTGACAACCGTCGTCCTCGGTGTCAGTATGCTGAGCAAGGAGCTTGGGAAGCGCACGATCTACAACATCCTGTCGAAGCCGGTAGCGCGCTGGCAGTTTCTCGTGGGGAAGTTCTTCGGCCTGCTAGCAACTCTTGCGGCCATGATGACCCTCATGGCCGCAGCGCTCCTCGCACTGCTCTATTGTATCGAGGGCACGATCGATTGGCAGATCCTACCGGTTGTCGCCACTATGGTGTTGGAGCTCGGCATCCTGTCCGCAGTGGCCGTTTTCTTTTCCTCGATCGTTGTCACGCCGGCACTCGCGGGGTTGTTCACTGCTGCAACGTTCATCGCCGGTCGTTCGACGCCCATCCTCGACTACTTGATGACTCCCGATCAGTCGCCAACGCTGCGCTACGTCGCACGGGCGTTGTACGCCGTATTGCCCCATCTGAACCAGTACTACATCGCGGACCGGGTTGCCTACGGCCTGGCGCTGCCGCCGGTCTATTACCTTCACGCGGTGGTGTACGCGGCAGCCTACACCGCTCTCTTACTGATCATCAGCGTCGCCATCTTTCAGCGTCGAGAGTTCGTGTGACCAACGTCGAGACCGACCCGGGCCGGCACGCGCCGGGTCAGCCTCTGATCGGCGCGCCTTGCCAGCCCACCTCGGTGAGAGTCGGAGGGCAGGGTCGCACACGGGCGTGGCTCATATCGCTGACGCTGATCGTCGGCGCGACCGTGCTGACTTTCTGGCCGACCCTGAGCAACACCTTTCTACCGCTCGGGTTTGACGACGGCCTCATTCTCTACACTCCCGCGATTCGTGCGCTGACGTGGGAGAATGTGCGGAGCATCGCAACGGAGTTCAACCGCGTAAACTATATCCCTATAACGATGCTGTCGTTTGCCGTGCAGCACGCGGTCTCTGGGCTGGAGCCATTCGGCTATCACCTGGTCAACGTCTCGTTGCATGCACTCGCGGCGGTCCTGATGTTCGTCTTCCTCTCACCCATCGTCCCCACTTGGCGCGTGGCGCTCACCGCTGCGCTGCTCTTCGCCCTCCATCCGGTACAGATGGAAACGGTTTCGCTTGCGGTCGAACGCAAGACACTACTTGCCAGTGTGTTTTGCTTGCTGACCCTCATCAGCTATCAGCGCTGGAAGAGCTCTGGTAACAGGTTGTACTATGTGGCCGCGCTGACGGCCTTCTCGATCGGGGCACTGTCGAAAGCTATGGCGGTGAGCCTGCCACCCGTCTTGCTGCTCTACGACTATGTGTTCTTCGGTCGTCCGTTGCGTTGGCTGGACAAAGTGCCGTTCGGCGCGGTTGCGGTTGCGGTGACCTGCGCGGCACTCGCCGGACACGCGCACGCCGCAGCGCTCGCCCCGCTCCACGGGGGGAGTTTGCTGGCCCACGTGTTGATCGTCAGCCGCGCGAACCTGGAGTACGTCACCTCATTGTTCTTACCGCTGAACCTGGCCCCCGTGTACTACTATCCGCGCACGATGCTCTACGAGCCGCTCAACTTCCTAGCGCTAGGGCTGATTGCATTCGCGTGCATCGCCGTCACCGTTCGCCGGCGACAGTATCCGTGGTCGTTCTTCTGCTTGGCGTGGTTCGTCTTGATGCTCCTGCCCGAATCGAACGTTGTACCGCTCGCACAGCTACGCGCCGACCGCTACCTGTACCTGCCCTTGGTAGGATTCGCGCTGTGGGTGGCGGTTGGGTTGAATCGGCTCCCAGAGTCCCTGCTCCTTGCCGGACAGTGGCGTCTCCCCCTCCGCTGGCTAGGCTTCGCTCTCGCCGCGATTCTCGCGGTGATCTCTTACAGGTCAGCCGGTGTCTGGTACGACGACGTCAGCGCTTGGACGCGCGTGGTCGAGCGCCATCCCTGGAGCGCTGTCGCCCAGGGGATGCTCGGCCGCGCTTACTACGCCCACAACGACGACGTCAGTGCCGAGCGCGCGCTGCAACAAGCGCTGCGGTTCGACACGCCTCCACCCGACGCGTATCTCTACTTGGCGAGGCTGTACGCAGCGCACGGGCTGACCAAGCCGGCCACCGTGAACGTGCAGCGCTACATCGAGCTGGCACCGAACGATCCGGAAGGACGGGACCTGCTCGCGACGCTAGTGCCGACGGGCGACTCCTAACCGATGCTCTTCCTGCTCGCCTTCCTGTTCGGCGCCGCCGTCGGCAGCTTCTTGAACGTGTGCATCTGGCGGTTGCCGTTGGGGGAGTCCATCGTCTTTCCGGCGTCTCACTGCCCGGCGTGCGGCACCACCATTCGCAGACGCGACAACATTCCGATGCTGGGCTACCTGCTCCTGCGTGGACGCTGCCATGCCTGCGACGCCCGCATCTCGCTGCGCTATCCCACAGTCGAACTGCTCACAGGCTGCACCGCGATGGTGCTGCTCTACCATTTCGGGCTCTCACCCACCTTGGCGGTCTACGGATTGTTTGCCGGCGCGTTGATCGTCATCACGTTCATCGACATTGACCATCAGATCATTCCAGACGTGATCAGCCTCCCCGGTGTCGTCGTTGGCATCGTGTTCTCCGCAATCGGCTGCGGCGTGCCGCTTGTCGACAGCCTCATTGGTAGCGCGTTGGGCGGTGGCCTTCTCTACCTCGTGGCGGTCGGCTACCACGCCTGGACCGGGCGGGAAGGCATGGGAGGGGGCGACATCAAGCTGCTCGCGATGATCGGGGCCTTCCTCGGCTGGCGGGGCGTCCTTGTCACTCTCATCCTCGGCTCCTTCAGCGGTGCACTCATTGGCATTGCGCTGATTCTCGCCCGCGGCGCCGATTCGCGGCTGCCGATTCCCTTCGGACCATTCCTTGCCCTTGGCGCGGCCTGCGCGCTGTTCTTCGGCGACGCACTGATCCGTTGGTACCTGCAGATCGGCTTTGCTGCCTAGCGCCCTTCCGCAATTCGACAGGTCATACAGCGGCCCGTTGCGCTCGCCGTGCATGGGCAGTTCGGTTGTTACGTGAGCAGCGCCCGTGCATCACGCTCGACGCCGGCCATGCCCATGGCGGCGGCAGCGCCGACGACATGAGCCAGGAGTCCGCGCGCCCGCTCGCGGTCCGCAGCGCCGCCCCGCTGCAGCAGCACCCGCGCCAGCGCTAGACGCGTGCGCGCCACCAGCGGCGGGGCGCCGAACCGCTCCTCCAGCTGCTCGGCCGCGAGCAGGTGGCGCTCGGCGTCGGCGAGACGTCCCATCGTGGCGGCGAGGGCGCCCAGATCTCGATCGGCCGCCGCCAGGCAGGATTGCAGAAGGAAGGCGATCAGCCGACCGCGTCGGTAGCACTCGCGAACACCGCCATGATGCCGTCGCCGAGCGACTTCACCACCTCGCCACGGTGCGCCGCCACCCCATCACCGAGCACGGCGAAGTGCCGGCGGCGTACCGCCTGCATCGCATCGTCACCGAGCTGCGCGAGCAACTCCGTGGAGCCGACCAGATCGGTGAAGAGCACCGTAAGAGTACCCGACATGAAGCAATCCTTATCGCATGCAGCCGCACGGGGTAAAGGTCGCGACCGAGCTGTGTGCTCCGACGCTTCGACGTTGGCCGCGAGCCGTGACGTTGTGTTGGGAACCGCATCGGCAGTAGAGAGAACCGTGATGATCTGTGCGGCGTGCAGTCACGACAATCCCGCGCAGGCGAGTTTTCTGTCTGGACTGCGGGCAGATCGTCGTCGCCGATGTCGTCCGCCAGCTCGTGACCGACAAAGACTTTCTGTTCAGCGACCGCGGCGAGACATCGTTGAAGGGTATTCAGGCGCCGGTCGGGACCTGGGAGTTGCTGTGGTGAGTTGATGCACTGCCCGGCCTGCCAACACGAGAACAACCCGGGGGCGAAATTCTGCGAGGAATGCGGCGCCGTGCTCGCAGGCAGTACGCCGTCCGTGCCTCCGCCTCCAATAGCAAACACCCTCACCCCTGACCCCCTTCCAGCGTCCTTCGCTTCCGGACGCTATCAGGTGCAACGTCTGCTCGGCGAGGGCGCGCGCAAGCGCGTCTACCTGGCGCACGACATGCGACTGGATCGCGACGTAGCGCTCGCCGTCATCAAGACGGACGGGCTCGACGACGCGGGCCGCTTGCGCGTCCATCGCGAGGCCCAGGCGATGGCGGACCTCGGTGATCATCCGCACATCGTCACGGTGCACGACAGCGGCGAAGAAAACGGGACCCTCTACATTGTGAGTCAGTTCATGGCGGGCGGGAGTGTGGAGGATCTGCAGCGAGTGGCAGCGGAACAACAGACCCGCCATCTGCCAATCGCCGAGGCCCTTCGCATCGCCGACCAGATCTGTCAGGCGCTCGAACACGCGCACCGACGCGGCGTCGTGCACCGTGATGTGAAGTCGGCGAACGTGTGGCTGACGGCAGACGGCACAGCGAAGCTCGGCGATTTCGGACTCGCGCTGTCACTCGCGGAGTCGCGCTTGACACAGCCGGGGATGATGGTGGGGACGGTCACCTACATGGCTCCGGAACAGGCGCTGGGCGGCGCGGTGACGGCGCAGGCCGATCTCTACGCGCTCGGCGTCGTGCTCTACGAGATGGTCGCCGGGCGGCCGCCGTTTCTCGGCGACGACCCCGTCGCCGTCATCGGCCAACACCTGCAAGCCGCAGCGGTGGCACCATCGCACCACAACTCGGCGGTGCCGGCGGAACTCGATGAGCTGATTCTGCGACTGCTGGCCAAGGCGCCGGAGGAGCGTCCGGCAAGCGCCGGTGCGGTGCGCAGCGCTCTGGCGGCATGCGTGCGCGTCGCCGCAGCGCCGGCAGACGCGGCGGCGCCCGGCACGTCGCCCACCGCGCTCGACGCCCTCGCTGGCGGCGTGTTTGTCGGCCGCGAACGCGAGACCCAAACGCTGCGCGCCACGCTCGCCGAAGCCTTGGCCGGCCGCGGACGGCTCCTCACGCTGGTCGGCGAGCCGGGGATCGGCAAGACGCGTATGACCGAAGAGCTGGCCACCTACGCCCGCCTGCGTGGCGCCGAGGTGCTGGTCGGCCGCTGCTACGAGGGCGAGGGCGCGCCAGCCTACTGGCCGTGGGTGCAGATCGTGCGCAGCTACGTGCAGGCACGCGAGCCGAGTGCGTGGCTGGCGGAGATGGGGCCGGGCGCGGCGGACATTGCGGACATGGTACCGGAGCTACGGCGGAGCGCGGCGAGTCTGTCCGTCACGCCGCCCATGGAACCCGAACAGGCGCGCTTCCGTCTGTTCGATAGTCTGAGCGCCTTCTTCAAAGCCGCTGCGCAAGCCCGTCCGCTCGTCCTCGTGCTGGACGACCTGCACTGGGCCGACAAGCCATCTCTGCTCTTGCTCCAGTTCCTTGCCAAGGATATCGCCAACCTGCGCCTCTTGTTCGTCGGCACGTACCGCGACATCGAGCTGGGGCGGCATCATCCATTGGAAGAGGCGCTGGCAGAGTTGGCGCGCAACCCGCGCAGCGAACGCGCTCTGCTGCGCGGCCTGCAGGAAGGCGACGTTGCGCGCTTCATCGAGTTGGCGGCGGGAACCCGACCGCCGGCCGCGCTCGTGCAAGCGATCTTCCGCGAGACCGAAGGCAATCCGTTCTTCATGCAGGAAGTCGTGCGCCTGCTGCACACCGACGGCCGCCTGGCGCGGGCGGACTCGATTGCGTCGTGGAGCATCGAGATTCCGCAGAGCGTGCGCTCGGTGGTCGGCCAGCGCCTGCGTCACCTGTCCGAAGCGTGCAATCAAGTCCTGACCATCGCCGCCGCGGTCGGACGCGAGTTCGACGCGAAGCTCGTGGATGCGCTCGCGGCCGGCGACGAAGGCCCCTCCGACGCATCGCTCGATCGTCTCCTCGATCGGCTCGACGAGGCGGTGCAAGCTCGCATCCTGGTCGAGGTCGCCGACGCTCCGGGACGCTACCGGTTCGCCCACGCGCTGGTGCGCGAGACGCTCTACGACGAGCTGCGCACGGTGCAGCGCGTGCGCTTGCACCGCCGCATCGGCGAAACCATCGAGCGCCTCCACAGCGGCAGCATCGAGGGTCACTTGCCAGAGTTGGCGCACCACTTCGGCGAAGCGGCGGCGAGCGGCAGCCTGCAGAAGGCGGTGGACTACGCCATTCGCGCCGCCCAACGTGCCGATCAGCTGCTGGCGTTCGAAGCGGCGGCTGCGCACTATCAGCGTGCCCTGCAGATGCTGGAGCTGGGTGAGACGCCCGATGACCGACGGCGCTGCGAGGTGCTGATTGCGCTCGGTGAAGCCCAGATCGCCTCCGGGGATCCCGCTCAGGCCGCCCAGAACTGTCGCGCCGCTCTGCGGCTGGCACGCGCGCTCAACGACGCGACGCTGCTTGCGCGTGCGGCACTCGGCTTGACCGCGCAGACGACGTTCGTGCCCTCCGAGGCGGAAGAGCGCGGGCAGATTTTGCAAGAAACGGTGAACCGATTGGACGACGGTGAAGCCGTGCTCAAGCTGCGGTTGCTCAACCGGATGAATCAAACGCGCATCTGGCTCGACAGCGAAATCGAGCGCACCGCGAGAGCAGAGCAAATGGCCGAGCTTGCCCGGCGGAGTGGGGACGACATGGCGCATGCGCTCTTCTGGGAGCTGGGTAGTGCGTCGGCGGTAGCGGACCCGCGAACGTTGTCCGAGATTGGTAAGTTGGCCCTCGATGCGCTGCGCGCGGCGGAAGCGGCTGGACGAGAGGAATCGATATTTTTCGCGCGGCACGCCCTCTACCGGAGCCACGTCATATCGGGCGAGGGTGCCGACGCCGAACGCGAGCAGGAGCGCGCCGCTGCGCTGGCGCAGCGGCTGCGTAGCCGCGCGTTGCGGTCGACGACGGAAGCAATGCAGTGTCAGCGCGCGCTGTGGGAGGGGCGGCTCGGCGACGCGGAACGCCACATGCAGGCAGCGCTCGACTTGTTTCCCAGCTCGCGAATGGGAGGAACCTTTCAGGTATACTCCACCCAGATCGGCGCGCTGAGGCGCCTCCAGGGTCGACTGGCGGACGTCGAGCGCGGCGTCCGGCGCGGCGCGGAGCTCCTCCCGTTTGTGGTCGCCTATCGATGCCACCTCGCATGCTTCCTCGCCGAGATGGGCCATCAGGACGACGCGCGAGCGGTCTTCGCAGAAGTCGCGCTGGGCGGCTTCGCCAAGCTGCGCCGCGACGGCAACTACCTCATGAATCTGGCGCTTCTGTGTGACGCCTGTCTGCTCGTGGGTAATCTGGAGGCCGCGACGCTGCTCTACGACCTCGTCCGCCCGTTCGAGGGCACGTGCCTCTTCTTCGCGACGGCGACGACGTACGGCTGTGCCGACCGGCATCTCGGTAACCTTGCCGCGATGGTGGAACGCTTCGATGACGCCACTCGCCATTTCGAACAGGCGCTCGCCTTCGAGCGTCGCATGGGCGCGCGCACGTGGCTGGCGCGGGCGCAGATCGACTACGCACGCATGTGCCTCACCCGCGGCGCCGCGGGGGATACCGAACACGCACTGCAGCTGCTCAGCGAATCATTGGCCACCAGTCAGGCGCTCGGGCTCGCGGGCTGGGTCCACCTGGCGCTGCCGCTGAAGCTGCGCGCGCAAGGCATGGAAGCAACCGACCTCGGCCGCTCGATCGACATCGTCGCCGCGTCGGTCGAGTCACGCCGACCCGACATGCACGCACACACCTCCGTCGAGGGCCAGGTGACGCTGATGTTCAGCGACATGGAAGGCTTCACCAACATGACCGAGCGCCTCGGTGACCGCGAAGCGTTCAAGGTCATCCAAGCGCACAACGCGATCGTGCGCGAGCAGCTCCACGCCCACGGCGGCCACGAGCTGGAGCTGCAGGGCGACGGCTTCCTGCTGGCGTTTCCGAGCGCGATTCAGGGCGTGCGCTGCGCGATCGCGATTCAGCGCGCGTTCGCGAGCTACAGCGCGGCGCACGTGGAGCAGCCCATCCGCGTGCGGATCGGCTTGCACACCGGCGAAGCCCTGCGCGATCGTGACAAGTTCTTCGGCCGCACGGTGATCTTGGCCGCACGCATCGCGGCGCAGGCGCTCGGCGGCGAAATCCTGATTTCGGCGATACTGAGAGCGGCGGTCGAACCGAGCGGGACAATCCGCTTCGGCGAGAGTCGCGACGTGGTGCTGAAGGGGCTCGCGGGTACCTACCCGCTGCACGCCGTGGCGTGGGAGGCGTAAGATTTGGAACGCCGAGTGACGCGCGACTGAGGGATCCGCGCCAGGTGAAGGCGACATGACCTGTTCACGCTGCGGGAGCGACAATCCGGCTGGCAAGAAATTTTGCGGCGACTGCGGCGCCGCACTCGGCGCACAGCCCGCTCGCCCTGCCGCCCAGGCCGAGGCGCGCAAGGTCGTCACCATCATCCTTGCGGACCTCATCGGGGCGACGTCGCTAACAAATCCGGGCGGCGCGCGGTTCTGGAGCGTGGCGCCGATCCTGACTATCGGCCCTCTACCGCCGATACCACTCTTCACGTCGTGCAGCGTATTCTCTTCTTGACTTTTATCTATATTGTATAGTAGTGACACATTGATGCTACTATACACAAGGCGATCTTGGAAAGCGCGCTGCTCGATGGCCGACACGGACGGGCTCACGATCCTGGAACTGGTGGTCACACTGGCCCTCGCCTCAGTCCTGGCGGGCGTGGGCGTGCTCAGCCACAATGCCCTGCGCCCGAGCCTGGATCTCGCCGCGGCCACACGGCAGGTATTCATGGACCTGCAGGTCACACGCACGCGGGCGGTCGCCCAAAACGTCAATCATCGCATCCTGTTCGTCAACGGCGGCACCACCTACCGACGGCAGCGACAGAACGGCAACACGTACGACGACGAGGGAAAGCCCGTGGCGCTCCCCGCAGGCATCGCGGTCCTCGATTGCACATCGCGCGACTCGACGATCAGCTTTCGCCCACGTGGCAACGCAGGAAGCTTCGGAACAATCACGTTGCAGAATCGCGAAGGCAGCAGCCGTAGCGTCGTCGTTGACATCGCCGGACAGGTACGGGTGCAGTAGTGCGCAGACAGTGGACAGTGGCCGGGTTCAGCTTGATCGAAGTCATGGTTGCCACCCTGTTCCTATCGGCGGTCGCTCTCGCGGTGACCCAAACCCTCGTCGGCGCAATGCATGTGCGCGCGCAGAGCGAACGGTGGATGCAGGCGGCACAACTCGCAGCCGAAGGCATCGAGCAGTTGCGCGCCGGGCACACCCTCCGTCCAATCTCGAGCAGTACCGGCTTCGAGCGTTCCGGCACAGCGGCCCCCTGGAGCGGGCACCCCGGCGTGCAGCGTCTCGAGGTCACGGTCTCGTGGAGCGACGGGGCCCCGCACAGCGTTCAACTACACACGTTGGTACGACAGTGACGGTCGGCCGGACACCTCCACGCGGTGCAACGCTCGTTGAGCTGCTAGTGAGCACCATGTTCATCTCTATCCTGATGGCGATCTCTTACAGCTTTGCGCGCGCGGCGCTCATGACCAGCCGTGTGCAAGCAATCAAGAGCGATGCCCAAGAAGCAACGGTCATGACGCTCGACGTCATGGTCCGCGAGCTGCGCATGGCGGGATTCAGTGCCGCCGGCGTGCCGCTGCCGCCCCTGCGCGCGGCCGCGCCCGATCGCGTCGACGTGGTCAGCGACCTCAACGGCGACGGCGATACGACCGACAGCAACGAACGTATCGCATACAGCTACGACGAGACGGCGCATCAGCTCAAGCGCGCCACCGGAGGGGCGAGCCCGCAGCCGTTCGTCCGCAACGTCGCGCCCATGGGTTTCCGCTTCGCGTACTTCGATACCGCCGGTGCCGAGATAACTCCTGGATCCGCCGGCATGACAGCCGCAGAACTGTTGCGCGTACACCGCATTGATCTGGCACTGCGGCTCGAATTCACCAACCCCGACCCCGCAGCAACGGCGCCGCTGCGCTCCGCGGCCTTCACCAGTGTCTGCCTACGCAACCAATGACCGCGCTGCGCAATCAGCGCGGTACCGCCTTGGTGGCCGCACTCAGCATTTCAATGATTCTGTTGCCACTCGGCGCCTTGGTGGCGCTGCAAAGTCGCACCGATCTGGCAATTCAATACAACCTGCGCAGCGACCTCGAGACATTCTATGTCGCGGAGGCGGGACTGGCGCACGCCGTCGCAGAGATCGGGCCCGGGCAGTCGTTTGCGCAGCTCTTGGCTGGCCCCGACCACGTCAAGGGCACGGCTGACGACGGCGCGTTTCCCTTCGCCGAAGGAGCCCCGTCGGCGTTTCCGTACCCTCCCTTTCGCTACGACGTACAGGTGGT
>JBGQHM010000002.1:0-60569 GCA_041497995.1 Binatia bacterium | reverse complement strand
GCCTGCTCAGGGATGGTGAATGTTCCATTGGGGAGGAGGCGACGCAGCTCATAGTAGCGAATGCCGGTCTTGTACGGTGACACGGTCACCTTGACCGTGTGATTCACCACGAGAGACTCGTGGGTGCCAAAGTTCCGATACTGGAGTCGGTGCATGAGCCGATCCGACAGCGCGTCCACGCCGATGCCGGGAGGTGGCTGCGGAATATCCGAGGCCCCACCAGGAGTCGTCGGATCGAAGGCCGCGACACCAATCGGACTCTCCGTGCGCTCCGTGAAGGTCGAGTTTGTGGAAGTGTCAAAGTCTGCGTGAACGTCGAAGAGCCGCAACGCATCGCCCTGCGGATCGCCAAACTCGTTGGCCGTGAAGTACGCCACAGTATTTGGCCTGCCGACAGACGGCGGCACCAAACCATCGGCATCCGAGGGCAGCAGGCCGCCGATGCTCGAGTCCAATAGGGCAAGATTGAAATAGATGAACGACGCGGTCGGGGTGCCCGCCAACATTTTGTTACGGTCGAAGGCAAAGACGCCGGCGCCGTTGAAGGGCCCTCCGTTCGTGAACTGGTTGTCCGTCATGTAGTAGCCGTCCGGCCAGACGCCGAACTTGGGATAGTCGTTTAAATTGTTTCCCGGCATGACGAAGTCGTAGAGGAAGTAGGTGCCGGTCGGATCACCCGTTTTCGAGATGGCAATGCATTGGTGGTACGGCGGGCTGCCCGAGCCGTTGGGGAACGCAAACTGACTCACGAGCCAGCGGTCGGCGAGTTGGTCGTAGAGAACCATGGGATCGCCGTCATTGCGTGTGCCGCAAGGGGCACCGATGGCCGCGAACAACGTGCTCATCTTGAAGGGGACCGTCAGGGGCGTTCCGGTCTTGTCGAACACCCGCAACAGCAGATTGGCTGACTGAACGAAGTGATTGGGTCCGACGTCACCGTTGGTGTCGGGCGGCACAATGCGCCCACCGTAGATCGCGAAGTTGTCGTTGTTGCTGATGCCTTCAAACGTGAGCGTCGGGGCCGGGATGGATGGACCCGTCGGGATGTTGAGCTGGGAGAACGAGGACTGCAGCGCGCCGTCTTCGGCGTTACCCGGGGTGGCCACCTGGGCCTTGGGCAAGGTTTCGTTCTCTATCACGCGGTCGGCTTCCACCACCGAGGCGGCGCTCGGCGCGAGCCGCAGAAAGTTGCGGGTTGGCTGCGACTCGCCCACCACCGCGACAGTCCCCACCGCCGTCGGCGACATTGCGGCTGCGCCACCCGACAACGCCAGCACCACAATAATCCCGGCCAGAGGAGCGGCACGTACCGGGCGTCTCATCACGTCATCTCCAAACCCTATTGCAATCACTTGGTCGATCGTGAGCAGAGAATCAAGGACAGAGGGCTCAAGCGACCGACACCGCCCGCCCGCCAAGCCCCAAGTCAACGCCCGTGTCTTCCGCCACGATGCGGGCCAAGATCTCTGCGAAGGCCGGTGCGCTGAAGGGGCGATACGCGGGAGAGCAAAGGAATGCCCGGGCGCTGTCCTTGTACCGCTGGACATCGGCCGCGTTCAGCGACTTCAGGTACTGCCTGAGTTCGTCGTAACTATGGAAGCGCCTCATATCGATGAAGCACTCTGGCGGCACGCGTTCGGTAATGTCGGGCGAACCCAAATAGATCGGCACAGTACCCGTGAAGAAGCAGTCGAAGATCTTCTCCGTGATCCACCCCTTCAGGATCATGTTCTCGAAGCAGATGGCGAACGTATACTGGCTGAGGACGTCGGCCTTGGACGCTGCCTGCCCCCGATAGACGCGCCGGGCCGCTGCGAGCAGGGGATCTGGTCGCAGGCGCTGCCAGCACTGCAGCAACCGCCGCTGCGCTTGACGCACGGTAGCGGGCACCCAGGTCCTCCCCATGCGATACGAAGGGACATCCCAACCGACACCGTACAAATCGATCTCTCCGGTGCGACCGAAGTACTCCACAGCGCGCATCCGTTCCGTGTAGAGTTCATGCAGGTATACCGCGGGCAACTTGTTGCCATTGATCATCACGAGGAACTTCCGATCGGCTCGCCGCCACATTTCGTCGTGCACGGACTCGTACGCCTGCGGACAAAAGAAATGTTGGCAATGAATGGGCCCGCGTAAGAATGGTTGCAGGGATTCCGCGTCGCTGTAGGAGAACAGGCGCTTGACGTAGCGCTGCACCCGCGTCAGCTCGCGGTAAAGGCTCGGCTCCACAATAGGGCATTCGAAGGCGAAGAAGGCGCTGAGGATTACATCGGGGCGGCGCGCCAACGCGCGGTAGCGATTCACGATCCCCAGTGAGATGTACACGTTGGTGGTCGCCGCCACTTCTCTCCGCATCAGCCGGTCGGCGGTATGAACGCGAACGCCACGGCGTTCGAACCAATCGCGAGCATACCGATACGGCGCCAACACGTCCTCGCCATTTGCCCAGGTTCGGCTTCCGTCAAACAAGGCGTCCCCCTCGAAGTGATGCGAGAAGGGATCAATGAACAGGGCCACGTCCCCAGCGTTGCCGGTCATGAGATACGGCCTCCGTATTCACTCCAGGCCAAGAATCGCGCCAACGAGTTTACCGCCCTGAGTCGCACGGCCCCACGCATTAGCGCCCGCAACAGCAGGACCCGAAGCTTGCGCCGTCGGACACTCGTGACCAACGTGCGCCATGGATACGGTCGCTGCAATAGTTCCGAGGCCGCGGTAATGTCGCCCCGCAACACCAGATTGGCCGCGCGGAACGTCTCGTCGTCGCAACGATGGAAGGCATACTCGACCAGATCGCTTGGGCTGAGCTTCCGCAGCCAGTCATCCGCGCGCAGATAGTGATCCATGACGGCAAAATAAAGTTCCGGTTCCGTGCGGAGGCGCTTGTAGCGGCTGGACCATTGTGCCTTCCCAACCCGATATCGCATGAGCCGCTTGTTGAGGATGCCAATCGGAAACCGGCGAACGATCCGGATCCATAAATCCAAGTCCGCGGCGATGTCGTATTTCTCAGGATCAAACAGGCCCACCTCATCCAGAACCTCGCGGCGCACCATGAAAGTCGGACAGCAGAACAGCACGTTCTTGTGTCGCATGATGAAGGGGAAGACATCATCGTAAGTAAGCCACTCTCGTTCGACGAACTCATCGGGTAAAGTCATACCACCGAAGATGGTCCCGCTTTCATCCATGAAATGGTCTAGACAGAATACCGCCCCGGCTTCGGGATGAGTGTTAAGGTAGTCCACTTGGCACTCGATAATCATCGGCTCATAGACATCATCGGAGTGGTAGATAGCCACCAAGTCCCCTTTGGCCAGGCTCACGGCTTTATTCATTGTTTGGAATCCGCCGAGGTTCGTCGGATTCCGAACGTAGCGGAGTCGCTCGTCCACTGCGGACCGCGCCACATCAGGCGTCCTATCCGTTGACCCGTCGTCGACCAAAATGACTTCTATATCGTGATGCGTCTGAGATAGCACCGAGGTCAGGGCGTCGCGTAGACATTTTTCAACGTTGTACGCTGGCATGCACACGCTGACCAATGGCCGCTCTGCAACCGGTAGGCGTGCCGCCGGCGAGTCACTGGTGGATAGTTTGACCATCAGAATCTGCCTCTGCTCTTGCAGAAATACTTGCCAGCCTGCGCGGCCGTCACGAGGTCTTGCCGATGGTCCTCTTCAAACCATGCAGAAACGAGGCGGGAAGCGCTACGAGCACTTTTCTGAAAGGCATATTCCGTACGTCAGCCGCCGCCAGGTACCTCTTCGGATGAACGATGGAGAGCTGGTTGGGAGCCGTAGCCTCGAATTCGCGCTTCAACAACGGGCTGCTCTCCAAGTAGTCGGTCCGTACGAACAGCAATATGTTTTGAGCATACCACCAATGTACCTTCTCGTTTTGCCATACCCTCTTCCGGATGCAGTCAATTGGTAGATAGCCCTTTCGCCGAAAGTGGCTTGCCCAATAGTCCGGCCACTGCTCATTGATGTGCTGACGACCTCCTTGGAATGGGATCGCGGCGGAAAACACGATCACCGGCCCGAGCCTGGTCAGTGAATCTACGAAGATCTCTGCGCACTCCGGCGGAAGATGCTCAGCAACTTCCAAGGAGACGACCAGATCGAATTGCCGATCTATCCGGACGGGTGCCGTCAGATCGCAGCGGATGAATCTTTCCGCAGGAATTTCCAGAATCCGGCTCTCGACATAGCTGCCATCCGCTCCAACGATGTCCCGGACACCACACTCTTCGAACACTCGCAACCAAGTTCCGCGGCCACAACCGATATCAACTACCGATCGCGCCCCGACCAGCTCCAGGAGCAGCGGAACGATCTCTCGGGCAGATCGTGAGGAAGGATCATCGATCTGCCTGTAGAATTCCTCAGTGTACGGCTGTTTGCGCATCACTCAGCGTCCCCTGCGCTCTTGCCGGCGTGAAAGGGACTTAGCGAGACGGTAGTTGTCGTGCATGTGCGGAGGCACCTACCCCGCAGCACGAAAAATCGTCGAAATGACCACGTCGATATCGTCTGTTCCAACAGATCCATCGCCATTGGCATCGGCGAGCCCACATGGAGCATTGTCCGGTATGAGCGATACCAACGCCACCACGTCGGCGACGGAGAGTCGGCCATCGCAGTTGGCATCGCCCTGAAGCGCGTCGGGCATGGCCGCATTCACTGTACCTGTGACATCGGCCGAGGCCGAAAGTTCTGTATCGCTTGCAGAGAGACGCAGGAGATACGTTCCCGGCTGCGAGAAGCTCGCCGTTGTGTGTAGAGCAGCCGAATCCGCAAAGGTGACGGCCCCAGGGCCGGTCACCTTTGTCCAAGTGGTGACGATCTTCTCGAGCGGGATCGGCACCTCGTCGTCAACCACCATGCCGTCGAGCACCGCGGCCGCCGGCAACGTGACCGTTTGATCTGCACCCGCATCCACCGTCGGCGCCGTGTTGGGCGAAGCTTTGACCTCGGAGAACGCCAGGTTGAAGCCCATGTTTTCAGGACAGCAGGAGACGAACCCGCCGTAGTAGATCCACCACTGCGCCCCGCGACGGAAAATGTTCGTGTTGCCCTCCACTCCGTAGTCATCGCCCTTGCCTAGCGACGGGTTGGGCTTGGTCAAGAGCGGATTCTTCGGGCTCTTCGTCCAGCTCATGCCGTCGAGACTCGAGGCGTACCCGAGGGCAGTCGCGAAGCTGGTGTTGTAGCCGCGAAACCACATGTGGAAGGCGCGCCCATCATAGAAGACTCCGCCGCCTTGCATCGCCTTGTCATCCCATGTTCCCGCAGAGCCCCTGGTCAACAACGGGTTGCCCGCGTACTTCGTCCAGCGGATCCCGTCTGGGCTGGTGGCAAGCCCCTCTCCCTGCGGGTCCTGCGCGTGCATGTAGAACATGTAGTAGGTGGCTCCCACTTTGACGACGTGCGGTTCCGCCACAGAGCCCTGATCCCACGCGCCCGGAGGGCCGGGCACCAGCACCGGGTTGCCCGGGTACTTGGTCCACGTGATGCCGTCCGTCGACGTGGCATAACCGATCCGCCGCACCCGATCTTGGAAGCCGTGGTACCACATCTTATAGACGCCGTGTTCGCGGAGGACGGTGGTCGGCGAGGTCTCGCCCGCGGGCGCGCCCTCCCACACCTCCGAGGGCACCATGATGGGGTTCCCCGCGTACTTGGTCCAGGTCACGCCGTCGGCACTGGTGGCATATCCCACGCGCGAGGTATTGCCGGCTGGAACCCCCTCGTACCACAGCTTCCACACCTGCGGCCCCTCGCGCAGCATCGCACGCGGGCCAATCTTCACTTGATCGAACGAACCCGACGGTCCTCGACTGAGCAACGGATTGTTGGGAGACCGTTGCAGCGGGCTGTCCTCTGCGACCATCGACAAATCGGCTGCAGACCCAACGCTCCGCAGTGAAAGCGCTAGAGTCAGACACGCGACCGCTGCAACTGGCACCGAGGTCCTCCAAACTCTCAGGCGAATACTACGGTGCACAGTCGCGATCCTCCTTCAACGGGCAGGACCGATCTGCCAGGACGCCGATCGGCTCGTTAACGCGCCGTGCGATCGAGCGGCAGCCGCTGCCCATGCCACCGACGTTCGAGCTCGACCCGTGCGCGCGCGTAGCGCCGGCCCCCGCGATACACCAGGTCGGAGAGTCGACCAAGAACGGTCGCGCCTTTCTCCGGATGCGCCGCCGACTGCTTCTCCGGTGGGATGACGAACTGCTTCAGCGACGCGAGCGGGAAGTCACACCCGATGCAGCGCTGCAGGCGTTCGCAGGTCGCCTCGAACTCGTGCGTCAGCACGCGGTACTCGATCGAAATGTCGGCGTGGCGCTGGTTCCACGATTTGCTCAGTTGCCACAGCTTCAAGAAGCGTTCGTATCCCGTACGCGATTGGTCAGCCGCGAGCTCCGGAAAGATACCTTTCAGGTCTTCACACCAGGTTGCCAGGTTGAACCCGTTGAACGTTGGACTGTCTTGTCCGACGTCCGCTCTCCCGAGATGTGACTGGGCGCGCCGCACGTTGCTGTTCCATTGGCCTTCCGGATCGCGATAGATGTGGACGATCTTCGCCTCCGGGAACTTGGCGCGCAACCACGGGAGCCGAAACGTCGCGCGGTTGAACTTCAGCATCACCTTGGACCGCCGGCCGAAGCTCATGCCGATGATGTAGGACAGATAGCGATAGAGCGCCGGCGCCTCCGCCTCCCCTGGAAGAAAGAGCCCACTGCTCCCCCAACGCGGATCGAACAGTCGTCGCAGCTCAGCGAAGCCTCTGTACTCTGCAAAGTAGTCCTTGACGAAGAAATGATGCTCGTAGGCACGCAACGGCCAGATGGTGTACTCCGGGAGCAATTCGTGCAGCGGCTCGTAGAGGCAGTGATACTCGCCGGTTTTTCGGAACAGTGTAAAGAGCAGCGTGCTTCCGGAACAGAAGTCACCTGTGACAAAGACAAGATTGGCCGTCACTTGATCACCTGCAGCTGGCGCATGCCGGCATGCCGACTCAAACTCCAGAGACCCGCCGCGCTCGCAAGCACGCAAATCGTGACCTTCACACTCGCAGTGGCGAAGGTGGTTGGTTCGAGAGACGCCGAGGTAGCGCCCGCGCCCGCGATGGCCGCGAGCACCAGCAGTGGCATCCAGCCGACGGCATGCAGAATGGACATGTGCTCGCGCCGCCACATCCACCACGCAGTCAGGCTGAAGATGGTGATACCGTTGAACAGAAAAGCCAGCGCGACACCCAAGATCCCGAATCGCGGCGCCAAGAACCATGCAGCGGCCGCCATACCGAGCTGCCCGGTGAGACACATGGCGACGTAGGCGCTGATGTGATCGAGTCCGATCACCAAGGCTTGATTGACTCCGGCGAGCAGCGCCAGCGCTTCCGCGAGCACGAACAGATAGACGTAGGGCGCAGCGGCCGTGAAGTCGGAGGAGTACACGGCCGAGAGCCAAAAGCGAGGAAACAAGATGAGCGGCAGCGCGCCCATTCCGATCATCACGGAGACGGTGCGAAAGTAGCTGACCGCTTCTTGGAACTTGAAGCCCGCTTCCGTATTCCGATTCATCGCCGGTGTGAGGAACAGCGCGTTCGATGACCGCATCACCATCCGCATGGCCACCGCAGACGCCATAGACGCCTGCAGCAAACCTGCCGCAGCGAAGCCACCGTGGCGCACAATCGCGTAGCGTGCCACGAGATACGCGAAGGGAATCGTGAACGCCAAGACGTATTGGGCACCGGCGAAGCCGATGGCGCGCGGATAGCGCCGCAGCTCGCTCAAGAGCCCCACACCGCTGCCGCGCAGTGCCAGCCCCCACCGGCGCGCAAAATAGGCGACGCAACCGATGGCGACCACCGCAGCGGCCGTTACCGCGCCGATGTAGAATCCAACCAAACCGGCGGTGAGCACGCCAGTCACTGTCCCGGCCGCCATGACCGCGGCGGCGGCAAGTCCCAGCAGCGCCGCCGCCCGCGGACGCTGCGATGCGGCTTGGACATTGGTCAGGAGTGCAATGGTATTGGTCGCGGGCACCGCCAACAGGGCGACAACGAGCAGCCCAACGTGCGCCGTCATCTCGGGCACGAGCATCCCCGGCACGAGCAGGATGGCACCGATCGCGACGATCACCCCGAGCAGTGACACCGTGACCACAGCACGTAAGAATGCTGCGTAGCCACGCGCGAACTCGTCTCGCGAATCATGCACGAACGCCAGTCCCTTCAACGCCGCAAATGGCAGGCTCAGCCCGCTCAGCTGCCCGACGAAGGCAACGATTCCATCAATGAAGCTGATGACGCCAATTCCCGCCGGACCGACGCACAACGCCGCGATCTTCGATTGCAGCAGCGTACACGCCACGGTCATCACCTGGATGGCACCGATGGTGGTGATGACGCTGACGAGAGACAGCGAGTGAGTCCCCGCCACACCGCGCGGCGGCGCGCCGACCGGTAGCGCGTGCTCTTCCATGTCGACCTGCAGGTCCATCTGTTTCGCGCTCTCAGTCGGATCCAAGCGCGCGTGTGAAAATCGCTTGAATGACGCGCCCAAGATCTTCGGGCGGCGCGACTGGCTCATTGCCACAGAAGAGCGGCGCGGCGACTCCGCTGGCCCGGATGAACGCGGTCACATCCGCTGCGCTCACGCGGTCGTCGCAGTTCACATCGGGGGACTGCACGCCAGCGGTACCGGTCGCAGACGCCGTTGGTGTCTGCGTCGGGCTGTCAGTCGGAGGCGCTGCCGGCGTCGGTGTCAACACAATCGGCGTGGCGGTCACCGATACCGTTGGGGTCGGTGTCACGACGATTGGCGTGGCGGTCGGAGCCATTGTCAGCGTCGGCGTCAACACGATCGGTGTAGAGGTCACTGACGCCGTTGGCGTCCGCGTCGCCACGAGCGACGTGTCGGTTGGGGTCACCGTCCGCGTATTAGTCGCAGACGCCGTTGCTGTCGGGGGCACCACGATTGGTGTGCCAGTACGAGTCACCGTGGGCGTCGGCGTCGACACAATCTGCGTACCGGTCGCTGATGCCGTTGTGGTCGGGGTCACCACGACTGGTGTGCCAGTGGGAGCCACCGTGGACGTCGGCGTCGGTGTCAACACAATCGGGGTATAGGTCACAGACGCCGTCGGGGTCGCCGTCAACACAATCGGCGTTCGGGTTTGTGTCTGCGTCGGCGCTTGCGTTCGGGTGGCGGTGCGCGTCGGGGCCTCCAGCGTTGCGGTCGCTGTCGGCGTCGCGCCGAGCACGAGGACCGTCACATCGTCAAACGCGGACAGCTCACCGTCGTCTGCACTCAAGCGAAGCACGTAGGTACCTGGCTGCGAGAATGCGATGGTCGTCGTCAGGGCGTTCGGCTCAGCGAAGGTCGCCGCGCCTGGTCCTGACCACATCGACCAGTCGGTCTTCACATTTTCGAGAGCGACCGGCACGTCGTCATCCATCACGGTAGCGGCCACGGTCGCTGCAGCCGGTAGCACAATAGTCTGATCGGCACCGGCATCGACCACCGGCGCCAGGTTCCGTGCTCCCATGACCGCAGACGTCGCCAGGTTGAAACCCATGTTTTCGGGACAGCAGGAGACGAACCCGCCGTAGTAGATCCACCACTGCGCCCCGCGACGGAAAATGTTCGTGTTGCCCTCCACTCCATAGTCGTCGCCCTTGCCGAGCGCCGGGTTCGGCTTGGTCAAGAGCGGATTCTTCGGGCTCTTCGTCCAGCTCATCCCATCGAGGCTCCACGCGTACCCGAGGGCCGTCGCGAAGTTCGTGTTGTAGCCTCGAAACCACATGTGGAAGGCGCGCCCATCATAAACGACTCCGCCGCCTTGCATCGCCTTGTCATCCCACGCTCCCACAGTGCCCTTGGTCAACACCGGGTTGCCCGCATACTTCATCCAGTGAATCCCGTCCGAGCTGGTGGCCAGCCCCACTCCCTGCGGGTCCTGCGCGTGCGCGTAGAACATGTAGTAGACGGCTCCCACCTTGACGACGTGGGGTTCCGCCACCGAGCCCTGATCCCACGCGCCCGGCGGGCCGGGCACAAGCACCGGATTGCCCGGGTACTTGGTCCACGTGATGCCGTCCGTCGACGTGGCGTACCCGATCCGGCGCACGCGATCTTGGAAGCCGTGGTACCACATCTCATAGACGCCATGCTCGCGCAGGACGGTGGTCGGCGAGGTCTCGCCTGCGGGTGCACCCTCCCAAGCCTCCGTCGGCACCATGACCGGGTTGGCGGAGTACTTGGTCCAGGTGACACCGTCGGGACTGGTGGCGTAGCCGACGCGCGAGGTGTTGCCGCCCGGAACCCCTTCGTACCAGAGCTTCCACGCGTTCGGTCCCTCGCGCAGCATTGCGCGCGGCCCGATCTTCACTTGATCGAACGAACCCGCCGGTCCTCGACTGAGCAACGGATTGTTGGGAGACCGTTGCAGCGGGCTGTCCTCGGGGACGGCCTGGGGACTCGATGGCAGCGCGTACGCCGGTCGCGGCACCCAGAGTGTCCGGCCCATCACGATCACGCTCAAGGACAGCGCAGCGACCCGAACTGCCTTTCGTTGTGAACCGTGACTCAATAAGCTCCTCGTCGCACCTTACAGCGTTGATGATGGCACTCAAGGGTCCTCGATCAGCGTTCGGTCAGGAGAACGCCCAAGCGGGAGGACACTTCGGCGGCGTCACGCGAACGGCAGTACCATTCGATCGTACGCCGTAGGCCGTCTTTGAACGAAGTCGCCGGTTCCCAACGCAACGTGGCTCGCGTCCGCGTCAGATCGGCGGCGCGACTGAACACGCCGACCGGCTTCGAGGTGTCGAAGGCAAGAGCCTGCGGCGTGAAGTCCATCTCGGCGAAGATCATCTTCACCGCGTCGATGACCTTGATGTGCTCCGCAGTGCCGACGTTGACGGCGGAGCCGTCGGTGATCTCTTGGCATGCGCGGATCATTCCCTCGACGATGTCGCCCACGTAGGTGAAGTTGCGATCTTGTTGGCCATCGCCCCAGATCTCGTACGGATCCATGCGGATGAACGCTTTGGCGATCAACGCAATGACTGCGTGGGTCTCATTCTCGCGTTCACCGTAGGCCGTGAACAAGCGGCACGCCACCGACTTCAGCCCGTGCTGTTTCCAGTATGCCTTGAGCGTCATCTCGCCCATCAGCTTCGCCCAGCCATACTCCCCGTCCGCGCTGGCACAGCCGGCCTTGAACGGATCGGCCCACTCCTCGCGGAGGAACACCATGTTGCCATTGGTTGGAGCAACCTGGTGCTGGATCGGATAGACGCACGCCGAGCTGGCGAAGCAGATCCGCTCGACGCCGGCACGCCACGCTTCGTCGAAGACAATGCCGTCGAGCACCAGGTTCGAGGCGCAGTCGGCTGGATGTGTATCGATGAACCCGCGTCCGCCGTGACACGCCGCCAAATGGAACACCACCTCGGTACCCTGCACCATCGCGCGGGTGAAGTGGCGGTCGCGAAGATCACCTTTTTTGAAGTCGACGGCGCTCTGGCTCAGGTGGAGATTCTCCAGCCGGCCGCTCGAGAGATCATCTGCCACGCGCACCTTGGCCCCGCGTTCTACGAGCCGGTCGACGAGGTGGCTGCCGATGAACGACGCACCACCTGTCACGAGTACTTTCTTACCGCCCCAGTTGTCCATGCCGATGCTCCTTGTGTCTCCCGTCAACGCGCGCCCAAGCTATCCGAACATTTCGACGATCAACGCCTCCAGGTCCGTCACGTCATAGACGTTGTGGCTGCCCGTAGTTGAGAGGCATACCTGCTCGTTGCCCGAAGTGATCAATTCTTCCATGGCCGAGAGGTCGGCCGCGCTAACGCGCCCGTCACAGTTAACGTCGAGGCGGCCGGCACCCGACGGCGTCGGCATCGAGTCTGGTGCATCGTGACCCGATACGGTGGTCACACTCCGCGCCGGAACGGTCACTGCAAAGTCGGTCGTGCTCAGCGGCGCGAACGATGCAAGCGGCTGCCACGCTCCCGCCGACGTCGATTGCTCCCCGTTCAGCGCGTTCCCCAGCGTCACACCGCTCAGCGTCACGTTCACGCGGCGTTCGCTCGCGGCGTTGTTGATGAGCACGAGCACGGTGCGGCCCTGCCGCGCGTCGCGAAACGCGCTCACCAGCAGCAACGCATCGGAGCTGCCCGCTTGAACGCGGACGGCCCCCTGCCCGATCCAGCGCGCGTAGTGGCCGATGGCGTAGCCCATTCCCGAGATGGTCACCGTGTTGGCGGTGCTGTCGATGAAGACGACGGTCGATTCGTTTTGCGGGGCGAACAGGTTCTGGTTGCCGAAGTGCGCCTGTTGCGCCTGCGTGCTCCACATGTTGAGGATGGCAAAATAGGCGGCGGCGTTGGCGTACTCCAGCTCGTCGTGGATGTGAACGGCGCGCGCCCGCAACGCATCGAAGGAGCGCGGATCGACGTCGCCGTGTGACACTTCCGTCATCCACACCGGCAGACCGTAGCGGGCGCCGAGGTCACGCAGTTGTTGCCGGGCAGCGATGTCGGCGGCATTCGGCACGCCACTGCCGGAGGTGCTGAGGATCTTCGCGACGGACGCGTAGGTCGACCCGTACGGATATGGGTGGTAGCCGATGACCCCGACGAACTGTCGCGCTTCGGGGTCCGCCAGGATCGCAGTTGCCGTCTGCAGCGACTTCGTCACCGTCTCCTCGTTGGGAACGACAAACTTGACGTTGGGGAATCCCTCGGCGCGGAGCCGCGCCCCCACCCGCTTGACCAGGTCGACAACCTCCCCGACCGTCCCACCCGCAAGCTCGCCGTTGCCACTGAGCGGCTCGTTGAACAGCAGCTCGTAGGTGGTGCTGATGCCATAGGTGTCGCGCCAATACTTCTCCGCCGCGATCACCTGCTCGGCCGCCTCGTTGAGATAGCGGTCCCGATCAGCGCTGCGGATACCGGCAAGCCACGGACTGTCCCAGCGCACATTCACTCTTTGCGTCAAGACGTAGTCGTCGAACCCGACGGGTTGGGCGAGATCCAGGACCTTGGTCTTCAGCGCATCCGCCCTGAACGTCTGGAAGCCGGCCCAGTTGATGGCGAACGGATCGTCGTTGTCGTTGCGGCGTTGAGCGTAGCTGCCTGGGCTCTCCAGCAGGTTGCCGCCGTCGAGGTCGCCCGTGGTCAAGTGGACCTGCTGATAGATCGCATCGATCGCTTGCCGGCGCTGCGCGCCGCTGAGCGTATCGCCGCTACCGTCGATGACCAACGACTCGTGTTTGGCACCAAAGCCTTCCATAGTCTGGTAGTGGACGGTTGCATCAACGGCCACGCTCGCCGCGTTGCTGGCGCCCTCCGAATAGCCGGCGATGGCGGGCAGCCAGGTGAGGCCTGTCACCGCCGAGAGCACCACGAAGCCGCGGGCAAAGCTCATAGCTCCGCCCTTGTTGCCTTGGCCATCTCCTGGCAGTAGGCCGCGGACAACGTTGTCAGCGAGCCGTTGCAACCGCTGTCCAGTTCGCACATTAAGTTGACGAATTTGGTTCGCAAATGAACGCACGCCCGGAAACCCTGGTGGATTCTCTAGTTTTGCGAGAGCGTTGCGGGCGGCTGACCGGGTGCAATGGCGCACAGCAACGCGAGGTAGCGCCGAGTGATCGCCCGCCAGTCGTACGCTGCTGCGCGCTGCGGGCCGTCGGCAGCCATCTGGGCACGCTGCGCGTCGTCGGACAGCAGCTGCAGCATACCCTGAGTGAGCGTCGCCACCTCGGCATCGGGCAGGAGCATCGCCACGCCACCGGCAAATTCGGGGAACGCCGTGTTGTCGAGGGCGATGACGGGCGTGCCGCACGCCATCGCCTCGAGCACCGGCATTCCAAACCCTTCATACGACGAGGGGTAGACGAGCATGGCGCTGGCGTTGTAGGCGCGCGCGATTTCCTCGTGCCCGGCATGCGGGATCGTCACCACCGCGGACGACAGACCGAGCCGCTCGACGAGCGCGCTAAGTGATGTGCCGGGCAGCGCGGTCCCAATGAGTAAGAGCTTGTGCGGTATGCGATGGTCCCGCTTGAGCACAGTGAAGGCGCGCAGCAGGTTCGGCAAATTGCGCCGCTTTGTCGGCTTGCCCACGTACAGGATGAACGGCACATCATCGCCGAAGACGCGTCGGCGCCAGGCGGTTAGAAGCTGCGTATCACCGATCGGCCGGAAGAGGCGCGTGTCGACGCCATCGGGCACTACTTCGATGCGCTCCGGTGATAGGTGATAAAACTTAGCCATGTCGCGCCGGCTATACTCGCTCACCGTACACACGGTGCTGGCGCGGTGCGCGCTTAGTGGATAGCTGATGCGGTACTTCAGACGCGTCCACCATGGGAATACCTCGCGTGCGCCGGCGTACCCCTCGTAGGAACCGTGATGAATGAGGAGGGTCGGACAGGTCGCAAGTGCGGGCACGATGTAGCTCGGGCACAGCAAGACGTCGCGACAGCCATGGGCGCGCGGCAGCACCAGCTGCTCCCACAGGCCACTGGGAAGGCCCGAGGGGACCACGACATTGCGCGCGATTGCTGGCAACCGCACGCCGGAGTCAACTGGTTCGGGCGTATAGACACGAACGTCATTGAAAGGTTGATCCATCTCGGCCAGGCAGTTGAGGATTGCTTCGATGACGTGGGCCACGCCGCTGCGCTCGCGGACGAGGCGGATGCCGTTGACGCCCAGGATCATCGCGAGGCAGTGGTCCGCCGTCTAGGTGGCCGTGGACGGCGTTGCGTCTCGATCGGTGCGCGCGGGCACAACGAGTTTTTCTTCCGGCTGCAGTGGACGTACCCGCTGCCACACGTGCGCTCCGACCATCGCCTGCACCAGTCGTGTCGGTTGGTAGACGATGCTCGGCCAGAGAAAGACCTCCGTCGTGCAGTGACATTCCTTCGCCGCGATGGCCGCACGCAGGCGGACAGCTTTCTCGGAATTCCAAATCTCCCAGAACGACTGCCGGCGCAGATTGCCGAGCGGCTCGTGCAGCTCGCAGACACTGACGTCACCGTTGGCGGCGACCACCGCGCTGAGTACCCCCGCGCGGCACGGGATGACCTGAGTGCGGCGGGCCAGTGTTTCTATCTTTGCCCATTGCAACATCGGTTCGACGATGGCTCCGTATCGCCCGGTCTCACGCGGCAGCCACAGCCGCCGCATGTACGTGTAGAGGTCAGAGTACTGCCGCATCTCCGGCGTTTTGAGCGCTGGGTTCTTGCGGTCGCCGCGAATCAACGCGAGGTTGTGGTGATCCATCTGTGGGCAACGATCGAAGAGGTAGGTCGTGAGCTGGCGGATTTCTTCGACGTTGATGTCGGTCGCCGTCGAGATTGCGTGGATGCGCAGCCGCGGGTCCTTGCGCTGCAACTCGGCCAGCGCGTCGTACGTCTGCATGGCGCGCGCGAACGAGCCTTTGGCCACGCGAAACGTGTCGTGGAACTCGGGCATGCCGTCAAGCGAGAGCTCAGCGGCAAACAGCTCGAGCGTCGGTTCTTCGAGCGTCTCACTGATGGCCTGGATGGTCTTCTCGAGATACCAGCCGTTGGTGGGGACATAGATCTGCTTGGCGCCGTTGTGGCGGACGAACTGGCGGCAGATCTCGCTGAACTCCTTGCGCAGGAACGGCTCGCCGCCGGAGAGGTTGAGGTTCTCGATGCGCCCGAGCGATTGGGACAGCGCGAAGATCTCGTCTTTGGTCAGGTCATCGCGCTTGTTCAGGCTCTCCCAGTAGAAGCAGTGCTCGCACTTCATGTTGCAGATCGAGTTGATGAACAGGATCAAGAACGGCGGGCTGGCGTTGCGCTGCGAGCTCATACGCGTCAGCCGGGCGTGACGCACGATGCGTTGAACGGCGTTCATCTCATACTCCTCAATCGCTTCGGTCCTCGCTCAACGCCACTTCGACGGGCTGTTGCCGGGGCCGAACATGCACCCTACGCTCTCTCCGACTGACCAGCTGGTGGTAAAGAGCGCGATCAATGGAAGGGCCTGGACGAGACGTCCGACGAGTCGCCGTCGGCGAACCGTGTCCTTCACGATACGCCCCACTTTCAGCACGGGCAAAAGGAGGGCCAGCAGACCCAACCCGGTGCGACGCCACGCGGGCAGATCGGCGAATCGTTGCGCCGCGAACGCCCGGCCGTGGTGGTAGGGCGAGTGCGTCACATGTGCCAAGGACCAGGAGTTCACGTTGCGCACGACGAGCGCCGGCTCGGCACGCATCAGCAGGCCCGCCTTCTGCCACGCCCAGTGAACAAACACCTCATAGAACCCGTCTTCACAACCCTCAGTGAGTTGGCGCAGCGCGGATCGTTTGTACGCCACGTTGTTACCCGGCAGGGCAGGATCGCCGTTGGATGGAAGCGGCAGCATGAAGCGCCCGTACTCACAGAAGTAGACTGCCCAATCGAGTGCCCGTCGGTACGGCCCCGGCTCGACCGCTCCGCCAATGGCGACCTCGGGCGCGCCACGGGCTGCAAGCAGAGTGCGGCACCAACCATCCTCGACTACACAATCATCTTCGAGCAGCGCCACGACCTCGCCGCGGCTGGCATCCATAGCGAGCGAGCGCATGCGCGGCACGGTACAACCTTCCGGCGCCTCGATCCATTGCACGCCTGGGAACCGGCTCCGCAGGCGCTTGCTGGGTGCACCGCCGGGTCGGTGCCAGTCCGCTACGACGAAGATCTCGATCGCATCGTGCGCTGCCTGTGCAGTCAGGGCCACGAGGCAGCGCGTGAGCAACGCCTCACTGTTGATGGAAACAACAGTGACCGACAGACACGGCGGCTGCGCACCGAGGGCGCCGGTATCAGTAGAAGAGTCGCTCACAGGATCGCCCCGTGCCACGCAGATACCCGCAGGCCTCTCCCCACGCCCAGACGACGAACAGCGCGAGCTGCATGGGCAGGGTGAGCGTGAAGCGCGCTCGGTAACGGTGCTTCAGCCAGAATCCGCGGCTCCAGCGCCACAGTTGCAGCGCTGGGACGAGCGGCGTGAAGGAAGCGTAACCGATTCGTGCCGGCCAACGTGCGTCGCGCACGCGCATGCCGGCAAAGCAGCGGCCGTGATGGTAGCGCGTGCGCAGGAAGTCGCCGAACGGAATCGGCTTGTTGAGGGCTACCCGCACATCCGGCGCGAGCCACAGTGGCGAACCCGATTGCTGCACCTCCCAGTTGACGAACGTCTTCCAAAACACCGGATACCGAGCACGCGGCCCGTCGAAGAGCGCCGCACGCTTGTACGACACATTACTGCCGGGCACGATCCAGGTCTCTCCCTCTATGACCGGCGGCATGAAGAGTCCGTACTCATTGAAATAGAGCGCCCATTCGCTCAGCGCGCGCGATTGCGGGCTGTGGAGATCCACCGCGCCGCCGATCACGAGGTTGGGGCGCCGTGCGTGCACGGCGAGCAAGCGCGCCGCCCAGTCGTTCGCCGCCACCGAATACGCGTCAAGAATCGAGATGATCTCACCCTGCGCCGCTTCGATCCCACGACCGCGCAGCACCGGGATCGTCAGCGGCGTGTCGAAACGCAGCAAGCGGACCCAGGGGAAGCAGCGGGCAACGAGATCAGCGGTGCCATCGGTTGAGCTATCCGCGACGATCACTTCGACGCCGTCGCGGTTCTGCCGTTCGAGCGCGGCGAGGCACGTTTGCATCACGCCGGCAGCATCGTGCGTCGCAATCACAACCGACAGACTCACGTCGCTCATGCCTGGCTTCCAATGGTGCCCCGAGGCGATGGTATTCCGACAAGCAACCGTCGGCAGCGTGCGCCGTCAGCACATTCCGAGAGCGATGCCTTCATCGAGAATGGCGTCGAGACCTCGCGGCGCGTATCGCAAGGCGACGCGAGCTTTGGTTGAATCGTAAAACTGTGGGCGACTGGCGCAGTAGCCCACGGCGTACGTGAATCGGGGTCGACGATTTCTCAGCCGCGCCCAGGGCTCGAGGACTACTCGCGCCAGAGCCATAACCGCCGGCGGCAACGGAACGAACCGCCGCTGCACCCTCATCGCGTTGGCGGCTCGCTCCGCCAGCGCGCGGAAGGTGACGTTCTCGCCGCCCAAAACGTAGCGTTGCCCACGCACCCCGCGCTTCAGAGCCGCCAAGATACCTTCCGCAACGTCCTGCACGTGCACCACGCAGATGCCGCCGGTGAAGTAGGGAACGATGCGCGCTCGCCGCACTGTGCGCAAAACTTCTGCGCCGCGGTATTGAATGCCGTCCGGCCCCTTGACGGAAGCCGGATTGACAATGACCGCATCCAGACCTCGGGCGACTTGTGCCAAGACCGCCTCCTCGGCGCGACGCTTGGACAGATGGTACGTCAGGCCGGAGTCTTCCAGATTGAACGGGAAGTTCTCGTCGGCTGGCAGTCGGGCATCCGTCGGGATGCCGATCGCAGCAACGGAACTGACGTGCAATAGACGTTGCACACCTTCGCCACGGCAGACTTGGGCGAGCTGGCGTGTGCCCTCGACGTTGACCCTCATCTGCTGTTCCGCGTCGCGCTCCCAGTCGCTCACGTTAGCGGCGGCGTGGACGACCCACTCGCAGCCTTTCACAGCTCTCTCGAGACTCTCACGGTCGGTGACATCGCCGATGACCTTCTCGAGTGGAAGGCCCGCAAGTGCTGCGGATGCAGAGGTCGCACGCACCAGCACACGAACCTCGTGGGCCTCAGCGACCATCCGCCGGCAGATATGCGATCCAAGAAATCCGGTTGCGCCGGTGATGAGTACCCGCATACGCTGGAACTACGTTCCGTTCACATCATGGCCGCAACGCGCGCATCGACTCAGGTGGCACGCGCAACGGTACGCTCAAAGTGTCCTCGACCGAGATTGAAGACAGCGCGCGCCGAGACGGCCGCCACCCAGTCCGCGCTTCGGCACGCGACGCCATACAGTATCCCTTTGCGATTGCGGTCCTTGAGAACACCGCCGCGGTTGATCAAGTAGCGCTCGAAGAGCTGAGCAAAGCGCAGCAGCGCGGCGACCTGATCCCTGCTCAAGTCCTTGTTCCCGATCATCGCCTCGTGGCTGCTCCTGTAAGCATATTCATCTTCGCTCACGAGCCCCTCGGCGAGCGCCCAGTCGCGTAGCTTGGTGCCGACGAGCGGAGAGGCCGCGGTGAACTGTACCCAGTTGGGCCGCAGCCGGATGGCGAACGCGATCGTCGACAACACGGTGTGGACGGTATCGCCCGGCAACCCAACGATGAAGAAGCAGAACGTCTTGATACCGACGTCGCGACAGAGATTGACCATCTCGACGATCTTCTCCTGCGAGATGGGTTTGCGGCCGACGTTCTTCTGAATCCCGACCTCGGCGCTTTCCACCCCGAAGTTGATCCCCTCGCATCCGGCGGCCGCCATTGCCCGCGCCGTCCGTTCGTCCATACAGTCGGGGCGGGTCTCGCATTTCCACTTGAACACCAGTCCGCGCTGCTGGATCTCGTTACAGATCTCAACGACGCGCTCCTGACGCATTGAGAACATCGGGTCCCTGAACAAGATGTATTGGATGCCGAGGCCGCGCACCAAATGCTCGACTTCATCCACCACGTTCTTCGGGGACCGATAGCGCCAGGGCAGCCCCTGCCCGACCGGATAGGGGCAGTAGTGGCAACCGAATGGACAGCCGCGCGAAGTGAGCATTGGCAGGAAAGGAATCGCGGCCGTCGCGGACGACTTCGGGAGTGTGTAGCGGTGGTACGGCAGCAGTTCCCACTTCGGGAACGGCAGCTGATCCAGCTCCTTCAGAAACGGCCGCGGCGGCCTCTCCACCCACGCTGCGTCGCGACGGTAGATCAGCCCGAGGATCTCGTCCTCCGCACGGCCCGTCGCCAGTTCGTACACGGTCTCGTCCGGTTCGCCCTGCAAGATGTAGTCAAGACACGCTTCGCGCTGCAGGCGCTTCATGACGTGCGGCGCCACCGAGCCAAAGAAAGCCAGTGCCACATGCGGGTTGGCTTCCTTGACCGCGGCGCACACGGAGAGATCCCAGTCCAAAGTCGTCAGAGCGGCGCGCATCACGACCAGGGTAGACTGCGGCGCCGCCGGCGCGGCGATCGCCGACACGCGCTGCGCCAATTCCTCGCGGGACAAATCGAGGCCTTGGGCTTCCACTACTTCGACGGGTATGCGCTTCTCCAGCAGGTACGCAACGAGGTACGGCACATCAAGCGGAGGAAGCAGGGTCGCACCCTTGGGATAGAGCTGGCCATAGCCGCCCATGGAGTCGCGGTTGGCAACGTATCCCGGCGGACTGGGCGGGTTGATGACGATCACGTTCGTGAATCGATTCATATGATGCTCCTCTCGGGAGTTTCCCTTGAAGCGTTTGATGGGCGCGTCAGTGCCGTGCAACCGCGGCGAAGCGATTCATGTCCGTCGGGTTCTGTGTCTCTGCGTAAAGGGCCATCGTCCGCTCAGCCACGCGTTCCCACGCGAAGTGCTCCAGCGCGTACGCACGTAACTGGCGCGGGTCGTATGTGTCGCGATGCGCGAGCATGTGCTCGATGGCTTCGGCAAGCGCGGCCGTGTCGCCGGGCTCAATCATGCGGCCGACGCGTTCATTGACGATGTCCTCAGGACCACCGCATCGGGTCGCCAACACCGGCGTGCCGCAGGCAAGCGCCTCGACCAGCACGGCGCCGAAGCTTTCGGCGTGGCTCGGCAAGACCAGCAACGCGCTGTCTCTCATGTAGCGCACGACTTCTTCGGGCGGCTGGTGCCCCACGAAGGTGACGCGGTCTTGCAAGTCCATTGTCAGCGCCAACTGTCGCAGCGCGTCTTCCTGTTGGCGCGTGTTGCGATAAAAGCTCCCGCCCACCAACACCAGTCGGGCCTCCGGAACGCGCGGCAAGACCCGACTTGCGGCGCGCAACAGCACGTCGATGCCCTTGTTGTAGTTGATGAACCCGACGTACAGGATCTGCTTCGACCGCACCCGCTTCCCAGTCGCCGATGGACAAAAGAGCCGTCCGTCTACACCGATTGGAATGACGCGGATCCGCTCGGTGGTTCCCGTAAACTCAGAAATTGTCGTGCGCACCGAACGGCTGACAGCAATGTGAAAGCGCAGTCGCTGCGCCGCCCACACGGCTTGCCGGCAGACGATCTTTGAAGCATCCATCCAGTTCGGTCGCCACGGAGCGTGCTCGGTTGCAATCACGGGGACCCCGTAGCGCGCTCCCAGGCGCGCCGCGACGACTCCGTCGGGGTAGGTAAAGTGAGCGTGGATGAGATCAAACCCATCTTGGCGAAACAATCGATCCACTGACGCACGCACACCCAAGTAGTACATGACCGCTTCGGTGGTGTACGCCGACCGCCCCGGGCCGACGACGAAGCGCGGATGGAAAATCTGCGTGCCGTCCTCCGAGCGTTGCGGCGGAATGTCGCGAAACCGCGCATACTCGGCCAGCTTCAGCATCGGCGGGCAATAAGGCACCGGCGAAATGACCGTCGCCATACAGGTCTTCGCGCACTCGCGCACCAGACGCTGCACCCACAAGCCGAGCCCGGGAAACAACGTGTTCGGGTAGCTGCGCGCCAAGACAAGAACGCGCAGCGGCCGCCGAGGCTGAGCTGCAGGTGCTGCGTGAAATGGCGCGGCTGAAACGCCCGCATTCATGAGGCGCCCCGTTTCACTGCCTGCACGATGAAGCCGGTGCCGAGCCAGCGCAGCACCCGCGTGGAGCGGCAAGCCTCCAGCCGCTCGCTCAGCCGGACGGTACCGCGCGGCAGCAGCTCATCGAGCGGCGACAAGCAGACGTTGAAGTTGTAGTACGTCACGCCGAGACATTCACCCGCATGCCGGCGGATCAATCGCTGCGCGGTCCGCGCCGTGTACAACTTCAAGAAACCGCTCAACGCCGGCGGTCGCGACTGTCTGATCAGACGGTAGTACAGTGGCCGCAGCCAATCGAGCGCGCGGTAGTATACGAATCCACGCCAGGTCCCCCCCGGGCTATGCAGGTTTGGGAAAGCCATCAGGAGCATCCCGCCCGGCTTCAACACACGCAGCATCTCCGCAATCGCAAGATCGTACTCGCGGATGCGATCGATGACGCCCATGCACAGCACCGCGTCAAATGCGGACGCTGCGAAGCTCAGCGCGGTAGCACTTCCGATAGCGCAGTGGACCTGGGGCAAGTCCCCGAAGCGCTGCTGGCATTGGCGGACCATCTCCGGCGCCGCATCGACCGCCCACACCTCGCACTGCCGCTGCACCAGGTCCGGCACCATGATGCCCGGTCCGCTGCCGATGTCGAGCACGCGTCCGCGCAGGCCGCCGAGCAGCTCGAGCACACGCTGCTTGCGTACGCGCAGCGCGTAGCCGGCGGGTGTCTCCGCGTCGTACCAGTCCGAGTAGTTGTCAGCGACGGTGTTGAAGTAGGACGCCGATCCGGTCGCGTGAGTGGTTCGTCCGCAGTCATCGGTTTTCATTGGGCGTGCAGGGCCGGGCTATAGGGGTGCGCCTGCGTCATTCATCATCGCTGTCTCAGCCACACGACCAGGTTGTAGACCTCGCCGATGACCCATCCCACGATGCCGCCGACCACTGTCCCCCAGAACAGCCCCACGAAAGCGCCCAGCCAGGTGACTCGATACCCGTAAAAATACCACGACAGGAGTCCGAGATGTTCCCCAACATTGACCCCACCTTTGATGACCAGCCACAGGGTCATGACGAAGAGCCCGCCGCCACCGAGGACAGCGCAGACCAGAGCCATGACACCCGCGTGGATGCGCGCGACCGCGCGGCTCACCTCGAATCGTTCATTCGTCTGAGCAGTCACTGGTTCCTCCCTCCTGTCTCGCACTCAATCATCTCCTCGCTCCCTCAAGGTGATCATCGAGCAACCCATCGCCGCGTTGCCGCACTACACCTGATCCAGCAAATCGCGACTCGCCTCAGCCTCCGCTCGGCGGCGGAGCAGCGCAGCGTAAGCGGCGACGCCCCAGTTCCGCAGTGTTGCCACAGTGTATCCCAGAGCGAACCCGCCGATGCCGGATTGCACGGATCCCCACAGCGCCCCGCGCCAGCTCACCGAGTAGCCCCAAAAGTAGTAGGACAGCAGCGACAGGTTCTTCCCCACCATGGCGCCGCCTTGCAGAAGCAAGGCCGCGGTGACGAACAACACCCCGAATCCTGCAACGAAACCGAATGACGCGCCGAGCGCCACGGCATCGAGGCGTGCGAATGCCGCTTCCACCAACTGGTCGGGTGACATCGGAAGCGCCTCTGGCTGGGGTCGTAGCGCTTTCGGCACGGCACGATCGCCCACGGTTTCCTCCTGTGCCGGCCCCTCCTCGTGATACTCCTTCTCGACGTTCACCGACCACACATCGTAGTTGGCACCAGCAATGTTGCGCGCCGCGTACACGCCGGTGAGCATCGAATGATCCTGGTTGTTGTAGCGGTGCTGGCCGTTTCGCCCGATCAGCTGCAGGTTGGTGATCCCTGCCAGGTAGGCGCGAATCGTCGCCAGGTTGTCCATGTAGGAGTGGTCATACACCGGGTAGGCTTTCGGCATGCGCACGACGGTTCCATCCTCGACCTCGCTGGGGTCGATCATGCCGATACGTGTGCAGTCCCGGATGCCCAACTCGATCAACCGCTCCTGCGGCCAGCTCCACTCTTCGTCCTGATCCCACAGGAAGTACTCGAGTCCGAGTGAAGTGCGCGACGGGTCGGGCACCATGCGTGGGCTCCAGTTCTTGTAGTTCTGAATGCGACCGAGCTTGACCTCCGGCGAGTGGACGTAGATCCAGTTGTCTGGGAACACGTTCTCGCGCTTCACCATCAGAACCGCGGTGAGGTAGTCCCGATAGCGGAGCGCGTTGGCCGCACGGATGACGTCATCCGGTGGCGGCGGGTCGAGGGCGTTGATCAGCTCGCGAACCGGCATCGTAGAGATCAGATGGTCACCGGAGAACTCGACCACTTCTCCCGATGCCTTCCTGCCGTAGATACACTCCACCCGCCCATGTCGATGGCGGATGCGCTCGACGCGCACCTCGGAAATCGTCTGACAGCCGCGCGCCGCCACCAGTTCGGCGCAGCGCTCCCACATCATTCCCGGCCCGTACTGGGGGTAGTGAAACTGGTCGATCAGCGTCGTGATGATCTCGCCGCTTTTGGTGCGGTTGTTGTTGAACAGAGCATTGCGGAGCACCTCGCTGAGCGAGAGATTCTTGATGCGTTGCGCCGCCCAGTCCGCTGCGATCTCCTTGCACGGGATCCCCCACACCTTCTCGGTGTACGTCTTGAAGAAAATCTCGTAGAGGCGGTAGCCGAAGCGGTTGGACACCCACTGCTCGAAGTTCGTTTCGTTGCGTTCGGGAAACACCTTGGCGCGGGCGTAGCTGAGACCAATGAGGAAGGCTTCGACCGGCCCCAACCCGGCGAGCGCATTGAGCGGCTTGAGGGGATACTCAAAGTAATGGTTACGGTAGTGGATGCGTGACAGGCGCGGGCGAACCAGAAAGTCCTCACCGAGAATCTCATGCCAGAGCTCGTTGATCAGCCGCACTTTCGAGAAAAAGCGATGGCCGCCGATGTCAAAGCGATAGCCGCGGTAGGTCACGGTGCGCGACAGGCCCCCGACCTGATTGTCGGCTTCGAGTATGGTCGAGCCCAGGCCGAGCTTCGCCAGCTCGTACGCAGCTGTCAGCCCGGCGGGACCCGCCCCGATGATTAGAGTATGCGACATAAGTTCCCCCCCAAAGGAACTCGGTCTACGATTCGGTTTCGAACTTCTCGCGTTGCGACTTACCGGCCGGCTCCTCAGGACGGCAGGGTGGGCTGCTTCGCGGCGACGACCGCCCCTGGACTACTACCTGTCGGTGGACGCCGGCTGGCGTGACCGATCACCGCCGTGAGTATCTCGTCCAGGTTCGTCCGCGGGCGATCGCCCAGCAGGCCACTGAGCTTGGTCAAATCGGGCACCCGGCGTTGCATGTCTTCGAAGCCGCGCGCGTAAGCCACGTCGTACGGAACCAGGACGATCTCCGAGGCGGAGCCCGCGTGTGCCTTGATGCGTGTGGCGAGGTCGTTCATGGAGACCTCCTCGTCGTTGCCAACGTTGACGATCTCTCCGACCGCCGCCGGGGCTTCCGCCAAGCCCACGAGCATTCTGACCACGTCGCCAACGTACCCGAAGCACCGTGACTGCTCGCCGTCGCCGTACACCGTAATCGGCGCGCCACTCAACGCTTGCTGAACGAAGCGCGGAATCACCATGCCGTAGCGCCCGGTCTGCCGCGGCCCCACGGTATTGAACAAGCGGGCGATGACGACCGGCACCTGATACTCGTCCCAGTAGGCCAGCGCGAGAAACTCGTCGATGGCTTTGGAACATGCGTAGCTCCAGCGGCGTTTGTTGGGCGGGCCCATGAGTAGATCATCGTCCTCGCGGAAGGGAACGGCGGTACGCTTCCCGTAGACCTCACTCGTGGACGTGAGGAGCACTTTACGGCGCTTCTTGGCAGCCATCTGCAGTACCACCTCGGTACCCTCGATGTTGGTCGTAATGGTGCGCACCGGATTCTCCACGATGAGCTGCACACCGACGGCAGCGGCAAGGTGGAAGACCACCTCACTCTCATCGACCAGCTCGGCCATCAGGGCGCGGTTGAGCACCGAATCGATGTGGTACCTGAACCCGGTGCGTGACTTGAGATGGGCGATGTTATCCATGCCGCCCGTACTCAAGTCGTCGATGGCCACGACCTCGTCACCACGGGCCAGCAGCCACTCCGCCAGATGCGACCCGATGAATCCCGCCCCACCGGTAATCAAAGCTCTCATTCACCCTCTCCCACGAACACGTTCGCGCCAAGCGACGTGGCCTGACGCAGGACGAGCCGCCCAGCTACTGCGACGTAGAACGGTCAGCCAAGTTACAGAACGCCGAGAACACCTTTCGAGCCGCCCGGTCCCATGAAAATTCGGCGGCGCGCTGCGGCCCGAGCTGATGCAACCGCTCTCGCAACCTTGCGTCAGAGAGCACCCGCCGCAACGCATCGTACAAGTCACCCGGGCGTTCCGGATCGAACAACAGTCCGGCCGTTCCAATGACTTCGGGGAGAGCGCCGCGGCGGCTCGCCACAACCGGTGCACCGCACGCCATCGCTTCGATCACGGGTAGGCCGAAGCCTTCCAGCAACGATGGCAGCACAAACACCGCGGCGGCGCCGTAGAGGTACACGAGGTCCTCGTCCGCAACGTAGCCGGCGAACCGCACTGCGTCGCCGAGGCCGAGCCCCTCGGCCTGCTGCCGCAGCTCACTGTAAGCTGAGTAGAATACGTCCCTCGAGTAGTCGCCGACGAGAACCAAGCAGCAGTCCGCGTAGGCCGGATCTCGACGCAGCTGTTCAAACGCATCCAACAATGCCCCGAGGTTCTTATGCGGGCTCATGCCTCCGACATAGAGAACAAAGCGCTGATCGAGCAAGGAGAATCGCCGTAGCACCTCCTGCATCGCGTCGCCGTTCGGCATTGGCCGGAAGATTGGATCTGCAGCCTCCGGCACGACTAGGATCCGGTCGGAGGGAATGCCGAAGTAGCTGGATATTCCTTGGCGCGACGCTTCCGAGACCGTCATCACGAGATCGGCCTGACGCCGCGCGGCCAAGAGCTTGAGCCACCAGAACATGGACGCCAGGCGTGTCGGGAAGACGTGCCCGGGGAACTGTTCGGCGATGACATCGTGGACAACGACGACGACCCGTCCCGAGCCAGTCACGGGAACGTAGGTGTAGGCCGACGGGAAGAAGACGATGTCGAACCCTTCACGACTGATGGCGCGCGAGGTCGCCCACATGTCTGCCAGGGAGCGGCGGCCTGCAGCCGCCGCCGCACGTGCCGCGGGCCGCTGGGTAGCGACGGGTACGACCCGGACTCCCGCGGGAACGGCTGGTGCATCGGCCGGGTCGAAGTCGACCATGAGCGCATATTCCACCGCGCCACCCAACGCAACGAGACTGGTGATCAGCCCGCGCGCGAATCGGCCATAGCCGCGGCGGTTCAACCAACAACCGCCGTCAATGCCGATGCGCATAGGCCAGCCTCCGCCAGGGCTCATTCTCTTGCACTCGCACCAGTCGGTCGAGGGTTCACCGGCGTAGGCACCTGGACCAGCCGTTGCCCGGTCAGCCGCTCCCACACGTGTGCCGACACGGCCAGCACCACGGACACCCCGCAATACGTGTAGTACAGCCAGTGCAGCGGTACCGTTCCGATGGCAAACACGACCCCGCGCTTGCGAGCGAAGAACTTGTAGAGGTCGCGGTTCAGGAAGAGCAGGATCGCCGCGCACAGACCCAGCCCAAACGACACTGCGCGCACCGAAGGACGCACGGGAGGGAATCCAAATATCCGATTGGAGAGAACACCGGCACAGAGGAGAAGCATGGCACCGACCAGCGCGACCGACAACCGGTGGGCACGCGTCACGTTCAGGTCTGCCGGCATGGAGCGCCTTCGTAACATCAGTAAGAACCACGGAACGCCACGATCGCGCACGTCGGTGCGCACCAGCCCCCACAGCGTCCAGCGCTTCAAGTGAGTCACCTGGATGCTCGGGTTGAGATCGATGCGGTGGCCACTGGCGTGCAGCCGGCTGCCCAGCTCGATATCTTCGATAGAGGGCCGGGCATACGACTCGTCGAAGCCGCCGAACTTCAGGAAGACGTCCCGTCGTATCGCCCCGCATCCAGCCCAGAACGTCCAGGCTTCTGTGCTGCTCCGATGGTGCACATAGTGGTGAAACAGATTCTTGTACTGCGATACAAACGCGGGGTGCGCCGGCGTGTCGTCGTACGATCCCATGAGGGCGTCAGTGGATAGATGGTCGCGGAAGTGCGTGTCGATACGGCCAAGGGTGTCCGGGTGGACGCAAACGTCCGAGTCGATGAAGACCAAGATCTCTCCGTGCGCCGCCTCGGCGCCGCGGTTGCGCGCCCGCGCCGGACCGCCGTTGCGGTCGAGTGCCACCACGGTCACGCCGTACTTCGCTGCTACCGCGCGCGTGTCGTCCGTCGAGGCGTCGTCGACGACAATGCACTCGTACTCGCAGAGCTCAGACGCCACCAGACTCTGCAGGCACCGGTCGAGGACGTTTCTCGCGTTGTAAGCCGGCACGATGACCGACAGTCTCACCGACACGACGTGCGCCTCTGGTGTCTACAGCCATGGATGCGGCCGTAGCTCCGCCGATGGCCCGCCCGCCCCGCGCGGACCGTCTGGCTCTCTGGTGCGACCCCAACCGACATCTTTCCCGAAGCCCTGCCCCGCTTTTCTATGCCATATGAGGGCTTGGATCTTGTGTTCGCTGTGCACCAAACCATGAGTATCCTTGGTAGCTTGTGAACGTACGCCGGAGACCGGAATCGGAAAATCGCCGGTGTTTCGTAGGCCATTGGCGCGTGGTTCACTTCCGGTGTCCTGTGCCAGTACCGAGTAACACCAGCTTTGCCGTAACCCATTAGCGACGGGCTTCGTAGGCGCCGAGATCGAGGGCTCGCACTTGCGGACGTGATTGTTGAGAGAGGGGATGGACGTATTCGGCGATCGGAATCAACTCAAACCCGTGCGCGCTGCCAGGCGCGACACCGGCATCGATGGCTGGGGAGCCGGCATTCAAGTGGTAATCGAATTGCGCACGGTTGACGAAGCCCGGGTCGTTTGATTGCAGATTGTGGCTGGTGTCGCCGCGCCCCGCGAGTAGGGCCCCGGAACCGGCAAAGACATTGTCGATGACCGTCGCGTGCTCAGTGCCAGGGGCCACAAAAACAAAGCGTCCGCTCCCCGGATAGTCGCTGACCATCGTGTTGCTGACGACGTAGAGCTCGTTGACTGGGTGTCGCAGACCTTCGGCGCCGTAGGATACTATGGTGCGGTTCTCTGCGCGGGGTCCCTTTTGAAGGACGTTGCCGATGAGGTAGGCGAGTCCCCCGTTGGGGAGGTCCACCTCATAGCTGGCTGTGCCTGTCTGCTCGTCCATGATGCGGTTGTACAGGATGAAGTTCTCAAGCGCTCGGCTCTTGACGTTGTGGCCGATCCTGGCGTGGTGAGAATAGCTGGCTCGCAGCGTGAAGCGCTTGACGGCTCCGATGTAGACGTTGTGCCCAATAGGACTCGGCCTTTGGGCCCCGATCCCGCTATTGGCGAACTCGGAGCGCTCGATCACAATCTCGCTGTCCGGATTGGCTCCAGTGAGGATACCCATTTCGTTGTCGTGGAAGTAGCAATTGCGCACCGTCAACCCTGGGCCTTCTTGCCGGATGCCCGCGCCGTTTTGGTCGGCCACCTTAGCCGTAGAGAACTCGATGCTCTCGACGGTGGTGTTCTTGCCCTTGATGACCCATATCGCCTTGCCTTCGGCGGCGGCGCCGTCGGCCTTGAGGTGGGCACGGCCGTTGATGCCGCGGATGGTAAGATCGTTCTGCCTCCACACGGCCGCGTCTCCAGAGTAGGTGCCCGCGGCGATCTCAACTGTATCGCCGTCACGGGCCACTCTGGCGGCCATGCTGGGGACCTTGAGCGTTTCCCCAGGCCCCACAGCAAGGACGTGCACCGGCGGCGCCTCGCCCGTCCCAGTGTTGTCCGCCTCGATCGCACCGCACGCACCGAAGCTCAGTGCGATGAACAAGAGCACACCACATGAATGCTTGAAATAACCGCCTACCACCGGACAACCAAGGCGTAATACAGATTCTTGAACCGGCTCGCCCATGTGGTTGGATGCCGTTCCAGCTCATAGCCAAACAGTTCGAGCGCTTCGCCAGCATGCTGCTCAAAGATGATCCGGTCCGAGACCGGCAGCTCGCGCTTCCACGCAAACGCCTTGTCTGGGTTGGGCGAGCGGACGGAGTTCAGGTGCCATTCCAAGCTCTCGGGCGGAACAGCATCTCTCGCGGCCTGCTCGTACGCGAGCATCTCCGGCGCAAAGGGTTCGTCGAGAAAGTCACAAATCTTTCGCAGTGCCGCCTCAGTATCGCGCACCACATCCTCGTACCTAACTTCCAGGAAGTACTTCGCCCCACGAACGGACCCGACTTTGTGACAGATCGTCGTCATCCATCGCCAGTTTTCCGCGATACGAGGAAGGCTGTTCGGAAGCCACGAGATCCGCCGCTGCGACAACGACACGTCGCGACCGTCACGAACGAGATGGATGATCTTCGCCTCCGGAAACAGGTGCCAGAGGATATCGATGTCCGGCGTGTAAAAGGGTGTCTTGTCACCCCAGCGCGGCTTGCCCTCGGCTTTGGCGCGTTCGGTCATGATCGCGTCGATGAGATCGGCATAGCTAGCGATTGAGTGAGCGAGAATGAGATGCTTGTCGCGAATGAGGCCGCCGCGCTCCACGGCGGGGTTTCGAGAGACATCGTCGAGCAATCGCGCAACGTTGGCAGACTCGGACAGATCTCCATACCCATCGAGCCGGGGGAAGAAGGTGGTCATGAACTTTGATTCATGCGGCACACACAGATGCGGATGACTATTGAGCATGAGCCGCAGCATCGTCGTACCGGAGCGCTGCGCACCGAGGACAAAGAAAGGGGGCTTCGACTCCATGTCAGCTCACGTTGAGTTTCGCTGGTCTTGGTTGGATGCCCCCGCGTAGAACCGGGGCGCCGTCGACCCGCATTCAGTCGCCGAACAACTCACTGCTCGGATCAACCCGCAATGCCCGATGCACCCAGATCAGACGAAATGTGGCTATAGGCATTCGTCTGTCCCGCACCGAGAATCTGAAGTAGACTTTTGCCTCGGTAGGGGCTGCGCTCCTCCGCCGGCAGCTCGACGCGGAAGTAGTCAAGAATCGTCGGGAAGATGTCGAGGACCGAGACCTTTGGCGTGTGTTGGGAGTGCCGACCGGTTCTCAGCCACAGCACTCCGTCCGGGTGGTGAAATCCGGATTTCACTTCCTTTATCCGATAGAATAGCTCATGGAATCCGATCTGGGCGGCTTGATCTCCGAACTCGATGCACGCGTCCTCCGGAGGCGGCGTGTGGATCTGGCTCCCGAAATAGAGCCCTCCATCATTGCTTTCCCGGCAGTCGAAGACCTCTCGACCTGCGTACTTCACACCTTCGATGCGGCGCATCGCCTCGTGAATACTCTGCCCCGGACCGAAGTGCAGAATGTACTGGTGCGTCATCACCGCCTGCACTGTTTGGTATCCGATGCCTAGCAACCCGAGGAGCGACTCGATATTTTTTGGCCGAAAGAAGTTCTGTCCTCCGATGTGCTCCAACCGTGTGAATGGCTGCTGGCTCAAGGCCGTTGCAAGAACCACAAGGGTTTCACTATCCGCCAGCTCGCATAACTCCCCGAGCAGAGCGTCCATCGACTGATACCCAAACAGTATGGCGTCGCCGTAGTGAAGCAAGTCGGCGCTCGATGCAGGCACCGAAAAGGCTTCAGGGTCCATGTAACGCCAGTAGCTATGCTGGTAGTGCGCAGTGCTATTGGAGAAGAACGTTGCGAACTGCGGTTGAGCTCTTCGGTAGTAGTATCGGAACACATCGAACTGCAACTGGTCCAGCAACGGGGCACGTCGCCAGCTCTCGTCCTTACCGCGCACGCGCTCCGCGACGAGTTGCTTCAGCACTGCAGCAATCGTCTTCGTACTGAGGCCATGCCTGAAAAGATACAGCAAGAGGGCTGAGTAGTCTGAGAGCGAGAGCGATTGGCTTTCGTTCGTGTATTCCTGGACGTGGTGCCGGACAAAACGATAGAAGATATTCAGCTCGTCTGGGTACGCCACCTCAGAATCACACCAAGGGTCGGGCAGGAAGAACGAGTCGCGGGCGCGTAAGGACTTGGCATTCATGCTGGAGCAATTGGCCACCGTCTTGCCATGTGCGGTCAGGATGTCCCATATGTCGCGGTGTCGCGCGCGGGGCCCGTCGGTGAGGTTGAAGACCCGGTGCTGCTGGTAGCTCAAGCCGGTGTGTACCGAGTACCACTGAATCCATGGTTCAAGCGCCGGTGGCTCGGCGTCCGCTTGGGTAATAAATGCGTCCGAATGTTCGTAGAAACTGCGGAAGTTAGGCAGAAGACCGTCATGCATGAAGCGGTCGAGCAGCGCTGGGCAGAGTTCGTTGAACTCGACGACGATCATTCGCGGTCCGTTCATATGCGTGATGCCCCCGATGCAATCAGTTCTGCGTTGAGCTGCCACCTTGCGAACATTGGGAGTAGGGTCCATCCGGTCGGATCCTATCCAATCTCCACACCGCTACAAAGCCTCCTCGTAGGCGGTTGGAAAATCTGATGTGGCAACGGCCCCTAGGCCACGCGCGCACTGCGGAAATGCTGACTGACGCCACGTCGCGCAGCCGGCTATGATGGTCGCTCCAGACTGGCAACAGAACGCGAGCTAGAGCAGCTGAGGCGCGCTGGGTTTGCTAGGCGCCGATCCGTTGCCGTAGCGGAAGAGATACAGGTATATGCTAGTGGGTTCGGACCCGCCGTAGAGAACCAATACATTTTGCAGCGGATCGAAGGCGACTTGGTTCCCTCGCACCAAGCAGCAAGCCTGCCCCGCGCTGGCAGGGTTGCCACCGGCAACGCACGCGGCGGCCTCAGGTGTGGCGCAGTGATCTGGTGGCTCGGTCACGACGGGCACGCCATTCACGGGGTCCGCGACAACCTCCCAGGTTCCAGGGTTGCCCGGATGCCAAACGGACATTTGAAACTGCCTTGGATCCCATCCCTGGCCGCCGTGGAACGGATACAGAATGACGTTGTTCACCGAGTCCCACGCGATGCGCTCATGGTCGTGAAAAACGCGAATGTTCGATGGAACTGACTCCCACGTCAACGCCGCCGACGGATTGCTGTCGATGAGGGCCAGGTTGACCTTGTAGAGTCGCCGAATCCCCGGATGGTTCGCCGTCTGATCTTCCAGGGTATAGATGACACGGTTCACGTCGTCATATGCGGAGAACTGCTCGCCCAGACGCGCGTCATCCGCGGCCGCGTCACCGGTGTTGAATCGCGTCTTGGTCCATGTGTTGGTCGCAATCTTGTAGCGCAGCATGCACGAACGGGCTCCATCGTAGGCGAGCCACATCAGCGTATCGTTCACCGCGTCGTATTGCGCATAGGTCACCAGCCCGATGCTGACACCGCTCAGGCTCGTCAGCGGCGTGCGCCCAGCGGGACCGGCCCACAGCTTGGTGGCGGGATCGAACCACATGAGCTGATTGCGGGTTTGTGCCGTCTGCGTGCAGTAGTTCGGATTGTCGATATCCTGGTAGCCACCATGCAGCCAGAATACCCGCCGCAGCGAGTCCCACGCCCAGCCGTTGAAGTCAGGGCGTTGCGGCTGCGGGTTGGGATACTGGCAGTAGTCTGTTTCGCGAACCCAAGTGTCAGAGGCCACGCCGTAGCTCCACTGCTCGTTGCGGTACGAGCCGAGCGGCGTAACGCCGTTGCACTGCGCGCCAGTACACGGACCAACCCAGTCGCCCGAGGCAACGTAGAGGCGACCGTTCAACGGGTTCAGCGTTATCCGGGCGTGCTTGATCGAACCAAACGGCCCCTTGCCGAACCCCGGCAGTTGTCTGACAACGAAGGTCTTCAGCGGGATGTTGATTCGTGCTCCAGGCGGGACTGTAGCCGGCGGCGGCACGGTGCCCACGGGCGTGCTTGGGTTCGTGGGCAAGAGGCCAGGAGTCTGTGTGGCATTGACCGCTGGTGTCGTAGGGACTGGCGTAGCGGCCATCGACGGCGTAGGGGGCGGTGCCACGCCAGGTTGGTAAGCGAACACCCACGTGTCATTCGACTGCGTCCCAGGAACGACAATCATCACGCGGTTGACGGGATCGTACACCGCGGAATGGTGAAAGAGAGCTGGTGGCGTTCCACCAGTGCTCAGCTGTGTCCATCTGTTCTGGCCGACATCGTATACCCAGGTATCGTTCAACGCGCCGCCATTCGCGTCGCGACCCCCATGCAGGATCACCGCTTGATTCACCGAATCATAGACCATGGCGTGCAGCTCTCGCGGCGGAGGCGAAACCGCGGGGGTTCCCTGCGTCCAATTTTGCGTAGAAGGATTGAACATCCACGTATCACCGATGACGGTGCCACTCGTGCCACGCCCCCCGAAGAGAACGAAAACATCGTGCGCAGCATCGTATACCATCGCGTTTTGCACGTTGTAGCGCCCTGGCGGCGCAGCGGCTGGGTTCAGTTGCGTGACAGCGTGCGTCGCTGGGTTGATCGTGTATGTGGTATTAACGTTGGCCCCGACCGCCTGCCCGCCGAATTCGAGAAACACCTGGCGCACGGAATCGTAGGTTGTGGCGGGAGCGAGCCGCTTGTGCAACGGTCCGCTGCCGTCGGTGATCTTGGTCCAATTGTTGGTCGCGGCATCGTACGTCCACTGCCCTTCTCGACTCAAAGCAGCGTTGAAACCCGAAGAGCAACCGGGTTGCGTGTCATCGTAGGAGGCGCCGTACAGGAGCCAGTGTACATGCCGGACTGGATCGTACAGCAAGCTGTGGTTGTCGCGCCGGCAGGGCCCGGTCAAATCTGGATGCGGGCGTTGGATACGCCATACGTTCTCGGACAGGCTGTAAGTCCACAGATCGCTCATGTACGTGGAGGACGAGCCTCCGAAGAGGACAATCTTCTGAAGGGTGGAATCGTAGGAGACCCGGAGCCAGGCTCGGCCGCCCGGGAGGCCAGCCGGATAGTCAGTCTGCGGACCGTCTCCAGTCGCGTTCATTTTAACCCAGGTATTGGGGGAAAAAGACGCTGCGATGGCTCCCTTGGCGATCAAGCATGCGCCCAGGACGAGCACAATCGCGAGCCAGAAACTCATAGATTCTCTTCTCTTCATACGTCGCTCTCCGCCGTTACCGACTCTCTATGCGCTGAGCCGTCGATTGTCGAGACACTTCAGTTCGCCCCTAGCAACTTTCGTTCTCGCAATCGAAAGCCTTGGCTTTCGACAACGACCTGGCGGACTCGGGAGAACAAGTCCTGGGTTCCCGACGGAAGCGTCACGCAGTTGCGACTCCCCCAGCTATGCGGCGCGGGCTCCTGGAACGCCGCGACTCATACCCAGACCGAGGGTCTTCCCCAGACCGAGGGTCTTCGCAAACCGTCCGAACCGGTGCCCCTGCCCCAAGAAGTACCAAAGCTCCAGAAGGTGTACTCGGGTTCGTTTTGGAACGGTTGAAAAGGTTTCGTATGAAAGTCGCGCCAGCATGTCGCCCGCCCGGCGCTCGAAGACGATGCGCTCGATCTCCGTCATCCGATTCTTCCAGCGATAGACGTTGGATCTCTCCGGGGGTTTATCCAACAGGGGCCAGAGCCAGCGTCGGTCCTCCGGAACCTTCTTCTCAACCATCTGCTGATAGTCGAGCATCGCGGCCGAGTATGCAATGTGAAGAAATTCGCAGAGCTGACGGAGCGTGGCTTCCGGCTCAAGAATCAAGTCTTCATAGCGCACGACTAGGTACCGCTCCGGACCGAGAATGGCGCCCATCTTGAGATTGACGCGCAAACTCCGCTCCCACTGGTCGGCACATTCCCCGATGTTGGACGCCCCGTACGGATACGTCTTGTGTGAGAGCGCAACATCACGGCCGTCACGCACCAGGTGCACGAATCTCACGTCTGGGAACCAAGCGTTGGCAAGATCCATGTCCTCGATCGTGTCGATGTCGATGTTCCCCCAGTGCGGCTTGCCCTTCCGCTTCGCGTACAGAGCATGGAACCGCGCAATCACCCGCGGGAAACTGCCGGGCTCAAGGTCCTGGAGCACCTCGTCCCGCATCAACTCGACATCCCAGAGTCGTATGCGCTCCTCGCCTAACAAATCGTCGACGATGCGTTCCACGTCGCGAGTTGATTCCAGCCCGTTGTAACCGTCAAGCTTCTTTCCGTACCGGTACCACAGCCCCGTCAGCGAGAGCGGGACTGCGATCTCCGGGTGCGCGCCGACCATCATCGAGAGCAGCGTCGTCCCGCTGCGCTCGAAGCCGAACAGGAACACGAGGGGTGGAGGATCGGTCAGGCTGTCACGGCTCATCGCAGAAAACTCACTGGGACAGTGCACGCGCGGCTTCTGCGTGTTTCGGCACGGACGCCGGAAGCGGCCGACTGGAGGCCTTCGCGCCAAGGTCGGCTTCGGCGACACGTGAGATCACGTACCGAAACTTGCCCGAAGGGGTGGTGGGAATCGCATCCACGATCTCGACTCTCACCTCCATGTCCCCTCCGAGAAGACGCTGCATCCTTTCCACCACGTGGGCTCGCTCGGCGGCGCCGAAGCCACCTTCTGGAACGACACGAACGATCACCTGAGCGGGTGCCTCCTGAATAACCTGGAATGCCTTGACGCTGGCCATCTCGCGAAGAATGTAGATCACCGACAGAGCGTGCAGCACGCGCCCGCTCGGAGTGACCAAGAAGTCGGTGCGGCGCCCTTCGACGGACTTCAGAAGAGGCAGCGATCGGCCGCACGGACAGGCGCGATGATCGAGCTGCCCGATATCCCCGGTGCGGTAGCGAATGATCGGCATCGCCGGAGTGAAGAGATTGGTGACCAGAACCTCACCGCTTCCGTCCGCGCCCTCGCCCTCGATCTCGATCACGATGCCTTCCGCCGGAACGTGCAAGCCGCCCTTCGGACACTCCGTCGCCAGGAGCCCGGCGTCGCGGGCCCCATACTCGACGGCTACCGGGCACTCGAACACCGCTGCAATTGCTTGTCGTTGAAAGTCGAATAGCGGCTCGGCCGTGGTAAAGATTGCGCTCAGCTTCCAGGTTGGGTGCCAGCCCACCTGCTCGAGGTGCCGTGCGAGGAGATAGAGTGCACTGGCGTATCCGTACATCTTTTGCGGGCGATACCGTGCTAGCGTGGTCGCGTAGACCTCAAGGGCATGCTCACCGAGGTCGAACGCCGAGAGCAGCTTCGAGTTGATCAGCCGGTCTCGAACGGCGCGCAAACGATCCTGGCGCGTGATCTCTATCGGTGATCCCCACAGGACGATTTCTCGGACCCCAGGCTCCAACCCGAACCACCGATGAGCACGATAACGAACAGCAGGCCCAAACCCGATGCTCGTGTCGACCAAAACGGTAACCGGCTCGCCGGTAGAGCCGCCCGTCGACAACCGCTGGACACGTCCCAAGCGACAGTCCCGGGATTGCAGCTCCGAGAAGTTACGTCTCAACAGGTCTCGAGTGAGCGGCGGGATGCGTGCGAAGTCGTCGAAGGACTGGATACGATGCGGCGGCAATCCGTGCTCGTCGAGAAGCCGTCGGTAGTACACCGTGTGCCGGTAGGCGAACTCGATATGCTGCCGCAAGCGGGCGAACTGCAGCTCCCGGAGGGCGGCCGGCTCGAGCCACTGGGTGTCTTCGAGCTCGCGGAGAGATGCAAACGTCGAGGTGTTCTTCAGGCGCTCATGCAGTGGTAGCAGAAACCGCCTCACGATTGCTGGATGCATCGTTCGTCCCTGCCAGACTCTGCAATTGCCGCATCAGTGTGGGAACCGATCAAAAGCTGGAATTCATCTTTGAGAACCGCCACGCGGTCTTCCCACGAGTTGGCGCGGGCGTATGCGACGATGGCATCTCGATCCCACCGTCTCGTGAGGGCATCGGCCAGCGCTGCCTGCAAAGCATTCGGGTCACCGAACGGCACGACCGTTCCCAACTCGGATCGGCACACGACTTCCGCATTGCCACCGACATCGGTGGTAACCACCGGGAGACCACATGCCATGGCTTCCAGGAAGACGTTGGCCCACCCTTCGTTGCGCGTGGCAAGAGCGAAGACGTCCGCGGCGGAAAGCACGACTGGCAGGTCGCGGGACGGCACTGGACCGAGAAAGTCGACCGCTCCTTGGAGGTTCAGTTCCGTGACTTGTCGGCGCAGGCGATCGCTCCAGTCGCCCTCAGCGCCGCCGCCGCCCACCACCAGAAAGCGCAGCCCAGGAAACGCCTGACGAAGCGACGGGAGGCAAGCTATCACGCGGTGAAACCCTTTGCGCTCGACCAACCCGCCCACCGACACGACTATGAGCACGTTCAAGGGAAGACCGAGCTTGTGCCGGGCTTCGTCTTGCGGCATCGGGCGGAATTTTGCGGTGTCGGCGCCGTTCGCCACGACGCGAATCTTCGCGGCGTTGATGCCCAAGCTGACAGCAAATCGCTTCAAGGCATCGCATACAGCGAAGACCCTCTCCGCTCGGCCGAGCGCGCGGATGATGAGACGGCGGCGAATGGCGCTACGTGACAACGGCACGATTGTACCCCGCAGCGTGATGGTCACCGGTAGTCGCAGCCACCTGCCGAGCAAGGTGGCCGCGTACCCCTCAGGGTAGGCAAAGTGGGCATCAATGGCATCGAACGGAAATCGGCGTCGCAGTCGCAGGAGAGTCGGGAGACAACACACTGCCAAGAAGAAGCCATCCAGTGACTTGAGAGCGCCGGGCACGGAGAAGAAACGAGGGTACTGCACTTCGATATCGTTCTCAGCTTCGGACCTCGGGACCCCCGGCCGGAAGAAGGGCCGCCAGCGCCGGATCACCCACTGGAACGGAAACCATGGCAGCGGCGCCACCACGATCGTCTCGAAGTGTGCGGCCACACGGGCCACTCGCTCTTGGACGAAGAGGCCGTGAAGAGGCTGATTGGCGTTCGGATACACTGTGCTCAACACGACGAGCCGCGGCACCCGACCCGCGCCTGACTGCAAGCGAGGCGCGGTGGGTCCTGTGGCGGACATCGCCGAGCCTTCGGCTGCAACCACGACCCGAGCCGCTAGCGACGCGTGCTTTCCCGCGGCGACAGCGGCTACCGTCGATCTCGATACAGCAGTCATGTCAGGGTATCGCGGGTCCTTGCGCGTACTTCAGAAGCCCACCGGTCAGATCGAGGTAGGAGATGTGCGCTACGTCTTGGCGATCAATCTGTAACGAACAGAAGTCGCCGACGTCGCCGCCTTCATCGATGACCGTAGCCGTCCACGTACCATCGGACGAACGAGAGGCGTACTTCAGCGCCCGGTTGAGGTAGTCCACAAATGCAACGTGCGGCGCTTCCGCAGAATCCAACGCGAGAGAGACGAACGGACGCCGGGCTTGTACGAAACCCTGGGTGCCGATTGTTTCTGCCTTCCAGCCGGCATCATCGCGATACGCAAAGCGCGCCGATGAGCCCGGTGAACCATTGAAAGCAATCCGCGGCCGGCCGGCCGAGTCGAGTCTCAGGGACGATGGCTTGCCACCGTCAGCAACCGACTCCGATGTCCAGGCGTCGGCGCCCTTCGTAGCCACGCGGACCACGTTCGGCAGATCCGTATGGTAGCTGATGCGCGGCGCACCAGTAGTCGTCAACGCCAGCGAGCTATCCCATCCCGTCGTGCCTTGGGAATCGACCGTTTCGAGTGTCCACGCCGAGCCGTCGAACACCGCGTAGCGCAGATCGTAGGTGAAGACGTTACCAGTCACGAACTTCAGCAGATAGCTGATGTGCGGGTGGTTCGCGGTGTCCAGTGCGAGCGAGCTCCGGTAACCAGTGGCGCCGCCGGCACCTTGGTTCTCGACCGTGACGACGTTCCACGTCGTCCCAACGCGGTGCGCATACCGCGGAAATGGGCCGTTGCCCTTGAGAAAACTGATGTGTGGTTGTCCGCTGCTGTCAAAGGCAAGCGAGGACTCAATGCCCATCTGCTCCACGTTCTCTGCCACCCACCGGCAACCCGTCATATGTGCGAAGCGCAGCTGCCGGTCGACGGCAGCGTCAGTGCGAAAGAAGGTGATGCCAGGCCTGCCCTTCGGATCGAGGGCCAATGATGTGGTCTGCGCCGGGTCGGCGAAGGGTTTCCCCTGCTGCGCCGCGCCCACCGGCTCGACCGTCTGCAGTTTCCAGCCAGTGGTCTTACCCGGCATGGAGAGACTCAGCCCGACCGGGATGATGACTGAATCTTTACCTGTGCTGTCCGTCAGCTTGATCTCGCCGCTGTAGGTGCCATCGGACAAGCTCGCGGCTTGCACGCTGACTTGGAGCTCTCCGGGCGCTTGACCGCTACCGGGCGTGATACTGAGCCAAGGCGCGGCAGTCTGCGCAGTCCACGCACCAACCGACCGTTGGACGGTCACTGTCTGGTCGCCGATCGACGCGCCAATCATTCCGGTGAAGCAGAGGGCCGACTGATCCACCGCGAGCGGAGCGGTATCGCAACCGTCGAGCGCACCCACTACGGCGGCGAGCACCTCGTCGATCGTGACCGTGCTGTCCCCATTGCGATCTAGATCCGCGCACTCGGCCAGTGCCGTGCTTCCCAACACGATGTTCACTCCGCGAAGTACTTCGTCGATGGTGACGGAACCATCGCCATTGCAGTCGCCAACACAGTCGGCAAGCCCGAGGCCGGAAGTGGCAAGCACGATCGCTACGACCGCGATCCTCACGCACCGCTGCGTCATGATGCACCGCCGAGACATCCCCGCAGCTCGGGCGTGCGGTCACTCATGGCCGACCTTCCACTTCCGAACGGATTCCCGGCGATGCTGCCGTGCGGTCCTTGTCACCTCTGTGCCCATGCACCAGAGCAGAAGGTTGCCGCCCGGCCCTGGTGCCATTGATGAGCCGCGCGTAGACATCCAGATCGGCCTTCACCACGTTCCTCCACTCGCGTTCAAGGCAGACGTGGCGCCGCGCGGACTCGCCGAGCCTGGAGCGGAGATCGGAGTCTTGCACGACCTCCGTCAGCACCCGGGCCAGTGCGTCGGCATCACCAGCCGGAAACAGCATGCCGGTGTCGCGATCTCGGATCAGCTCTCGGAGTCCACCAACGTCACTGGCAACCACTGCCTTGGCCGCGGCCATCGCCTCCAGCGGCTTCAGCGGAGTAACCAACTCGGTGAGACGCATCGACTTGCGCGGATAGACGAGAACGTCACACACGGAGTAGCAGCGACTGACCTCGGCGTGGGGAACTGAACCGGCAAAAATCGTCCGGGACTCGATCCCGAATCGCTTGGCGTCATCGCGCAGCGAGGCTGTCGCTTCTCCCGCACCGATGAGCAGGACACACGCGCCAGGCAGATCGGCTGCGACCTGGGCCCACGCCCGGAGCAACACGTCGAGTCCTTCGTAGCGGTAGAAAGATCCGATGAAGCCGATCACGACCTTCTCTCCAAGCCCCCAGCGCTGTACGAGCTCCCGGTTGCGGGGCGCCGGCTGGAACAGCTGCGTGTCGACACCGTTAGGGATCTGAAAGATCTTCGCCGTAGGCACGCCGCGGCCCGCGACCTCGGTGGCCAATCCCGCGGAGATCACACCAACCGCATCGACGCGCCGCATCAACCAACTTTCCATGGCCCGAATTAGCCGGTAGCGCGCCGAGTCCTCGCGGTGCGTTCCGTGATCGACGGCCGCGTCTTCCCAGAATGCACGGATCTCGTAGATGACAGGAATGCCGGCTCGACGCGCCACCCACAGGGCGGGAATGCCGTTCAGCACAGGCGAGTGAGCGTGGATCAGCTCACAGTCGTGCTGGCGGGCAACCTCGCCGACTCGGGCGCCGAGGCGCTGCATCAATCGTAGTTCCCGACCGACGGGAATCCGGTCGGCGAACGCCGATGCCGCGGCGGGTGTGCGGTAGTACGTGACACCGTCGATCTGCTCCACACCGGCAGCCGAGCCGTGCTTCGGCGAGGTGACCGCCACCGGCTCCACCGACCACTGCAGCTGCGCGCGTAGCGCGTGGTGGCTGCGCGTGCTGTATCCGCTCAGCAGCGGCAGTGAGTGGTCGAGAACGTGCAGGACCCGCATTGGACCCATCCTACCCTAGCGCATCCCGCCGACGGCGTCGGGCGAGACCGCCGACTCACACGCCATGTTCGTTTCCGCAGTGCGCACGAACCGATCGTACCACATGTTGAACATCAGAATGCCCCACAACTCGGTGGTCCGGTCACGCAAACCCGACGCGTGCTCGCGCCACCACTTCTGCAACACGACCGGCTCGAATAATGGGTGTCGCGTGCCGGAGTCGAGGACATAGTCTCTGACGAGCGGCTGCAAGTCGGTGCGCAGCCACGCGCCGATGGGAACGGCAAAGCCCATCTTCGAGCGTGTCATGGTGGACTCAGGCAACAACCCACGGATGGCTTCCTTGAAGATGAGCTTACTGCGTGTCCCGTGCAGCTTCAGGTGCGATGGGAGCGACGCCGCGTACTCGACCACGTGGTGATCCAGCAGCGGGCAGCGGACTTCGAGCGACACGGCCATGCTGGCCCGGTCGACCTTGGCGAGGATATCCTCGGGTAGGTAGGTCTTGAAGTCGATGTACTGAGCCCGCGACAACGAATCGGGCCCGTCTGCCGCATGGTACAGCTCCTCGAAGACGTTCGCACTGCGGTACCCATCGAGCGCCGCCCGCGTATCCCCGCTCAGGAGCTGAAGCACGTCCTCTTCATGGATACAGCTCATCGAATAGAAGTAGGCTTCCCAGGGAGTCCGGGCGACGTTGCTGATGAATGCCTTGCCGCGGAAGATCTGCGGCAGGTAGTCCGCCTTGGGATAGAGGGCACCGACCAAGCCGAAGACCGGGCGGCGTAGACTCGCCGGCACCATGTTGCGCACCGCGTTCTCGCGGACATCGAACCGGTATCGCCGGTAGCCCGCAAAGTTTTCGTCGCCGCCGTCACCAGAGAGGGCAACGGTGACGTGCGTGCGCGCCAGCTTCGACACGTAGTACGTGGGCACCGCCGAGGAGTCCCCAAACGGTTCGTCGTAGTGCCACACCAGCCGCTCCAGCACCTCGAGAGCATCCGGCGCCACCATGTGCTCGTGGTGATTGGTCTGAAAGCGCCCGGCGACCTCGCGGGCGTAGGGAAGCTCGTTGAAGGCAGCCTCGCTGAAACCAATCGACGAAGTGACCACGGGCGTCTTCAGCTCTCGGCTCATGAAGCCGACCACCGCCGACGAGTCGAGGCCTCCGCTCAGGAACGCACCGAGCGGTACATCGCTACGCAGGCGGATGCGAACGGCCTCGTGCAGGATCTCCGCCAAGCGCTCAGCAGGCCGGCTCAGCGGTGGCTCCGTCGCAGCAAAGCTGACGTCCCAATAGCGATGCACGCTGACGCCACGGCGTCCCGCCACGAGATAGTGCGCCGCCGGCAGCTTCCGTACGTGCTGAAAAATACTCTTCGGCGCCGGAATGAACAGGAGGGACAGGAAGTCGCTCACAGCCTGCAGGTCAAGTGACCGATCGAGGCCCGGATAGGCCAGCAGCGCCTTGATCTCCGAGCCGAAGATCAGGGTGTCGCCCACCGTGGCGTAGTACAGGGGCTTCTTGCCGAGGCGGTCGCGCGCCAAAAACAGTCGCTGCTGGCGCTGATCCCACACCGCAAACGCAAACATACCGCGGAAGCGCTGCACACACTCGGGACCCCACTCCTCGTATGCGTGCACGATGCACTCGGTATCGGAGCGCGTCCGGAACACGTGCCCCTTGGCCTCCAACTCGTGCGTGAGGTCTGGGTAGTTGTAGATCTCACCGTTGAACACGACCCAGACGCTGCCATCTTCATTGCTGAGGGGCTGGTGCCCGCCCGCCAGATCGATGATGCTGAGCCGGCGAAAGCCGAGGCCGACCGGACCATCGATCAGATAACCCTCGTCGTCCGGGCCACGGTGCACAAGCGTTCGCGTCATGCGCGCGAGAATGTCAGCACGCCGCGGGTCGCTCTCGCCAGAGCGATCGAAGATACCAGCTATGCCGCACATAGGATGCTGCCTCGTGCTGATGCCATCGCGTCATGCATGCTCGGTGCGTGCCGCACTTGCGAGGAGCAACTTCGCATGAGCTTCAAACTACCTTCACGATGCTGCTCGAGCATCGGCCATCGGGGTGTTCGCCAGACGCGTAGCGACCGAGCGGCGCGGCACGGGAACGTTCGCCGGAACGAGACGTGCCGCAAGGTCATTCACAACGATGGCACCGCCGAGGATGTGGTAGACCAAATCGAAGTAAGCCATCTCCAGGAACATGCCGCTCATCGCGTAGGCGGCGAGGCTGATCGGCAGCATGTCGGCGTACACCGACAGCCAGCGCAACTCTGGGCTGCCACGTACCCGGCGGCTGAGCCGCTGCAGCGTCACAAAGGTCCAGAGCAGCAGAGAGATCCATACAAGAAAGAGAGGAAACCCGCTCTCCGAAAGCAGCTGGAAATAGGAGCTGTGCACATCGCTCCGCGAACGGCTCTCGGGGTAGTAGCGATCGTACAGACTCTTATCCTCCATTGCCTGCGGGCCCCACCCGAAAGCGGGGCGCGCGAGGGCGAGTCGCCACGCGAGCGTCCAGGCGTTGAGCCGCGACACGGCTGACGCGTCCTCGTCGTACGTCTCGATCGTTTCCATGCGGTGCGTCCATGTGTGGGGGGCGAACGCGATGATGCCAACCGCACCAACAGCCACAAGCACACCCGCCACCAATTTGTGCCCGCTCTTGAGGACCAGCAGACCCATGACGACCACCAGTCCGAGAAGGCCACCGCGCGACTGGGTCGATACGATGGCTAAGATCGTCAAACCGAAGAGGCCGCGCAGCAGCAATTGGAGGCGTCGCTGCTCGACATCGCGGGCCAGGTAGAAGAGCATCGGCAAAGTCATGTCCAAGGCCAGGGCCATGGCGTTGTTGTCCTCGATGAAGGAAGCGGCCGGGCCAACAAAGTGAAACTGAGCACCGGTAACGATCGCAAAGAGACCGCCCTTTAGGCCCCAGAAGCCAAGCGACAAACTGGTAACCAAGAACAGGGTGCGCAACCGCTCGTGCGTGTTGGTGAGCGCCACGATGACGAACGCCATGAGGAGCATCTTCGTGCGATCCTCCCAGGCCGGGAAGGCACGCTTAGTGTTGAACGCAAGCAGCGTGGAGACGGTCATCAGCACCCACATGATGATGAGCGCATACGTCCCGAAGTTCCGAGGAAGACGCTTGGGTTCCTTCGATACCGCGAACCCCAGCAGCGTTGACAGACCGACCAGCATCGCCGGCTCCATGTAGTATCGCGCATAGCCCCACGCCATCCGATGCGGGTTCATGAAGGCAATCCACGTCCACACGAGCCCGCCAAAAAATGGGTTCATGAAGCAGAACGGTAGGGTCGCCAAGATGATGCCGAAAATCACGATGTCACGAATGCCGACGGTCACCATGCGCGCTGTGCCTTATCGATCACGTCCGGGTCCCAAGTCGTGCCGCAATCAAGGAGTCCGCGGCGTCGTTCCAACGAGATCGGCCTGCGCCACCGCTGGCGCGGCGACCCCCCGCCGCTTGCGAGCACCTTCGTATTCGTACAGCGAGAGATACCGCTCGACCATGGCGCGCAGGGTAAACTCGCGCAAGACCCGCTCCTGGCCTGCACTACCGTGCCGCCGGCGTGTCTCGGCGTCGGTCGCATAGCGCGCGATTGCCGCCGCTAGAGCGTGTCGGTCGCGCGCTGGGACGAGCACTCCGGTCACACCGTCTGTCACCAGCTCCGGGTTACCGCCCACGGCTGTGGCGATGACCGGTAGCCCGATGGCCATCGCCTCGAGAATCGTGTTGCACATCCCTTCTCCGACCGACGGCAGCACGAAGACATCCATCAGGCTCAGCATCTCCGGAACGTCTTCCCGGAAACCTGACAAGTGCGCTTGGCCGCCGAGCCCGCGCGCGGCGATCTCGCGCTCTAGCCTGGGATGCTCGGGCCCATCACCAACGATCAAGATGCGGAGCTTCGGATGGTCTTTCGACAGCACCTCCAGAGTATCGAGCAACGCGGCCTGATCCTTGACCGGATCTATCCTGCCGACGGTCCCAACAATCAAGTCGGTCGCTGAGAAGCCGTGCCTCGCACGCAGACGTTCACAATCAGAGCGGCACCGAAAACGTTCCACATCCACCCCGTTTCGTAGGACAACCACCTTCCGGCTGGGAATGCGGACGTGGCCGATGAGCCAATCGCGCAGCTGATCCGACACGGTCACCACGCGTGTGACGAGCGGTGCCAGTAGGCGGCGCACGCGGTTGCGGCGCCGATTCGTCCCATCCGGATCAGCTGCCTCGCGACCGTGCTCTCCGTGAATGACCACCGGGACGCGCGCCAGCCGGGCGGCAACGATGCCATCGATGCTGCCCCAGTTGCGGGTGTGGACAATGTCTGGAGAGACCTGGCGGCAGATGCGGGCCAGGCGCAGCGGTAGGCGCCAGTCATTCCCCTCAGCCTTCCCGACGACAATCACCTCGGTTCCCCCTGCACGCAATCGATCCGCAATGGCACCGTCGTGCCGGACGCAGCAGAGCACGTGGTCGATCCTGTCGCGCGTGCGCTCGACGATGTTTGCAACTCCCATCTCGGTACCACCAACGCCGAGACTATCCATGATGTGCAGGACCCGCATCACTCCACTCTGGAGGCTGCCGCGACCCTGCTCGGCGCGGGCGCGGCGACGTTCGTCATAGCGTCCAAAATTGATGCAAGCTCGGCCGCAGTGGCTCGGCGATTCAAGCGGGCGACGCTGTCGCGCTTGACGTGACGTACCCCCTGACTCCAGACCTGATACAGCGCCGTCAAGCTACGTGCGATATCTTTTGGATCATCGGGAGACGCGAGGAAAGTGCCATCGAACTCCCTTACGAGTCGCCCCGTGGCACTATCCGCCGGCGCGGTTGTCAGGATCAGCCGGCCGGTGCGCAGGTACTCGAACGCCTTCGCCGGGATCAGCATCCAGGTATCATCGCCGCCTTGCATCAGCAGCAGAGCCGAAGCCCCCGCTTGCCTCGCCAGCGCCCGGCGATACGGCATTCGGCCAACGACCTCTACGTTAGGCGTCAGCCGAAGCTCGCCGACCGCCCCGGGCAGAACCTGGTCCGCGTAAGTGCCGCCGCCAATGAACGTCACGCGAGTGTCGGCCGGGAGCGACGCGCCGTCGAGGCACTGGCGCAGGGCATGTAAGATCGGCAAGGGGTTCCGGTAGTGCGGATCGAGCAGCCCGGCATGCAGGAGCGTAAACCGCTCCGGGTCATCGGTTTCGGGCGTCAAGTCCTGTAGGTCCTCTTCGTCGTATCCATTGTAGACGACACAGATCTTGTCGCCGATGCTCCGGCCATAGCGGTGAAGCAAGTACTGCTTGAACTCAGGGGTGGTCACCACAACGCGGTCGGCACCAATGACCACTCGGCGCTCCAGCCACAGCTCGAAGCGCTGGCGCAGCGGACCGTACACTTCGCTGCCTTCGGTCTCGACCCACGGATCACGGAAGTCGGCGACCCATGGCAGCCCGGTCATCCTCTTCACCGTCAGAGCAATGAGATGCGCCGTAGGAACAGGGCTCGTCGAGTACAGAGCCGTGATGCCTTCGCGACGGATAGCACGTAGTGCCGTCCAAACACCGAAGGGCAACCAGGACACAAAGCGATCAGGCACAGCAAGGAAGCCAGGGTACTTGCCGGCAATCGAGAGCTTCTTCTTGGTATCGAAGCAAGACGCGTGGTGCACCCGAACCGACTGGGGAATCTCTCGCAAGAGCGCCGCGTCCACCGACTCGTGACACTGCGTCGGGACCGTGAGCACACTACTTTCCCAGCCGAGCTCCGCAAGATACTTTCCGAACTTCAGCGGGCGCAGCCCGCCGCTGCTGCTGTTGCTCGGCGGATAGTGGAAGGTGATCATCAGCAGGCGTCGCGATTTTATATGCAGCATGGCCTGTGAGGGGCTAAGGTCAGCCATCCTTCTGAGCTCGGATGGGAATGGGATTTCCTCTCCATCGATACCACCACAGCTTAGTGGCGAATACGCTTGTATCCTCCTCCCAAGGCCCGCCGCGGCGCAGTTCGTAGCGATCGGTGGCAGCAGTGTTCGTCCCGAAGATGGTGGAAACCGCGGTCGAGAAGCCTGCGTTCTTCACCAGTCGTTTCGTCGTTTCATCGAAGTCGCGCGGCGTGCCATTGGGATAAGCGAAGTGTTTGATCGGACTCTGCAGCCGTGCTTCGATGCAGCGCTTCGATTCGTTGATCTCGACCTCCGCCTGTTGTTCCGAGATCGACGTCAAAATCGGGTGACTGACCGTATGCGCACCGAACTCCACACCATGCGAATGCATCTCACCGACCTGTCTCCAACGAAGCAGGTGCGGGCCGCTGTCAACGGAGACCTTCAGCGTGCGACCAATCTGATGGGTCAGTTCGGCTCGCTCGGAAGGTGGATATACCTTCAACGTCTTCAAGGTTCGATCCAGCGCGTGAAGACGCTGGGCTGTCGTGGTCAATGGCAGCGGCTCGCACCCCGGGACGCCATCGAGGAGCGCAGAGCTGGTGTCGCGGATGGCCGTCCCGATCGCGTCGTTCCACATCGGAGCATCGGTATCCATGAGGCCCGTTGTGAGAAAGATGGTTGCGGGAATGCCGTAGCGGCGAAGAATCGGGAAGGCGTAGCGGTATATGTCCTCGTAGCCGTCATCGAACGTGATGGCGATTGCCCGCCCTGGGATGCGTCGCTCTTCCGCGGCTGCGAGCAGGTCGGTGAGCGAGAGGACGCGAAAGCGGCGGCGGAGGTAGATCAGATAACGCTCGAACGCTGCGACGGGCAGTGCGGGAAGAAATGGATCGCTGGCCGCAGCCACCCGGTGATAGATCAGAATCTGGAACGTTCCCTCCGAGCTGCGCCGCGCGGGGGGTTCGATGAGCCGCGTAGCCACGTCGAGCAGCCCCGAATGGTACGCGGCGCGGCACAGCGCATGCTCCATTGCCGCCTTCATGCAATCGGCCTCAGCTGGGCCATGCTTGTCGCCGCTGATAGATCCTCGCCGCGCCAGCATAGTCGCGTCTCGCGTACGTACGCACCGATAGACGGTGCGGCGCGTCTTCGTAGCACGGCGCTTCCGACGCGCATGTCATTGTGCGCTTCCATCGCTCATTTCGTCCCCGATTGGGGGGCTCTTATGCCTTCCAAAAGAAAAAATCGCTTGCCCCTATCATTTGCCGAGAACTCGTCCACCCGGAAACGTTCAAATTGATGCGCGTATCTGCGGGCGACCTCAGAGCGATCGGCAAAGTGCCGGACGTGCGACACATAGGGAAAATTGGGAACTGTACCGAGGAAATACGTGCCCGGCCGAATCGATTCGATGACCTGCAGGTCTGCGCTCACGTGCTCCAGAAATTCGGTCGCAATGACCGCGTCGTAGTCGACAGTACGATAGAGGTCCGTTTCGAGGGCGTCCGCGACCTCGAAACGAAATCGCGGGCAATTGCGCCGCGCGTGTTCAACGCGGGCTGCGCTGAAATCGAAACCACAGTACCGTTCAACGATTCCCGCGTCGTCAAGGGTATGCGCAAGCTGCCCGGCACCACACCCCACCTCCAACACCCCTCTTCGCAGCGAATTCCGCAATCGATCGACAATTACAGTCCACAGAAAATAGTACGGAGAAGCTGTGTAGTGACCCCGCTGTAGCGGGTTATCTTCAAAGACGCGGTCGTAAAATTCAGCCGCCTGTTGGCCTTCCGCAAGTGCATCCGGCCGCAAGAGGCTTCTGATTTTGTTCAGCATCCGCACACCTACCCTGCTCCCTCTTTGAAAATGTCGATGTCGGCTAGTTCACTGGTTGGGACTTCTTGACCAAACCAGAGTAGGACGCTTCCCCCGAGGCAAACACCGCTCGTCGGCACTCCATGAGAAACTCGTAAGAATGCGACGTGTCCGTCGCTAGTGATCGGTCCGGCCTCAACGGCACCTGGAGCGTCAGACCACAGGAAGTAGTCGACGATGTCATTCTCCAAGACGACGCGGATACAACCTCCCTCTGCTGAGCTCAACAGGGATGCACCTCTGCGCACATCCAATCGCGCGATGGCAACTTTGGGTGTCGTCGCGCATCGAAGCGGCGCGAGGACGGTTGCAAAAAGAGTCGGCAAGGCGCCCGTGCGCTCACAGATCAGCACTGGCGCCGGTGCTTTGTGGCCGTATTCGGACGATACCCAGCCTTGATACGGTTCGGTCGATCCGCAGATCAGTTTTGCATCGACTCCGTCCTCAAGCAGCGGCACGATTCTGAGGCGCTGCGCGTCACCGCCGACTGTACAACCCGGTTCGTCCCCTCCCCACTCGGCCATTGTCGCTGGAAAGTGCCAGAAGTTCTCGCAACGGTGCAAGCCGGCGCCGGTTATGACGTCGCAGATCAGCCAATAGAAATCTCGCGGCCAAAATAGTAGACGCCGGTGCGAGACCGGCTGCGCGAGACGCCCATAACCGTCATGTTCAGTGTCACAGAAGACAAGCCGTGTACCATCACACCAACTGCGTAGACGACCATTTGCCAGATGGGTCCACCCGAACGGCTGCGACGGCCGCGGTTCGGCCTGATCGACGCCATCCACCATGACGGTGTTGTGCGCAGCCGTACCACGAAAATAATCACGCCAGCCCGTCTGGGGACTATACGTGTACGTCCCAGCATCCAAAACAAGGGGCGCGCCAGCAGCAACTATGTCGACGTTCAGCGCATCGGCGTGACTGTGCCCTCCCTGATCGACACCCTGTCTTCCGACATCAACCATCAGATAATCATCAGCTGCTCCCCACCCGTTGCGCAGCACCACGATACCGGCGTCTGAGAGACTGCACGAATTGAAGGCGGGCGGCTGCGCTGGGATTTCTTCGAATCGCTGACGCTGCGTTCCGTCGAGCAGCCACACCGAATCTGAGCCTGAGGTTCCGGCAAGCCACTTCATGTCTGGCCGTCCGAAAAGGGCTGCGCCCATGGGCAACAGCCGGCGCGCATCTCGGAGAGGAGCGCCCGAGAGTGCATGCCAGCGCAGTCCTTCGTCGCCCATGCTTGGTAGCGTACCGTCGGGTCGCGTCAGGAACATCACAAACTCGTACATCCGCTCAAGCATGTGGGTAACACGCGAGTCAATTTCGAGTCCACTTTGGCGTCCGAGCAGCGCGATGTGCGTGTACGCGTCTAAAACGAATAGGTGATAGCCGATGGACTGCTCCCGATGCCCACCTTCGCGGCCGAACTGGCGTGCGGTCTCTTGCGCCAGGATGTCTAGCCCCCGGTTACGCCAGCGTTGAGCTTCCGGCAAGCACGGTATTGTCATGCCGATCATGGCCAACGCCGTCCATTCGCCGATCAAGTGGTTGTAGGTTCCGGCTTCCGAATGCTTCTCGATGAACCGCCCATGCTCTCGAATCGCATCGACGAGCAGCGCCTGTTGTTCCAAAATCAGCGCCCGCCGTATGAGGAAGAGCAGCCAGACCCAAGCGACAACCCGGACTGCACATTGAAGAGGGCTGTGCCAGTAGCGATCCAAAATTGGTGGATTTGCTTGCAACCAAGAAGCGACCTGAACAATGGCCGCTTCCGCAAAACGGGTATCACCGGTGAGATAGTAGGCTTGCCCAAGGACGTACAGATGCCGGTGCAAGTTGATCTCATCGCAGAACCTCCAGTCGACGGCACCATCGCGACCGGAATCAAACACTCCGGCGGGGAACCGACGTCCCGTGATGGGATCTCGGTGCCAATCCACAGGGTTGCCACATTCGACGGGGCCGAGTCCCACAACACGTATTCGTCCGTGGGCGGCATCCTCTGCCTCGCTAATGATCCGCACGCGCTCTTCTTCAGGCAGAATCACGGCTGAGCGCTCCTCGTCGATACCGAAGAACTCATGCGGCAGACCGCGCCCATTGAGCAGTGCAGCGACGCGGCGATGCCTCGCGCCGCTCTGACCCCGGATGCTGTACCAGAGTCCAGCGGTGACTTGCGCGACCGTGCGTACTTTGTAACGCAAAGGAATGTACATTGAGTCTGGCGAGAGGCTCTGCGGCGCGTCGGACCGCACCATCAACCGACGCGCACCCACGCACGTTCCCGAATGTTCCGATCCAAGATCACCATGCACGCGGCCGCGACGCCGGCACCGAGAATGCCGCGCGCAGCGACATCGACGGCACGTTCAGCGGAAAACGGTCCCAGGCCGCGCACGAGAGTCACCATGACTGCGGTCGCCACAATCGCCTTGCCGATCACTGCGAACCGCAGCCGCAACCGCAGCACGGGCTGCGCCTTCCAGAAGGTGGCCGCCATCACCGCCGTGTAGGACACAGTCGTCGCGACGGCCGCTCCAACCAAGCCAAGCAGGGGGATGAACAGCAGGTTGAGCAGCACGTTCAGGAGGCCCCCGGATAAAATGATGAGCGCTAGGACGGTGGTGTTCTTCGGGATCGTCAACCCCGCGCCAATCAGGAAGTTCATCTCGCCGATGAAGATGCCCGGAAGGATGTACGGGGTGAGCGCAGCCGACCCGCTGTACTTTGCAGAGGCCAAGAGCAGGATGATGTCGTGGTTCATGAGCGCGAACAGCACGGCAAGGGGGATAGAAAGGGCAACCATGTACGTCAGCAACTGCGACACGAAGCGCGATGTTTCCTCCGGTCCATCGCTCGTCCACATGCGGAAAATCATCGGAATGGCCGCCAACCGGATCGGCGCGAAGACGGCGGCAGCGAGGTTTTGCGTCAGATCGTACGGCACCGCATAGCTGGCAACCGCATCAAACCCGAGGAAGCGCTGAATCAGGAATCGGTCGCCGTAGTCGAGAATGAAGCTGGCGGAGCCGCCAATGGCCAACGGCACGCCATACGTTGTGGCGGCCGCAATCGTCGGCCACGATATCTTCGGCCAGCCGATGTTCCCGCGGGCCGCGAGCTCAGCCACGCACACCGCGAGCACCACCCCTTCGCCGATAACGGTGGCGAGGATCACCTCGCGCGCCCTACCCTCGTGCAGCAGCAGAAAGGCACCGATCAACCCCAGAGTGGCGTAGCGCCCGATGACCTGTGTAGCCGAGTACGCGAAGACCCGTTCCTCTGACCGGAAGAGCTGCAGGACGACGCTCGACGTGGCCCGTATGACCACCACCAGGCCCGCCAGTCGCATACAACGCAGATACTCCACCTCGCCGGTTCTCGATCTAACGACAACCGCTGCGATGATCGCTACCAACGCGCCGCTGGCGAAGGCACCGCCGAGCATATTGCTGCAGAAGTTGCGCAGCCGCCGCGCCCGTCGCTCCTCCGTGTAGAAACGGACGGTGGCCTGCGGGAACCCCAACTGTCCGATGATGAGCAGGATCGCTATGGAGGCGAATACCAGATTCAGGACGCCGTACTCCTCTTTGCTGAGCAGGCGGGTCAGGATCGGCATCGAGACAAACCCGCCCAGCATGACGAGCATCTGCGCAATGAAGTAGCCGGCGGAGGAAGCGACGACGCCCTTGCGCGCGCGGGCCGCACTCACGTCAGCGCCTCCAGTGCCGACTCGCGAGAGGCGGCGTGTGTCGACGCACGGCCAGTCGCACCGGCGGTGGCCATGCGCTTGGCGCACCCCTGCTTGAGCAGGAGCGCCTCGGCAAAAAATTTTGCGGCCCAGTTTAGATATTCGAAGCGACCGTAGTCTCCGTAGATTGGATACGCGCCGGCGACACCACCGCGTATACCACTGTCGTTTGATTCCAGGAGCTGCAGGGACGCAATGAAATCCAGGCTCCGCGCGGCGGCGCGCAGATACGCAGGCTCGTCCAACAGGGCGGCGAGGCGCAACCAGATGATCGCCACCTGGGCGTTTCCGGTGAGGCAGCTCCAGCGCACCGCTGGCCGCCACTCCCGGTCGTAACGGCCAGCCAGGCTGCCGTCGGGTCGCTGGCACTTGAGCAGCGCTTCAGCAGTCGTACGGGCGGCCGCTATGTAGCGCTCTTCTCCGACCAAGGCGCCCGACTCGACAATACCACGCGTTGCATACGCGATGGTGTGTGTGAGCGGGGCGTCATCGTTGTCCAGACAGTTCCCAGTATACCAGCCATTCGGCAGCTGCCGCGTCAGACCGGAGTCGATGTTGCGCAGACCAGCGGCACGGAACTGTGGGGCACCCGTCGCCTCCGATAACTCTACGAGCGCCCACGCGGTGCGCGTGTTGTACGTTTGCGGCCCCGGCTTGGCGTGTTGCGATAGCCCGCGCCGCCACACACCGTCGCTGTCCATCTGTTCGACCAGGAACACACCCGCACGTTCGGCGGCGGCCAGATAGCGCGCGTCGCCGGTCTCGCGCGCTGCTCGCAGCCAACCGAAGATGACCTGACCGGTGTTGAACACCGCCGGCGTCGGTTCCATCCCGATGACCCCACCCTGAACGGCGCCCGACGCCATCTGCACGCTGATTTCCCAGTCGGCCATCGCAACGGCGCGCCGCCGAATGTCGGCGTTGCCGCTGGCCGCGGCGTAGTCGAACATCGTCGGGATGATGTAGCCGGTGGTTTCCGGGTAGGCAGGCAACCAGCCCGACGTGCGGAAGTACGGGTGCCAAAAGACGCAATAGCTGCGCGCGACGCCGCCGCTGGACGTCACGTCCTGAGCGCGGCAGATCCACTGCATCGCCGCATCCAGATGGACGCCTGGGTCGCGCGTCCTCGGCACACGGCGCCCAAGCGCGTCGCGCAGTACCAGTCGGAACAACGTACGGTTGCCACGGCGCATCTCGCGGAGCGCGATATCTATCAACGGGGGAATCATGACGTAGGTGCCTAGCTCACGGCGGCTGCCGCCGAGGTGTCGTTCCGCCACCAGTTTCGCGCCTGACGCAGCCGGGGTACGGCGTGCTGCTCCAAAGTGTACACGGTCATCGGATACGGCCGGCGACTGAAGAACGAGAAGTCATCGAGCGCCGTCGTTCCGGTCGCCCACCGCTGCTTGTAAGCATTGTCACCGGGCCCCATCTCGTACGCCCTGAGCCGTCGCTCGAAGTACGTGCGCACGATCTGCTCATTCAGGTACGCACCGGGGGACGCGTCGCGGTAGTGGTCGTCGAAATCGCTGCGCAACGCGTAGACGACGTCGTCGTCCTGGACGTGGTATTCGGCGGCGATCGGTCGGTCGTCGATGCGCAACACCCACAGCCGCAGCTGCTGGTTTGCATGCAACGCGGCGGTCAGCACGTCGAAGAAGTGCGCGATGGCGCGATTACGCCCGAGGCTGATGGGGAGCTGCGCCTTCCACCCGCGCGCGGCGACACTCGCGTACGTCCGCAAGCATTCATCGGCAGATGCGTTTGCCGACAACTCCTCCACGGATACACGACCGAGCCGCTCGATTCGGTTCACAACGTTACGCACGGTTTTCTTGAAGCGTTGCGACTGCGCTGCCCAGAACTCGCTCCAGTCACCCCGCAGCGCAAGAACGGGAGAGTCGCCGCCCGCGGCACGAATCAGCGGCGCGGCCAATGGCGACTCGAGCAAGACCCGATGCGTCGGTGAATCGTGCATGATCTTGCGCAGCGACACGACGTCGCACCGCACCACTCGGGTCAGGTGCTCGAAGAAACCCTCTGCCACCGCGCCGGCGCGATCCGCAACGGCAATGAAGCCCGCGAACGGCGAATCTTGGTTCTGCATGAGCAAGGCCGTCCGGATAGGAAAGATCCGCCAGTTGGATGTGTGAATGAAGAACGGCGCAACACCGACGATGGAGCTCCCAACACGCGCCACGAGCACCAGCGGTCGAACGTCGTCTGACTTTCCAGCCCAACAGCAACGAAACCACGCATGGCTGAGAAAGACGGACGGCGCGTGAGCGGCTTTGCACAGCGCACCCCAGTCCGCTTCCAGCTCGAGGAAGGCCTCGAAGTCGGCAATTGCTTCAATACGCATCATGCAACCGAGGCGTTCTCGAAACGACGAGGCGGGCGGTGGCTGCCGACGGCCTCGTCGCCGCCGTGTCGCCGATGCCACAGCTCGAGCATCAGCCAGGGCCACAGCGAGTCGCCGTAGAACGATGCGTTCTCACCCTGCAGCTGCTTCCAGAAACGGTCCAAGACGACCGGTTTGATATAACCACGCTGGCGCGCACGGGGATCGTGCAAGAGATCGCCGACAAAAGCACGCCAGCGCGTATCGCTCTGCATCCACACCGCTACCGGCGCCCCGAACCCATGCTTGCGCTTCTTCAACACCTCCGGCGGGAGAAAGTCCGCAAGCGCACGCTTGAAGATGTAGCGCTTCTGAAATCCCCGCAGCTTGAGCGCCGACGGAATGCGTCCGGAGAACTCCACGAGCTGCGTATCGAGAAGCGGGTAGCGCACCTCGACGCCGGCCAACTCGGTCATACCGCTCACTTTGCGCACATCGTTGTCGGCAATCGCTAGTTGCAGGTCGAGATACATGAGACGGTTCAACTCGCTCGTCCCATTCGACGGCTGACGGTAATGCGCTTCGGCCCGGTCAAGCAGCGCACCGGGTTGGACGGCAGCGAGGAACTCAGGGCTCACCATGTCGCTCAGCGGTTCAGACAGCAACGGGCTGTACGACAGTATCCGCCGCGGGTTGGGAATGCTGGCGCGGCGTACGTATCGCCGTGCCCGACTCAGCACCGGCAGGCCATCGGGAAGCGACGCCAGCATCGGGTCCAAAGCCCCGCGGAGCAGGCCGGGGACCCGATGGTACAGCGCGAAGACCTTGTCACTGGCGTATCGCGTGTTTCCGGCGAACAGCTCGTCACCACCGTCGCCCGCGAAGAGCACACTCACGCCGTGCTCCCGCGCCAGCTGCGCACAGCGATACGTCGGCAGCGCCGAGGCGTTGCCGAACGGCTCCTCGTAGTAGCCGACGATTGCCGGCAACGCGGCCAGGGCTTCGGTCGGAGCGAGTTTCCATTCGTGCTGGACCGTGCCGAACCAGCGCGAGGCCGTACGTGCGTACTGCAGCTCGTCGTATCCCTCTTCGTGATAACCAATGGAGAAGGTCTTCGCGGCGGTGCCGGTGATGCGGCCGAGCATCCCCGCAACCGTACTGCTGTCCGTACCACCGCTCAGAAAAGCCCCGACACAATCGAGCGACTCCTCGGCCTGAACGTGACGGGTCACTGCAGCCTCGATCGCACCGCGCAGCTGGCGAGCCCAACTCTCGGTGCCGCCGTTGGGACTCTCCGGGTACGCCATCTGCCAAAACGGGCGGACTCGCAAACCGGTCCGGTCGAACGTCAGCACATGCCCGGCCGGAACCTTGCGCACATTCGCGAAGACCGTCCGTGGCGCCGGAATGGTGGTGTAGAGGAGGTACTCCAGAATCGCTTGGTGATCGATCTCGCTAGGATGTTCGGCAACGCGAATGAGGCTCGTACCGAACCGGAGAGTGCCGGAACGTTCCGCGTAGTAGATCGGCCGCGTGGCAAAGCGGTCCGTCGCCAAGACGAGGCGCTGCGCGTGGGCGTCGAACAGCGCGAGGCAGAACTGCCCGTGCAGTCGCTCGAACGCGCCGACGCCATGCTGCTGGTAGAGCTGCGCCACGCGATCAAGTTGTCCGCTGCCGTCGCGGCGCGCAGGCAGCACGTCGCAGTCAACCAGGTGCGTTGTGCCGGTGACCCGTAAGCCGCCGGCGTCGCAGGCCCGCCCACCCAGCGGGAAAAGCGCCGCAGTGGCCCCCTCGAGCATCCCGGCGCGGGCGTCGACTCCAGCAGGCAACACGCTGCGCAGCTCCTCCGGATGCAGCGGCGCCCCCGAGCTGCGCATCACTCCAACAAATCCGTCCATTGTCGCTCGCGCACGATTCCTACGTGTGTGCAGCGGGAATGGGAGCTTTCACGGCCCGGTGCCCCGATGCTGGCTGTTGGCCGCCGCTGCATCGACCCGCTTGAACAACACGTATTCCGGCCGCCACTCGTCGGCAAAGCCGGCGCTGCGGAGGAGATCGTACTGCTCCGTAGTCGAGAACGTGCGCACCGGCTGATACAGCTGCGCCACGTTCGCGTGGGTCATGGGACGCATCTGGTCCACAGTTGCGGCCAAGAAGAGGTAGTCGGGGCGAATGGCCTCGATGACGTCGGCAACAGACTTGTACGTCAGGGCATTGGCCCACACCAGTCCGCTGACGTCGTAGATGCGTGCCCCGGAGAAATAGCCGATCGCTCCGACGTCGCTCGCAACGATGGTATCCTGCGCTGAAATGTGCTCGCGGCACCACGCTTCGAGCGGGCGATACACGGACGTTGTCACCGCGCTGGCACCGCGGACCCAGAGGATGGCGATCCAGACCGCGACAATTGCCACTCCCCCTCCCCGGAGGAGCCGCCCTTCCGTGAGCCACGCACGCAGCGTCGGCACTCGGCGGATAAAATCCCCGCACCCAACTGCCGCCAGCACGAACTCCGCGTAGTGCACCGGCTCGCCGTACCAGGACCACACGTGCGGACGCATGATCAAGTATGCCAGCAGGTAGACCACGCCCCATACGCCTACGGTGCGGCTAAACTGGTTGATGTTAGCGACCGTCGCCGCTCCCCACACCGCCGGTAACAACAAGATGGCTGTAGACGGGTCGGCGAACAAAAATTCTCGAACGACGGGGAACGGCGAAGAGTTGAGGTGCCGTGCTTTTGCCAGCACCGACTGCGGCACGATGTGACCGAAGTGCCAACCGACGAGCGCCAACACAGGCACGATGATCAGCACCGCCACCACACCGAGCTGCGTGCCGGAAGCGAGGCCACGATCGGACCAATCGAGCAGCAGTAGCAGTCCGACCAGGGCTACCCCCTCCGGCCGAAGGAAGACCGACACCGCCGTCACTCCGATCGCCAGCGTCCGCCGGTCCTTGTGGTACAGAAGGATCGATAGCGTCGACAAGAGCAGAAAGACGTTCACTTCCATGCCGCCCACAGCGATCCGTGTCGCAATTGGACTGCTGGCGAAGAACAGGGCAAAGAGAATCCCTTCAAGCTGGGTGTTTCGCGACCCGACCCCAATCCACGTGATGACGAGCGAGAGAACGTCACACACGGTGTTCAGCCCTACGATGCTCGCCTCGATCGGAAGACGCACGAGGTGAAGAAAGGACGCCATCACAGCGAACAGGGGCGACGTGGTCCCCAGCAATGGTGGTCCGGGGTTGAACGCAAAGCCGTGTCCGGCCGCAACGTTTCTCGCGTACCGGAACGTGATGTAGGCATCGTCGTAGATCGGAAAGACAAGACTCCCTACGCACCGCACGATGACGAGCAGCCCAACCGCGCCAACAAGAGTCCACGACACTAGCGGGCCCTCCACGTTGCTGGGGAGGCGGACATCTTGGGCGGACACGACACTGGCAGCCCAGGGGCGTCGCAGCGGGCTGCCACCACTCTCTTGCGGCGCGCGAAGCCGGTTCGGATCGCGTTGCTCGTATGGGAACGAGTCAGTCATGGCGAGACCCAAGACGGCAGGCCGAAATGGTACGTCCCCCTTTAGAGTGCACAGGCCGCAAAGTACTTCTCGCCCAGCTCGCCGCCGGCGCCAGGGAGACAGGCGTCAAGCAGACGTAGGTTGCCCGTCCAAGTGTATCGCGCTTCCACCAGCCGCGCGGCGGCATCGGCGAGGCTACGGCGGCGAGCGGCGTCGTGCCAGAGCTCCACGACAGCCGCGGCGAACTGCGCGTTGGTCTCCGCTACTAGCACGTCCCGCCCCGCTTGCAGGTCGAGCCCCTCCACCGCCAACGGGCTCGCGACGACAGGGACGCCCATGGCCATCGCCTCGAGAACCTTGTTCTGCACCCCACGCCCGAGACGCAGCGGCGCGACGTACACGCGCGCCTCACGGAAGTAGGGCCGCACATCGGGCACTGAGCCGGCGATCTGCAGCGCACCGCCCTGCCGTGCGACCTCGCGGAACAGGCGCTTCGCCGGACGGTGACCGACCGCGACGAACCGCGCCTCCGGAACGTCTCTACGGATCAGCGGCAGAATCTCCCGCGTGCACTCGATCACCGCCTCGATGTTCGGCCGATAGTCCATGGCACCAGTGAACAGCAGATAGTCGCTCCCACTGGAACGAACCGGGCTAAAATACGTGAGATCAACACCGTTGGGAATCACCCGCACGTCAGTGTGCGGGAGGCAGAACGTCCGGTACAGCTCTGCCTCCGCGTCAGACACGAACAATACGCGATCCGCTCGGCTGCCGCTGTGACGCTCGAAAGCTCGTAGACGTGCGGCCTCCATCCGATACCCCCAGCGCAGCGGGCCATAGCCGCGCGCCGCGAACTGGTCCCACTTTTCGGAGTCGACATCGACGAAGTCGGCCACCTTCCACACCGCATCGGTTGGCGCGACATACTGCATCATGGGCGACGAGAACACCCACACGACATCGAAGCGAACCGCCGCCACCGCGCGCTCAACCGCTTGCCGCATCTGCGGTGCAGCGAAGTAGCCCTCCGAAAGCGATCGGCCGCGCACCAACGCGCCGAGGCCGCGCCACAGCGCTTGCCGTTTGTCGAGTGGAACCACCACGACCTCGGGGCAGTGGACACGCAACGCGTCCGCTCCACGTTCGTCCTCCGGCGCATCGGCGAACGCGAGGAGATGGACGTCGTGTCGTTCGGCGAGGTAGCGGACGTGATGGTAGGAGCGGATCTTGTCCCCT
>JBGQHM010000001.1:0-61470 GCA_041497995.1 Binatia bacterium | reverse complement strand
GGGCCGGTCAGGTCGCGGTGTGTGATGGAGGTCATTGTCCACCGCGGGTGCGGCGAATTCACACCGAAATGCTGTGCACAGATGAAGGCGAAATCAGTAGCTCGCTGCGCGAGACACACCCACCGCGCAGCGGTTTAGTTCCAACATGAATTAGGTCGGTCGGCCTATCACCACGCATCCCGCGGCGCCGGTCGGCCTATCACGCCGGTGCGGCGTTCAACATACTGCCCACAAGTGCTTGCACCACCTCGGTTTCGTCGGACAGCTCGCGATCGTTCGGTCCGCCGATAGGCCGGTCGGCCTATCACGCCCTCGCCCGTGCCACGCGCCTGTCGGCAGGCCACCGTGCGGGGGCGGGAGGGTCCGCTGTTTGGTGCGCACCATTCGGTCATTGCGCATCCGCTACTGGACCGCCGCTTCGCCACACTGCTCTGTGGTCCGCATCGCCTGGCAGCTGTGCGATGCCCCTCAACACGTATTCGACCGACTCGCTTCATCCTGCACTCGCCGGATGCGCGTGAGCGTAGCATCGGCGATGTGTGGCGTGCAATGTTCGACGGTGCGGGCTACGGCAGAGTAGGAAGGTGCCTCCGCGAAGTACGTCGGGGCCGGATCACATCGCCGTCAAGGGTCGGCCAAACTCTTGCCGTTCAACGGCGCCGAGTCCTGCTGCGGCGGTGGGGGGAACGCGTCGTCAGCCTAGGGCCGCCCTTGGCGCGCTCGAGGATGCGCAGATCCGCTCGGTCCTGCGGTCGATGAACCGCCGCTTTGGCACCAATGAGCTCGTCGAGGCCAATGTAGTGCGCCGGCACAGAGCCGAAGGTTGCATCGACGCGCTTCCTCCACGCGGCGTCGAAGCTACCGAATCCGGGAATCTCTGACATCAAGTCAATTCTGACCGGCGCCACGCCGAGCTGAATGATCCAATGCGGGTCGGTCACGTCTTGCTCCGAATACCCAAGCTCTGCGCCGCCGAAGAAATCTCGCAGCGCGGCCAGTACCTTTCGTGCGTTCGCTGCGGTCGGGTCAACCAAGACGTCCAGGTCTTTGGTTGCGCGGGGCCGAGCGTGGAACGCGACCGCGTGCGCTCCGACGACGAGGTAGCGAACGCCATGGGCATTCAATGCGGCGATGAACTCTTCGTAGTCTCGGTACGCCATCGGCACCCCGTGTCTTCAAGCAACTCTCCAATGCGTCGCCAACCGCTTCGACGCGTTGCTCGGGACTCAACCCGTCATACCAGAAGCGGAAGTCCGCCTCGTCGGCCGCCGATTTGCGAATTCTGGCCACCGTCCACACGCGGCCCCGCGCACGCACAACCTGAACCTGCTCAGCCATGTGCTCAGATTACCACGAACTCGTCGCGATCGGCCAACGGCTCAGGCGGCCGCCGCGCCCGTCCCGGAACTCTGCACCCTCACCCTAGCCCTCTCCCACGCGGAAAAGGCGCGCGGGAGAGGGGACCTTCATCGACAGCCCATTCAGTGGGCTTCGCCCGACTCAGCCGTGGAATTTGATTCCACGGCGACGCGCCACCAAGACCGGCCACGAGTTACGAGGCACTCTTGCCGACCAGCCAACGACGTGGATAGACTCCCGCCCGCAGCAGCACACGGACTCGGTGGACAAGGAGAAGGTCGGAGTGGAGTACCGCAGGAAAGTGGCGGTGATTACCGGCGCGTCATCCGGCATCGGCAAGCAGGTGGCGATCGACTTCGCGCGGCGCGGGGCGCACGTGGTGATCGCGGCACGCCGCGCGGCGCTGCTCGAGCAGGTCGCAGCCGAGTGCCGATCGGCAGGCGCCGAGGTGGAAGCGCTCGCCGGTGATCTGGCGGAGCGCCCCTTCGCGGAACGGGTCGTCGCGCGGGCCGGCGAGCGCTTCGGCCGCCTCGACGTCTTGATCAACAACGCCGGCATCCCCAAGCACAAGCAGTTCTTCGACGTGACCGCCGAGGACATCGACTACACGATGCGCGTGAACTTCCTGGCGCCGGCGTACATGACCGTCGCCGCGCTCAAGCCGATGCTGCGTCAAGGCGAGGGCTACATCGTCAACATCTCCTCCGGCGCGGGCAAGATCCCGCCGCCACGCGAGACGGTCTACGCCGCCTCGAAGTACGCGCTCACCGGCTTCACCGAAGGCCTGTGGCTCGACCTCGCTGGCTCCAACATTCATCCCGCCGTCATCCACGTCGGCCCGATCGACACGGAGATTTGGGACAAAGCCGCCGCCGAGGCGCCGGTGCGCTACCAAGGCAAGAAGTACCCGCCGAGCGTCATCTCCGACGCGGTATTCGAATGCATCGAGAAGAAGCGCTACGAGATGACCGTGCCGAAGTCGCTGTCGTGGGTATTCCTGTTCAAGTCGCTGCTCCCCGGATTGTTTCGCAGCGGCGCGGCACGGTGGGACCCGGTGCCCGCGGCGGCGATCGAGGCGGCGCGGCGGCGGGTCGCAGAGTGATCACATGGAACTGAGGAGGGTAGCATGCAGGCACTGGTGTTCGACGTTGACGTCAACGAGATCGTCCATCTCATCCAAGAAGCGCGCGAGGACAAGGAAGCATATCTCGGTGAGCACTCGCTGCTGCGGCTCGTCGACGTGCCCGACCTGCGGGTCCCGTTTCCCGATTGGGTGCTGATCAAGACGCGGCTGACGGGCATCTGCGGCAGCGACTACAAGCAGGTGTTCGTCGACTTCGAGGGCATCGACAGCCCGCTGGCGACGCTGGCAACGTTTCCGCAGGTGATGGGACATGAGGTCGTTGGCACGGTCGCGGCGGTCGGGCCGGAAGTGAAGAGCGTACGTATCGGCCAGCGCGTCGTGCTCAACCCGTGGCTGTCCTGCGCGCCGCGCGGCGTCACGCCGTTGTGCGAGGCCTGCATGGACGGGCAGTACTCGCTGTGCATCAACTTCAAGCGCGGGCGCCTGTGCGCCGGCATCCACACGGGCACCTGCCGCGACGCCTCCGGCGGCTACGCGCCGTTTCTGCCGGCGCACGAAAGCATGGCGATCCCGGTGCCTGATGGCATCAGCGACGACGCCGCCGTGTTGGCCGATCCGTTCTCGGTGAGCTTGCACTCGATCCTGCGTCACCCGCCGCAGCCGGGCGACATCGTCGTGGTCTACGGCTGCGGCACGCTCGGCCTGTGCGCCATCGAGATCCTCACGAAGCTCTTCGACGTGAAGATCTACGCCATCACCCGCTTCGAGCACCAAACCCGTCTCGCCAAACAGCTCGGCGCGATCGAAGCGATCCCGTGGCGGCCCACGGAGCACATCATCGAACGCTTCAGAGACATCACGGGCGCCGCAGAGGTGCTGCCACCGGTCGAAGGCGTCCCCGCTCTGCCGATGTTGCACGGCACACGCGGCGTGCGCGTGATCTACAACACCGTGGGCACGGCAGAAAGCATCGAAGTCGCAATTCGCATCGCCGGCCCGCGCTCGACGGTGGTCCTGTCCGGCGTCGACACACCGGCCCGCTTCGAGTGGTCGCCGCACTACTTCAAGGAGATCAACCTCGTCGGCTCCAACGCCTTCGGCGTCGAAGAATGGAACGGCAAACGGCAGCACGCCATGCGTCACTACTTCGATCTGATCCAGCAGAAGCACGTTGACGTCACACCAATCATCACGCACCGCTTCCGGCTGGAGGATTTCAAGGACGCATTCCTCTATACCCACAACCAAGGCGATCATGGAGCGGTGAAGGTGCTTTTCGACTTCGGAACCTAATTCAGTGCCTCTGCCGCGGCCAGGCACCACCTCGTTCCAAAATTCAGGGTGGTCGCAGCCTCGTGCGCGCTAGGGCACCTCACCTTCTCTCGACCAACTCCCGCGAGGTATTGACGGGAGCGGTACGTCGTACGCTATAGTCAGCCTGTCGTTCTGACAACTTGGCTCGCGAATCAGGGACCATCCACGAAAGGGGGGCGTTCCGTCGTGACGGCGTACACCAGCAAATCTGATCGCAGTGCGCATCCCACGGCCCCGCTCCCGTTTCGGAGCTGCGCAGCAGCAGAGGGGAGCGATTGCGATGCACGGTAAGGCACGGAGTCGGCACCTCAGCAGGCGGATCCGCAGAACCGTGCTCTCAGTGGTACTCGGGGTAACGCTGCTGACCGGACTCGAATCACGAGTTCTGGCCGCACCCGTCTGGCGGCCCACGGGTGGGCCAACCGGCGGCTACGTGGATGCGATCGTCGTCGACCCATCGAGGAGTGACGTGCTGGTCGCCAGTCTCCTTTCGCGCCTGTACGGAAGCACAGATGGCGGCTTGACGTGGACGGCCCAGAACTCAGTTCCATCCGATTTTTACGGTCCGTCGCTCATCGTCGTCGATTCGCCAGCGCCTTCTGCGATGTACGTCGGCGACTTCGGCAGCGTCGCGCGTAGCACGAATGGTGGAGCGACGTGGCGCGTGCTGGGACAGGTGGGAACACCGAGCTCTTCGACGTTCGCGCTCGCCGTCGACCGCCAGAACCCCGCCGTACTTTATGCGGGCACTTATCTAGGCGTACGCTATTCGGGCGGTTCGTGGGTGAGTGTTTCGGGCGACGTCTTTAAGAGCACCAATGCTGGCCTTACCTGGACGGCAGCCAGTAGCGGCATAACGGACCCGGCGGGGCCGTTCCGGGCCGTGCGAACGATCGCCAGCGACCCGCATGTACCCGCAACCGTGTATGCCGCCATCGGTTTCTATGACGAGAGCGCTCTCAAGAGTAGCGCAGTGTTCAGAAGCACGAACGGCGGGCAGGATTGGAGCGCCGCCAGCGTCGGGCTTCCGAAGATCGATGTCGGCGAACTCGTGGTCGCTGCCGATGCCCCAGGCACCGCCTATGCGGTAGGGAATTGTTCGCTCTTCCGGAGCACGAATGGTGGCCAGAGTTGGGCGCAGAGCCCGCTCGATCAGTGCGTTTCCACGCTAGCGCTGGATCCGAAAACCCCGTCAACCGCGTATGCGGTGGCGGGTGGCGCTGTGTTCAGGAGCCTTGACTCGGGGGCTAGTTGGAGCTGGATCTCCACCGCCGCAGCGGGCGGCTTCCGTGTGCTGGCTGTGGATCCGAACGTGACGTCCGTGTTGTACGCAGGCGGTTCAGAAGGAATCTTCAAGAGCACAGACGGCGGGCAAAGCTGGACGAAGCGCAGCGCCGGGGTGTTCGAAACCAACCCACGGGCCGTCGCCGCAGATCCGGGTGATCCGCAGACCGTATACACCGCTCAGGACAAGAGCACCGATGGTGGCGCGACCTGGCAACGCCTTCCTCTCTATCATCATCCGCTCGCAATCGATCCGGTCACCCCGTCCGTCCTTTACGGCGGGGGTTTCAACGGCGCTGAAAGAAGCACGGATGGCGGAGCGACGTGGACGACTCTTGCATCGGGAGATCCTGTCGGCGTTTTCTCGCTTGCCATCAACCCAACAAACGCCGCGGTGGTTTACGCGGGTGGGTCGGAAATCTTCAGAACCGTTGATGCGGGTGTGAGCTGGTCCAACGTGGCGGGAGGACTTCCCCTTACTGAGCGGGTGTGGGCATTCACGATCAACCGGCAGAATCCCTCCACGCTCTACGCCGGAACGTACAGCGCCATTCCGCCAACCGGTAGAATACTCAAAAGCACCGACGCCGGCGCTTCGTGGAGCCCGACTCAATCTCCGGCCACCGCCGTCTTGGGGCTCGCGACTGACCTGCTTGATGCGGCGGTGGTGTATGCGGTCACCGGGAAGGGACTCTATAAGAGCGAAGACGGCGGGCAATCCTTCGCGCTCAAGCTGGCACTCCTTTCTGAAGACGCTGGCGCGGTGCTAGTCGACCCGCAGAACCGCTCCACCGTGTACGCCGCGCTGGGATGTACGGTCGTCGTCAGCACGGATGCAGGGCGCAGCTGGAATACGTTCGGCCAGGGTCTTTTTGGCTCGGGGCGCGCTCAGCCATGCGCAAAGGATCTCACTCTCAGCGGCCAGCACACACTGTATGCCGGTACGCAGCAGCAGGTATTCAAGCTCACCGAGTGTGGGGACGGGGTTCGCGATCCCGCCGAGGAATGCGACGATGGCAACACCCTCGACGGGGACGGTTGCGATTCCAACTGCAGCGTCACCGGCTGTGGGAACGGCATCCGCGTCGGCGGCGAAGCATGCGACGGCATTGATCTCGGAGGCCAGAGCTGTGGGTCCCTGGGACTTTCCGGATCCGGCTTGGCCTGCACGCCGCAGTGCACACTTGACACCGCTGCATGCGGACTGAGTACCGAACAGAAGCGTTGTCGGGGCGTGATCCGCAAGGGATTCACTGAGCTCTTTCAGACGCAACTCAGTGCGTTCCAGCGGTGTATTGACACGGTCAACAGAGGGACGGCCACCGGCCCTTGCCCGGATGCACACGCGAGTGCCAAGGTCGTAAACGCTGCCAGTAAGGCGGCCACGAGGATCGGCCTCAACTGTGCGGGCGATGCTCTCGCCAGCTTGTCACTGCCGAGCATGTGCTCTCCTGCAACGTCACCCGCAGCCGTCAGCGCCTGCGTTATCGCCACCACCGCAGCGTCCGTCGATGCCGCACTGGCCGCGGAATATGGCCAACGCGACACGATTCTCAGCAGCGCCGCAGAAGAACGCTGCCAAGCTGCGATCTCCAGCGCCGGGAAGCGTTACACGACTAGTCGCCTGAGAATCATCTCGAGGTGTCTGCCGCAGCATGATCTGTATCCTTCTCTTCCGTGCCCCGGCAATTCCGAGCGCACAACCATCGAGAGGAACGCAACCAGGATCGCGCCGCAAATTGCAGGGAAGTGTACGGACGCCCTCGTGCCCGTAGTGCGGGGACCGAGCTGTACGACCGCCGCGACGCTGGCGGAACTCGCCGCCTGCCAGGTCGCCGAGCATGACGGCGCCACCAATGCGCTCATAACCCTCCCGCAGTAGGCACGACTAGGTGAGAGAGCGGGCTGGTCAGCGCGGCGGCGACCAGCTCGCTTGCTCCGCCAGGTCGCGGAAACGTCGGCGCAGGTTCCTTGACCGGATGGACTCTGCTCCAAGGCGTTGCTAGGTCACAGCCAGCGAGCACGCGAGGCGTCGCCCCGAAGGAGGAAGCATGGCCGCAGTCGGACGAGTCAGCGAAGTATGGCGCTACCCCGTGAAATCGATGGGCGGCGAACGGTTGGAGCAGGGTGCAATCGGCCCGCGCGGCGTCGTCGGCGATCGCGGCTGGGCGCTGCGTGATGAACAAGCGGGTGAGATCCGCGGCGCCAAGAAGCTGCCCCATCTGCTGCGCTGCACGGCCCGCTACCTCAGTGAGCCCACCGAGGGCGCGGTCCCGCCGGCGGAGATCACGCTGCCCGACGACCAGCGGCTGCGCACTGATGACGCCGCGGCGGCGCCGCGACTCTCGGCGTTGCTCGGCCGGCGCGTGACGCTGTGGCCGCTGCAGCCGGCGAGCGCGATCGAGCACTATCGGCACGGCACACCCGACAACCCGGACATGATGGCCGAGCTGCGCGCCCTCTTCGGCCGTACCGCAGACGAGCCGCTGCCCGACCTGTCCATCTTCCCTCCGGAGCTCTTCGAATACGTCTCGCCGCTGGGCACGTACTTCGACGCCTTTCCGCTGCACATCCTCACGACGGCGTCGCTGGCCGCGCTCGGCGCTCACAATCCTTCCGCCCGCTTTGACGTGCGCCGCTTTCGGCCGAACGTGGTAGTGGAGACCGGCGGCACAGCCGGCCTGGTCGAAACCGATTGGCTGGGAAAAACCCTGCAGATCGGCGGCGCACGCCTCAAGATCGAAGCGCCCTGCCCCCGCTGCGTCATGACCACGTTGCCGCAGCACGATCTCGTGAAAGACCCAAGCGTGCTGCGCACGATCGTGCGCAACGCGGCGCAGAACGTCGGCGTCTACGCCACCGTTGCCGCCGCAGGCCACGTCGCGGTGGGCGATATCGTGGAGCTGATGTAGAGGCTCGGGCTGTCGCTGACGAGCTTCTTGACCGAAGCGAATCCCTCTCCCACACCGCAAACAACCTCACGTTAGTTACGCTGTCGGCGCTGCGCGACACTCGCATCACACGCTCGGCTCTGCCAAGCCGCCGGTGCGGTGGTAGCACATTCTCGCCTTCCAGTGCTGGTCATCCACGCATTTGTAGGAACACGGACTCAGATTCGAGAGGTCGTCGTGGCTGCACGGTTCCAAAGATGGGCGCTCGTTCGTAACGCGCGGCTCTGGTGCGGAGCTTGCGTGGTGCCAAATGGTCTATTGCGGCCTCGCGCTGAAGGTGCAGAAGTTGCACGTGGCGCAGCGTGAAGTCAGGAAATGACGGAATCGGAACTGACAAGCCAGGATCCGCGAACATGCCACGACGATTGCGTCGCGACCGAGCCGGATCGGTCGAGCAACGACGCTGGATCGCCCGCAATCCAACTGACAACGTACTACCGGTCCGCAGCGGTTCGCTCCCGCATCGCGGAGTACTGCGATGGCGATCCAGGGCACTCACACGGATTCCGGGCCTTGGGGCTGGCCGGCTACGGTGGCAAACGCGGCCTTCGCCTTCCCGAGGACGCGCCGGTGCCCGTTCGCGTCGAGGACTTTCAGACGCTCCTTGATGATGGAGCAGACGTGTGTCGCTCCCTAGCCGATCGAGGCGGAACGCTCATTCAGATGGATATCGACTATGCAGATCCCGAAAACGCGGCCGACGTCCATCTTCACCCCGAGGACTGCTTCACCCGCATCGAGCCGATCTATCGTGAGGCATGCAGCGTGTTCCAAAGCTACAGAGTTCCGACCATCGATCTGCTGACCAGTCGCGGCTATCACCTGAGCACACGCATTCCGGCCGGAACCCCCTTTCATGCGGCGATTCTCGATATCGGCGACATCGGCGCGCCGCTTCGCTCCAAGTACAACGGACTCGGTGGTGCGGCGTGGGTACAACTGGGCCGAGCACACGAAGGCGCAGGTCGCCTGCTCGAGTACCTGGTCCATCGGATCATTCAGAACCTCTCGGGCAAGACGGAGATGCCGGTCGTCCTCGCGGACATTCCCCGCGCCGGTGGCGGGCCATACGTCTGCCTTGACCTGAGTGCCTATGGCGATCCGCTCTTCGAGCGCAACATTCGGTGCGCGTTCAGCAGCAACCAGAAGACCCGGGAGCTGACGCCATCGCGGCCGTTCACGATCAATGTTCCATGTCGGACACGGCCTCTCTCTCGACTGCTGCGTACTCGGGAGAACCTGGCAGAAGCGACGCGGGTTGCGGAGTGTGTCCACACGATCATTCCCGATGCGCGCGGTGACGATCTCCGATGGGTCGAAGATTACCGGCGAGGAGCCCTGGCGCGATTCCATCGGGCGTTCCTTCAGGGCTGGCACGATCCCCCGGAAACGTGGGCGCAGACCTACGACCGGCTCGATCTTCGGTCGCTGCCACCGTGCGTGCGGCTGCCGCTCGCGCAGCCGAATCCAGCCCTGCTGCAACCGGTGTGGATCCGTACGGTGGCGCTGGCACTGTGGGGGATGGGGTGGCATCCACGCTCCGTGGCCGGGCTCATCCGCTCGAAGTACGAACGGGACTTCGGGTGGGGATCGATGTGGTACCGCTACGATGCGGCAGCACGAGCCGACTTTTACGTCCGTCTGTTCTGCGGAGCAATGGCCTGCGGAATCGACCCAGACTTCAGCTGCGAGCTCCAAGCGGCCCGCGGCGCGTGCCCGCTTGCGGGATGCACGCATAGGCTCAGCGAATACAAGAATGCCATCGAGTGGAGGTAGCGATGACAGACAATCTCGGCCTCTCTACCGGTATCGCCTACCACCACCCGATCGAGGCGGTGTTGCAACCGATATACGATTCGGGCTTTCGCATCATTGAGATCGCGACAGCTCGCGATCACATCGACCTGTTGGACACGCGTAGGCTGCGTGAGCTCGCGCACGTGATCCGGGAGATGGGTCTCACCGTCTGTTCGCTGCACGCGCCGTTCGGGCATGACATCGACATCACCGATCCCGATCCCGCCTTCCGGCAGCAGTCACTCGAGCGTCTGACACACGCTGCGGATGCCCTACAGATCTTCGGAGGGCGGCTCTACGTGATTCACCCTGGCGGTGAAGATCACGATTGGGTGTGGGACCGCGAGACGCGGATCGCGCGGAGCGCCGAGGGGCTCGCCACGCTCTGGCAGCGTTGCCGCGAGCGCGACCTCGATCTGGTCGTCGAGACGCCCCTCCCCCACCTTCTGGGAGGACAGCCCGATGACCTGGAAGGGTTGCTGCGCACCCTGCCGTGCGAGGGAACCGGAGTCTGTATCGACACCTCGCACACGTCCCTGGGGGGATTTCTTTTCGAGGTGATGGATCGGTTTGCATCGCGGCTCGTCCACTTGCAAGCAAGCGACAACCGGGGTCATACCGACGATCATCTACCGCCCGGAGATGGAATCATCGACTGGCCGAAAGTCCAGTCGAAGCTGGCGGCGATCGGTTATACGGGCGTCTTCCTACTCGAGCTGACTGGCAACGGCGACGTGCGCGAGCATGTCGCCCATGCCGCCCGCCGGGCCCGCCAGACGTTGTCGCTCACCTGACTCCGCTAGGAGTCTCGCTCCCACACCGCAAACAAGCTCCCGCCATCCGACCACTCGTAGCTCGCACGACCGCGGAAGGCCTGCTGCAGCTCGCGCACGACGCGGTGCGCGAGCTTCTGGGAGGTGGTCAAACCTCGAGAACGTTTCCGTCGTGCGCCGCCGAGACCGGCCGGCGCTCGGGCTGAGTGAGCTGCGCGTGCTCTACCACGTTCAGAATACGCTGCCGAAGAACGGGAAATCTTCAAGCATTCGCTCGAGCTCACGTTCCCAGGAACGCAGTGGAGAGAGCGCTCGTACCGGTGTTGCGCCAATCGCGCTGCACATTTGCCCCGTCGCTGACTGCCGTGATAGGTGCGGGCACAAAGGGGGGTGACGGCATGATGGCAATCCGCTTCGGGATGGTAACCATGCTCGTTCTGGTCAATCTGTACACGTCCGTGTTGGCTGACCAGTCCGACGAGGGGCGGGCCTATTTCATGCGCTATTGCGCATCGTGCCATGGGGTTGAAGCAGACGGGAAGGGATATGTCGCGCGTGCCCTGACGCGACGACCGCCTGATCTGAGACACCTTGGCCGGCACACTCGCGATCACCTACTTGGCGAGCGCATCGCCCGCTACATTGACGGCCGTGAGGTCGTCCCAGCCCACGGCGAACGCGAGATGCCGGTGTGGGGAGAGCGATTCGAGGATCTTTCGGCAAAGGGCACCGAACGTGAGGGACAGGTCCACGAACGCATCAATGCAATCGTTGCCTACCTACTCTCGATACAAGAGCAGGCGCCGCGGCGGCAACGCAAATCCGATTGAAGTGCCGCAATGCGGACTGCTGGATGATCACGTTGCCCTCGGCCTCCGCAATTGCAATCACGGCTAGTGATCCGGGCGAGCGCCCCGTCAATCGCCTCCGCGCCAAGCGATAGTGGCGACGAGCCAGGTGCGCGGGGCTCTCGCATCAGGGTATCGACGCTCGCTCAAGGGAACTCCACGGGCTCGGCTCTTTGATGACCCTGATGTCCCCGTCGAAAAGTACGATATTTCGAGGACGACTCTCCCAGACTTGAGACGACGGTTGCCGATAGGCACCGCTCATCGAGACAGAGCCGATGGCCAACAAGTTGCACCAAGTCAACGGCGCCATGGCCCATCGACGCATGCAGGCTGACCCCAAGTACGACAAATGAGCTTCCTGGCGCTGGAAAGCGGGGCTGTTGTTCTCACGATTCTCGTGGCGATGGAAATGCGCCGACAGCGATTGTCATGGCGATCCGTATTCTTCGGCTCGCTCCTCGTTCTCAGTACCCTGACGGCCATGATCGTGATGTGGCGCGGACGCTGAGATTCATTCCGATCGCGGATTCTATGTCACCTCAAGCCGCAGCCAAGCATTGCGAGATCGCCAAGCCGGCGGACCTCCAGATCGTACGCCCGAACCTCGTGGACTACGATCGCGCTCGGGCGTCGTTCTCATGGGACGACGCGCGTCGTGCGCTCGATGGGCTGCCTGGCGGCGGCCTGAACATCGCCCACGAAGCGATTGACCGCCATGCACACGGACCTTCGTGCGACCGTCTCGCGATACGCTGGATCGGCAAGGATGGGTCGGTAGCGGATTTCACCTACGGCCGACTCTCCGCGTTGACCAACCGATTCGCCAATGCCCTGCAGGGGCTCGGCGTCGGCAAGGGCGATCGCGTCTTCGCCCTCACCGGCAGGATTCCCGAGCTGTACGTCGCTGCGCTTGGAACGCTGAAGCATCGCAGCGTGTTCTGTCCGCTGTTCTCTGCCTTTGGGCCCGAACCGATTCGCGCCCGCATGGAGATCGGCACGGCGCGCGTCCTGGTGACAACCGAAGCGTTGTATCGGCGCAAAATCGCACCGATCCGCGCGTCCCTGCCGTGGCTCGAGCACGTGATCGTCATCGGGCTTGCCTCTGAAGGGCCAGGGACGCATGACTTCCACGCCCTCGTGAACGCAGCGAGTCCGGACTATACGATCGCACCGACCGATCCAGCGGACATGGCCCTATTGCATTTCACCAGTGGCACCACGGGCAAACCAAAGGGCGCTGTCCATGTGCACGAGGCGGTCGTGGCTCACCACATCACCGGTAAGCTTGCCCTCGATTTCCATCCCGACGACGTTTTCTGGTGCACCGCGGATCCCGGATGGGTGACGGGGACGTCGTACGGAATCATTGCCCCGTTGACCAATGGCATCACGAGCATTGTCGACGAAGGCGACTTCGATGCCGAGCGCTGGTACGGACTACTGCAGGCGCAGAAAGTCACGGTCTGGTACACCGCGCCGACCGCGATTCGCATGATGATGAAGGTCGGCACCGAGGTGATCCGTAAGTACAACCTCTCCAGCTTGCGATTCATCGCCAGCGTCGGCGAGCCGCTCAATCCGGAAGGGGTGGTGTGGGGCCAAGAAGCAATCGGGCGGCCAATTCATGACAACTGGTGGCAGACCGAGACCGGCGGCATCATGATCGCGAACTATGCCGCGATGCCGATTCGTCCCGGATCAATGGGCAAGCCGCTGCCGGGCATCGAGGCGGCCGTCGTCCTGCGGCACAAGGACGGGAGCGTGGACGTGATCGCAGAGCCCGACCGTCAAGGCGAGCTGGCGTTACGGCCGGGCTGGCCGTCGATGTTCCGTGGCTACCTGAACGAGGAGGAGCGCTATCGCAAGTGCTTCGCCAGCGGATGGTACTTGACCGGGGACCTCGTCCGCCGCGATGCCGACGGCTACATTTGGTTCGTCGGGCGCGCGGACGATGTCATCAAATCGGCCGGTCACCTCATCGGACCGTTCGAGGTCGAGAGTGCGCTGATGGAGCATCCCGCCGTCGCTGAGGCCGGCGTCATCGGCAAGCCCGATCCAGTGATCGGCGAGGTGGTGAAAGCGTTCGTCTCACTCAAGCACGGCCACACCGCCACCGAGGCACTGCGCCGCGAGCTGCTCGGATTCGCGCGCACCCGCTTGGGTCCAGCGGTGGCTCCGCGCGAGATCGAGTTCCGTGACTCCGTCCCGAAAACCCGCAGCGGGAAGATCATGCGGCGACTGTTGAAGGCCGAGGAGCTGGGCCTGCCTGTTGGTGACATCTCGACGCTGGAGGGTGCAGGGTGATGCGCCCGCCTCCCACCGCTCTCCCCGGGCGCGAGCATGCGCTCCAGCTCCTGCGCGAGATGGTGCGCGTGCGCCGCTTCGAGGAACGGTGCGTGGAGCTCTACAGCGCCGCCAAGATCCGCGGGTTTCTCCATCTCTACATTGGCCAGGAGGCGGTGGCGGTGGGCGCGATGCAAGCGCTGCAACCGGACGATGCCGTCGTCGCCACGTATCGCGAGCACGGGCACGCGCTCCTGCGCGGCGTGTCGGCCGCCTCCATCATGGCCGAGATGTACGGCAAGCGCGAAGGCTGTAGTCGCGGCCGCGGTGGCTCGATGCACCTGTTCGACAAGCGCACGCGGTTTTACGGCGGCAACGCCATCGTCGGTGGCGGGTTGCCGTTGGCGGTGGGGTTGGCGCTTGCCGACAAGATGCAGGCGCACAATCGGCTGACGGCCTGCTTCTTCGGCGAAGGGGCGGTCGCCGAAGGAGTCTTCCACGAGTCGATGAATCTCGCGGCGCTGTGGAACCTGCCGATACTGTTTTGTTGCGAGAACAATCTCTACGCGATGGGGACCGCGCTGGCCCGTTCGGAATCGGAGACAGACCTGTCCTTGAAGGCGGCGAGCTTCGAAGTGGCGGCGTGGCCGGTGGACGGTATGGACGTGCTCGCGGTGCAAGACGCCACGCGCCGCGCAGCCGACGCAATTCGGGGCGGCGCCGGACCACATTTCCTCGAGTTCCGGACCTATCGCTTCCGCGCGCACTCGATGTACGATCCCGAGCTCTACCGCGACAAGCGCGAGGTGGAGGAATGGAAGAAGCGGGACCCCATCTCCAATTTCTCCGCCCTGTTGAAAGAACACGGCTTGCTTACGGACGACGACCTCGCGCGCATCGACGAGCAAGTTGCGGCGGAGATCGCGCAGGCGGTCGACTTCGCGGAGGCCGGGACCTGGGAGCCGGTCGAGGACCTCACGCGCTTTGTCTACTCGGAGCCGTCACCCTCATGACCGCCGAACCACCGAGGATCAAGACCACCTACCGCGAGGCAATTCGCGCGGCGATCCGCGAGGCGATGCAGCGTGACGAGCGCGTCTTTCTGATGGGCGAAGACATCGGCCGCTACGGCGGCTGCTTTGCAGTGAGCAAGGGGCTGCTTGAGGAGTTCGGGCCGGAGCGGATTCGCGACACGCCGCTGTCCGAATGTGCGTTCGTCGGCGCCGGGATCGGTGCCGCGCTGGGAGGGATGCGCCCGATCGTGGAGATCATGACCGTCAACTTCAGCCTGCTCGCCCTCGACCAGATCCTCAACAACGCGGCCACGATCCTCCACATGTCCGGCGGACAGTTCAACATTCCGCTGGTCATCCGCATGACCACCGGTGCGGGGCGCCAGCTGGCCGCGCAGCACTCGCACAGCCTCGAGGGCTGGTACGCACACATCCCGGGAATCAAGGTCCTGACACCGGCCACAATCGATGACGCCCGTGGGATGTTGTGGACCGCGCTCCAAGACCCGGACCCCGTGCTCATGTTCGAGCACGGCTCGCTGTACAACATGGAAGGCGAGCTGGCGGCCGATGCCGGAGCGGTCGACATCACCACCGCCGTCGTGCGCCGTCCGGGCCGTGACCTGAGTCTCATCACCTACGGCGGGACACTCGGCAAGACGCTGCAGGCGGCGGATTCTCTGGCGGCGGAAGGCATTGACGCCGAGGTCGTGGATCTACGCACCCTTCGCCCGCTGGACGAGAAGACGATCATCGACTCGGTCTCGCGCACGCACCGCGCTGTAATCGTCGACGAAGGCTGGCAGAGCGGCAGCATCTCGGCCGAAATCATGGCGCGAATCATGGAGCACGCATTCTACGAGCTCGACGCGCCGGTGGCTCGTGTCTGCAGCGCCGAGGTGCCGATGCCCTACGCGAAGCATCTTGAAGATTCCGCTCTTCCTCAGCCGGCGGGCATCGTTGCGGCAGCGAGACGTGTGGTGACCGGTCGTGGGTGAATTCCGCATGCCCTCGCTCGGTGCCGACATGGAAGCCGGCACGCTGGTCGAATGGCGAGTCGACATCGGCGCAGCCGTGAAGCGCGGCGACATCGTCGCTGCGGTCGAGACGGAGAAGGGTCTCATCGAAGTGGAAATTTTCGAGAGCGGCGTCGTGGAGGCGATTCTCGTGCAAGAAGGAGCAAAGGTCCCGGTCGGAACGGTCCTTGCCCGCATCCGCAGCGAGACGACGACCGTTCTCCCACCTTCCCCTGTGCCCCTTGTGACGGAGGAGCGGCGAGTGCCGTCGCCGCCGCCCACTGCGGAAAAGCCGGCCGCCGCGCGATTGCCTCCGCCGTCCGCGCCGCGGGCGCGTGCACAGGTATCGCCGCGAGCGCGCAAGCGAGCGGAAGAGCTGGGTCTCGATCCTGGAACACTGAGCGGAACCGGTGAATCCGGCGCCGTGACGGTCGCCGACGTAGAGCGCGCAGCAGGCCTGGTGCAGCCGCCGCCGGTCGCACCGCATGCGCCGCCGCCAGTGCCCACAGCAAATCAGGGGGCGGCCATCCGGCGGGCGATCGGCGCCGCCATGGCCCGCTCGAAGCGCGAGATTCCGCACTACTATCTGGCGACGCAGATCGACATGAGCCGTGCGCTGGCGTGGTTGGCTGCGGAGAATCTCAAGCGGCCGGTGGCCAGCCGCCTGCTGTACTCGGTGCTCCTGCTGCGCGCCGTCGCGCTGGCGGTGCGTCAGGTGCCCGAGATGAACGGCTACTGGATCGACGGCGCTTTCCAGTCGGGCTCGGGCGTGCACATCGGCGTGGGCATCTCTCTGCGCACCGGCGGGTTGGTCGCCCCGGCGATTCACGATGTCGACACGAAGAATCTCGACGAGCTGATGCAGAGTTTGCTCGACCTCGTGAAGCGCGCCCGTGCCGGAGTGATGCGCAGCTCGGAAATTGCCGATGCCACCATCACCGTGACCAACCTCGGCGAGCAGGGCGTCCAGACGGTGTTCGGCGTCATCTACCCACCGCAAGTCGCGCTGGTCGGTTTCGGCAAGATCGTCGAGCAGCCTTGGGCGTCACAGGGAATGGTGGGGGTCCACCCCGTGATCAATGCGACGCTGTCTGCTGATCACCGCGCCAGCGACGGTCACCGCGGCGGGTTGTTTCTCGCCGCGATCGATCGCTTGGTGCAGGAGCCGGACAAGCTATGACCCGTGACGACCTGCGTCGGGTGGTGCTCGAAGCGCTGGCCGCCGTTGCGCCCGAGGTCGATCTTACAACGATCGCCCCGCGCGCCAGTCTGCGCGATCAATGCGATCTCGATTCCGTGGACTTTCTCAACTTCATCGTCGGGATTCATGCAGCGACCGGTTTCGACATCCCCGAGGTGGACTATCCAAAGCTGTCGACGCTCGAGGACTGTCTGACCTACCTCGCCCCGAAGTGTGGCGAAGTTTGACACGGGACAGATCGTGTGAGGAGTGGCCCGATGAATCGATCGTACCCAACGATAGGGCGTGAATCTCAGAACGGTGGGTTCGATATGCCGGTCCGCATTGCGACCGATTCGATTCAACTTGAAGGAGAGCTGCGCGTGCCCAAACACGCTGAAGGCATTGTTCTCTTTGCACACGGCAGCGGCAGCAGCCGGCTGAGCCCGCGCAACAACTATGTGGCAAGCGTCTTACGTGACGCTGGAACGGCGACATTACTCTTCGATTTGCTCACCGCACGCGAAGCGGACGATCGAGCCAAGGTTTTCGATATTCACTTGCTCACCCAACGCCTCCTGGCTGCGACGAAGTGGATTCATCAGAATCCGCGGACCAACCACCTACGCATCGGTTATTTCGGGGCCAGCACCGGCGCCGCTGCAACATTGAGTGCCGCCGCCGACGACGCGACGATCGGCGCAGTCGTATCGCGCGGCGGCCGCCCCGACTTGGCAACCGCTGCACTACCCATGGTGAAGGCGCCCACCCTGCTCATCGTGGGCGGGGACGATACCACGGTGATTCGCCTCAATGAGGAAGCCTATGAACGGCTGAGTTGCGAGCGCCGGCTGGCCATCGTTCCGGGAGCAAGCCATCTCTTCGAGGAGCCGGGGACACTGGAACAGGTCGCCCGGCTGGCTAGCGATTGGTTCGCACGCCACTTGAGGAGACGCGCGTAGGGACTGTAGAGATGCCAGCCGCAGACCCCGCGAGCTCACGCGACGCTCTCATCATCCAGCACCACACCCTTTCCTACGCCGCTGATCGGCGGCTTCACCTTGAACATCTTGGGTACCGGGGTCCACGCATCCAGCACTTTGGCCGGTCCAGCGATCGGCCGGGAGCTGTGCTCCATGTTGGCCGGAACCTGTACGCCTTCCCCCGGCCCGAGCACGCGCGTCTCGCCCCCCAGGCGGACCTCGAGCTGCCCTTCCAGCACGTAGGTAATCTGCTCGTACGGGTGGTGATGCATCGGCACCGTGGCGCCCTCCGGGTACTCGACAAAGGTCATCATTAGGTCCGCCAGGTGGACGGACCGGACTTGCACGCCGGCAACCATTCCTTTCGACGGCAGCTCCTCGACTCGAAAGAATCCGCCAGTTGGTAGTGTCGATTCCATCTCAGTGCGCCTCGCTTTCCTCGGCATTGTCTGGAGCAAGCGCTTGGCCAAGCCCACGGGCGTGTTCAGATACAGGAGGCATCGCGGTGCGGCTATCGCAAGTTCGGGAATCGGCAGGCCGCGCATCGCACACTCTGCGAATCGGGGTGAGTGGCCGGGAAGTTGCCTCCGTTCCGATGTATGAATTGCCCGCACCGCCGGCCCGCGCTGTTCTACCGCGACGAGTACGTCTACGACATCCTCGAAGCCGGCATCCGCCATACCTTCGATGTCCAGAAGCCGCGGCGCATCCGCGACGGCCTCATCACGGCGCATGCGGCAACGGCTGTGGACTTCGCTTCCCCGGCGGCCGTGACCGAGGAGGAACTGCTGCTGGTGCACACGCCCCCGTACCTGGCGCAGATCCGCCGGCCGGAAGTGCTGGCGCGGCTGCTGTTCCTCGATCCGGCGCATCCATGGGACGAGCACCTGTTGGAACCGTTTCTCTTTGCTACCGGCGGAACAATTGCCGCCGCACGGCTGGCCATGAGCCAACACGCGCTGGCGGTCAACCTTGGCGGCGGCTTCCATCACGCGCAAGCGGACCGTGCCGACGGCTTTTGCGCGATCGCCGATGTTGCCATCGCCATCCGCGGGCTGCAGCGCAGTCGTCAGATCGAACGCGCCCTGATCGTCGACCTCGACTACCACCACGGCAACGGCAACGCCGAGATCTTCGCCGCAGACGAATCGGTCTTCACGTTCTCCCTCCATGCCGGCAACTGGTGCTGGATCACCAAACGCAACAATCGCGACGTCGAGCTGCCGTCGCACACCGCCGACGCCGCCTATCTCGATGCCCTGCGGCAGCATCTGCCAGCCATCGTCCGCGTATTCCAACCCGATGTGGCCTTCTACGTGGCGGGGAGTGACCCGTTCGTCGATGATACACTCGGCGACTTCGACATCAGTGAAGCGGGCATGCTCACCCGCGACCAACTCGTCACCCACGAGGTATCGGATCGCGGCATCCCGATGGTCGTGGTCACCGCCGGTGGCTACGGCGCATCGAGCTGGCGCATCCACTTCAACTACTTCCGCTGGCTGCTCACCCGCGAGGCGGCGGAGCACTGATGGACAAGGTGCTCGATCGCTACGACGGGACGGCGTTGCGGCGGCTGTTCGACGAGGCGGGCGTCATGGCGGCACTCGAACGCAAGGGGTTTGGGCAGCTCGATCTAGTGATCGAGAGTGCCGGCCACGCCCTGCCTCACGCGCTCTTGTTCGGACACAAAGCCGGCACCCGATTTCTGCTCGTAGACGGCTGTGTCGGCGAGGCCACGGTGCAACCCGCCTTCTTCGCGCGGTGCGCGTATCCCATCGAGCGGCCGATCGAGCTGGCCGCCGTCCACTGGGTACGCGAGGGAGACCCGACTGCACCGTTCACCGCCGATCGTCCGCCGCTGCCGTTACAGCAGCATCCCGGGTTGGGCGTTCTGCGCCAAGTGTTTCACGTCATCGTGCGCATGGCCACCGACATCGGCAAGGACGGCGTCGCCAGCGTGCCGAAGTTCTTTCACGACGCGGCGATTTTCTTCCATTCGCGGCTCTTCCTCTTTCTCGATGGCGAGGAGCAAGGCCGTTTCGAAGCGCTGGTGCGCGACCTCCGTCACTTGCGACTGGGTGATGCGTCGCTGGCCATGGTTGGTGGCATGGTGCGCGACGCACAGGGTCGCGTCGTCGAGTGGACGCCAGGCTATCAGGTCTTTCCGCTTTCAGCGGCGCTGACCGCGTATTTCCATTCGGCAGCGTTCGCGGCGCGCGTCGGTAGCGGACTGGCGGGCGGGCGGTTCACTGCGGACGTACACTCCGGCTCAGAACATGCGCCACCCTTCTAGGTGACTTCTTGGCGACCGTGGGCTGTCCCGGAACAACTACGCGAACAGAACGACGAGCTTGCGGCGGCTGGTCAGCTGGTCGCGGCGGAGCGCCAGCGCTATCAGGAGCGGATCGACCGAGCTGGACGCGCTGCTGCGTAACGTCCGCGAGCTGCTGGCCTCCTGAGTGAGCCGCCGCGTCCGATCGAGCCGGCACGCCCGCAACGCAGCACGCATCAGGACGGACGTTTCAGGCCGCTGCGCGCTGTCCCCGATGCGGTGCACGTGTATGCGAGTCGTCGGCGGCCGACTGGCACTCACGCCAGCGCCGCAAGCCGCCGCGCAGACAGAGCGAATCCAGACCCACCATGTCGCACACATACTGAAAGGAAAGCGTCGGCTCGTCCCCTGCTGGCCACGTCTCGACCATCATCCACTCTTCGGCCTCACGGAAGAGTCGCTGTCCCTGCCGGTCTCGGGCTAGGGAATATTTCTGAAAACAATGGACGGCGTCCTCCAGCACGGCGACCATCAACTGGCACTCGCCTCGTTTGGTCGGCGCCTGACGGCGTAGCGTAGCGAAGAATTGCGTCGGTAGCATGACGTCCGGTTCGAAGTGCATGTCCTTGTGCTTTTCCGCATCTGAACTCACGATTGCTGCCTCCCTTCCTTGATGGTCCGCTGAGGCAAACACTGCGCCACATAGACCCAGATCGTTTCACAGCCTCTTTCTCCAGATGCTCTATTGGGGTGGAGTGTTTCTAGGCGCCCGCTCCTGATGAAAGAGGAATTCTTGTGCACACACGCGGCAGCCGATCATGGGAGCACCCCGTGCGGACGCCCTGTTGAAGTGTCTCCGCTGCGGACGATCGAATGCGTCGTTATGACGCATGAGTCGAGAAACGCCTGCCGTGCTCGCCGTAGCGCAAGGGAATGCCGTCTGGCTGTGACAGATAACCTCGGTAGCTCCCCTGCTCGTCCCAGAACTGGCCTTGCACGTCGAAGCGACCGCGGCGGACACCATCCCCATCAACCAGCGTCCCGTCGTCGGCGAGCATACCGCGACACGTCCCGTCTCTCTCGAAGTAGTGACCGTGTTTGTCGATGTACCCGAGATACGCCCCGAACCGATCGAAGTGATAGCCCGGCCCTGTCATCAGATCACGCTCCTTTTGCCTGCGAACAAGCAAGGAATTGGCCATGCCAATGCACCGTCGGGGCCGCGCTCTCTCGGATCGAGCATCGCAACGGCGCACAGGGTTGGCCCGCTCTGCTTCTCAACAATGAGAACAACAGTCGGGTCTCGGCCAACGCGTCGGGACGATCGCGGCGGCGGCGGCGCTGTGTCGTACACCACCGGCAGCGCCGGCCACACGCCGAAGCAGCAGTCAATTGAGCTAGGACATCGGGGCCCCGGCCTCTCCGGTCGGCGCTACCGCCCATCGCCGACTGGCGGCATCGAGGAGCTCGATCACTTCCTCGTCACTCGTCTGGGTGAAGATGTCGTAGAACTGCCCGACGGCACGAAACATCGCGGGCGTGCTCAGGCAGACGACCGTATCAGCTTCGTTCTGCAGCGCAGCAATGGTCTCGGGTGGTGCCACCGGCACCGCAAGAATCAAGCGCCGCGGGTGGGCGCGGCGCGCGCCGCGCAACGCTGCCCGAATGGACCCGCCCGTAGCGATGCCGTCGTCGACGACGATCACGGTGCGGCCGGCGATCGGCACCGCTGGCTTGCCGCGCCGATAGCATTCCTGACGCCGGCGGATCTCCTGCAGCTCGAGCGCCACCTGGCGCTGCAAGTACGCCCGAGAGACGTGTAGGACACTCATGAGGTCGTCGTTGAGCACGCTTTGCGGATGGTCGCCGTCGACCACCGCTCCGATCCCCAGCTCCGGCTGGCCCGGCGCGCCCAACTTGCGTACCACAACGATGTCGAGGGGTGCATCGAGCGCGACTGCGACCTCGTACCCAACCGGGACACCACCGCGCGGCAGGGCGAGCACCAGCGGCTGCTGGTCCTTGTACTGCAGCAGCTGCGTCGCCAGCTGGCGCCCAGCTTCCCTGCGGTCCTTGAAGGTCATGCGCGCCTCGCTGCCAAGTTGGCGGGTACCTGCACGTTTGCTTCGACCGAACCCATTCGTGTCCCCCAGGTGGCGGTCCGACACCGGGAACGTTCGTCACATCAGGACGGGCCGCGTTCACGCGCCGCCGCGCAGTCCACGCAGGTGAGCGCCATCGGCATCGCGGCAAGTCGCGCCGCAGGAATGGCCTTGCCGCATAGGTCGCAGCGACCATACGCGCCTGTAGCGATGCGAGCCAACGCCGCATCGATTGCCTCGATCTCGGCCTTGCCCCGATCGTCCAGGCGTGCCAGCAACCGAGCGATGTTCTCCTCCTGTCCCTCCTCTTCCACCTCTGGCTCGATGTTCGTGTCCAACCAGCGCAGGTCGTCCTCAACCTGCGCCACCGTGCGAAACAGCGCGGCGCGCCGATCCAGGAGGGACTGCCGCATGTCGTTGATTCGAAGAGTCATGCTAGCGCTGATGCGGTGCAAGCCGCTCGCCAGCGCACCTTGTCCCCGATCCGCGCCCAACAGTTATCGCCGCTTGCCACCCACGGGAATCGCCCCGCTTGGTTCGCCAGTTTCGAGAACCGGGGTCGGGGTGGGCGGTAGGCGTACCCGACGCGCGCGTGGCAGGAAAGTTGCGCGGCCGGCGGTAAGGACTATGCCTGCTCTACCAGTTCGGTCACTGACCTGATGACGCAGACAGCTCGCCGTTCAGGCGCCCTGACATCGCCACGCGCCTGGCACATCCTCACCGCTGCGGCCACCGCGCACCACCTCCAGGTTGATCCGCAGACTGGCTTGAGCCCAACCGAAGTCGAGCAGCGCACCGCTCGCTACGGCGCCAACGAGTTGCAGGAGGCACGGCGCCGCGGCCCGCTCCGCATGCTACTCGATCAGTTCACCGACTTCATGATTGTCGTGTTGATCGCCGCGGCAATCATCTCGGGTCTGGTCGGTGCACCGCCCGACGCCATCACCATCGTGATCATTGTTCTGCTCAACGGCACCATCGGCTTCCTCCAGGAGTACCGCGCCGACCGCGCAGTCGCGGCTTTGAGGATCATGGCCGCCCCGACCGCTACCGTCCGGCGCGCCGCGCGGCTGCAAGTGGTGTCCGCAACCGAGCTCGTACCAGGTGACATCGTGCTGCTCGATGCGGGTAACATCATCCCCGCAGATCTGCGGCTCATCGAAAGTGCCCAGCTGAAGGTCGATGAAGCAACCCTGACGGGTGAGTCAGTGCCCATCGAGAAGACGGATGTGGCGCTCAGCGATCCGGAGTCGTTGCTCGGTGACCGCCGCAACATGGCCTACAAGGGAACGCTTGTCACTTACGGCCGCGGCTCCGGGGTGGTGATTGCCACCGGCATGGACACCGAGCTGGGCAAGATCGCGACCCTCCTGAGTAGTGCCGCCGACCGCACGACACCGCTCCAGAAGCGGCTCGCCCAGTTCGGGCAACGCTTGGCACTGGCCGCCATTGGCATCTGCACCATCGTCTTCGTCATCGGGCTGGCGCGCGGCGAGTCAGTTGTCCTCATGTTCCTCACCGCCGTGAGCCTCGCCGTCGCTGCGATCCCGGAAGCCCTGCCGGCGGTGGTGACGGTGTCGTTGGCGCTGGGCGCGCGACGCATGGTGCGACAGCGGGCGCTCATTCGCCGCCTCCCGGCCGTCGAGACGCTCGGCTCGGTGACTTACATCTGCGCCGACAAGACCGGCACGCTCACGCAGAATCAGATGCGTGCGGTGGAGCTCTTGCTTGGTGCGCAGTTGATGACGCCGACGGAGACTGGCGCCGACTCCGAGCTCTATCGCCTTTTTCACACCGCATTGGCCTTGTGCAACGACGCCATCTCCGACCACCGCGACCAGGTGCGTGGCGATCCAACCGAGGTCGCCCTGTACTTGGCCGCAGTGGCGGCTGGCTACGAGCGGGCGGCGCTCGAGGCGACCACACCCCGGCTCGCCGAGATTCCGTTCGATGCGGAGCGCAAGTGCATGACAACGCTGCACCGACACGGCGGCGCAATTGCGGCCTTCACCAAAGGGGCGCCGGAGGCCGTCCTGACTGCATGCGCCAGCGCCATGGGCCCGGGGGGTGCCCTGCCCTTGCAGACCACCCGCGTGCTCGAACGGGCCGAGCAGATGGCCGCCGAAGGCTTGCGTGTGCTGGCCATCGCGTACCGCACGTGGCCGGCCATGCCGGGCGATCTTTCTCCGTTCGTCGTGGAAGACGAGCTGTCGTTTCTCGGTTTGGTCGGCCTCATCGACCCGCCGCGCCCGGAGGCCCGCGAGGCGGTAGCCATGTGCCGCTCCGCCGGTATCACGCCGGTGATGATTACCGGCGATCATCCCGCCACGGCGCGCGCCATCGCCGCACAGCTCGGAATCATCGCGGACGACGGTGAGGTGCTGACGGGCCAGCGACTCCAGGCGCTGTCGATGCAAGAGTTCGAGGCACACGTCGAACACGTCCGCGTGTATGCGCGCGTGGCGCCGGAGCAGAAGATCAAGATCGTCAAAGCGCTCCAAGACCGGGGCGAGTTCGTTGCCATGACGGGCGATGGCGTCAATGACGCAGCGGCGCTGAAGCAGGCGGACATCGGCGTAGCGATGGGTGTGACCGGTACCGACGTGGCTCGCGCGGCGGCGCACATGATCCTGCTCGACGACAACTTCGCCACCATCGTCGCCGCGGTACGGGAAGGACGGCGCATCTTCGACAACATCCGCAAGTTCATCCGCTATGCCGTCACCTGTAACTCGGGTGAGATCTGGACGATCTTCCTTGCCCCCTTTCTCGGGCTGCCCATCCCGCTCCTGCCCATTCACATTCTGTGGATCAACCTGGTGACCGACGGCCTGCCCGGCGTCGCGCTGGCAGCCGAGCCGCAAGAGAAGGCCATCATGCACCGCCCACCGCGGCCCCCCGCTGAGAGCCTCTTCGCCCACGGCATGTGGCAGCACATCGTGTGGGTGGGTCTCCTGATGGGCGGCGCGTCGCTCCTCACCCAGGCGTGGGCCTACCACACGGGCCTGGCACACTGGCGGACCATGGTCTTCACGGTGCTCTCGTTGTCGCAGATGGGCCACGTGCTGGCCATCCGCTCAGAGACACAATCGCTCTTTCAGCAAGGACTGTGGTCGAATAGGCCACTCCTCGGCGCGGTACTGCTGACGGTCGCGCTGCAGTTGCTCACCATCTACCTCCCAGCCGCGCACGCCGTCTTCAAGACCGACACGCTGAGCGCCGGCGAGCTCGTCCTGTGCCTAGCCGTGTCCGCCGTCGTCTTCATCGCGGTGGAAATCGAGAAGACGCTGGTGCGCTGCGGCTGGCTGTATCGGCGGGACGTGGTCGACAGGGAGAGCGGAGCACCCCGTTGAGCCTTTTCTCATCGGCGCGTCTGATGGATCGCAGTTTCGCAGCCATGCAAATCCAATTGGCGCTTGCGCCCGCAGCCGTCTGGACTGATCGGTGGCACGTTTGTTTCTACCAGAGCTGCGCTGAAAGGAGGGGCGTATGACGACGAAGAAGCAACACGATCGGGTTGGAACACTCATCAAGGAGGTGGAAGGGCTCGCAAAGCGGCTGCGGACGGACCTTCGCAAGCGGGCCGAGGCCGCTGGCTTCCTCAAGAACCTCAAGGCGGTCGCAGACCAGCTGCGTAAGCGCGCCGCCATGGCCGCGGCGCAGGTGGAGAAGTACGTGCACGAGATCCGCAAGGAGCTCGAGGCTGGGGCCAAGCCGGCTAAACGCGCAAAGCCGAAAAGGCGGAAGGTGAAGGTGTCTGTCGTCCCTCCTGCGTCGGCATGAGCTCCAACCGTCCGTTCGATATAGCTCGAAGAGATCGCGGCCTCGCCAGGACGAGTCCCGCGTGAGGCCGCGCCCTTCGAGCTGCCGCCGAGAAACGCACCGTCCACGCAGCACCAGGCGCGCCGATGCACTGTTGTGCGCACGCAAACGAACGGCAATGAGCGAGCCCGCTACGTCCCGCTACCCACGCGCGCTCTCGGGTACCAGCCCGAGGAGGTGACCGAGCGGCGCCCCTTCGAGCGCGTTCATCCCGACAATCTGCCCGAACCTCACTGAGCGTTGTGCGGTTTTGGGCCGTTGAAACCAGCCCCCGGCGTGCCATCGCGCTGCGCTTCTCAGCGAGAAGCGCGCGTGCTAGGCATGCTACTCCGCTTCCTCCTAGGGCGACGCACCCGCACACGGGTGCCGCGAGGTACAGAGGCCTGATGGGTGTGCCGCTACAAGTCCTGATCGTCGATGATTCCGACGAAGACGCCGAGCTGAGCATGCGCGCTTTGCAGAGCGCCGGCTTCGACGTCACCTGGCGACGCGTTGAGACCGCGGACGCAATGCTCGCAGCCCTCGGTGAGAAGAGCTACGACATCGTGCTATCGGACTATTCGATGCCCCACTTCAGCGGCCTCGCCGCCTTGCAGCTCCTGGATGACGGTGGCTACGACGTGCCGGTCATTCTGCTCGCCGGCACCGTCGGCGAAGAGGCCGCCGTCGCCGCGATGCGCGCCGGCGCGCGGGACTACCTGCTGAAGGATCATCTCGACCGACTGGCCGGTGTCGTCGAACGCGAGTTGCGGGACGCCGAGGTGCGACGCGGGCGCCGCCAGGTCGAAGCGGCGCTCGGCGAGAGTCAGGCGGTCAATCGTGCCATTGTCACGACGGCGGTCGACGGCGTCATCACGATCGATGAGCGCGGGCTGATCCAGTCCTTCAACCCCGCTGCAGAGCGGCTGTTCGGCTACGCCGCTACCGAAGTGTTGGGGCGCAACGTCAGCATCCTCATGCCACTGCCCTATCGCGAGCAGCACGATGACTACGTCGCCCACTATCTGCAGACCGGTGTGAAGCGGATTATCGGTATCGGCCGCGAGGTCGTCGGCCAGCGCCAGGACGGCACGACGTTTCCGATGGATCTCGCCGTCAGCGAGGTCGCTCTCGGCGACCGCAGGTTGTTTGCCGGACTCATACGCGACATCACGGTGCGCAAGCGTTCGGAGATGCGGATCGCTCTCCAATACGCCACGACGCGGGTACTGGCGGCTTCGCCGTCACTCGCCGACGCCGGCCCACGGCTGCTCCAGGCCATCGGCGAGGCTATCGGTTGGGAGCTTGGCGAGCTGTGGCTGGTCGACACGACCGCCGGTGCTTTGCGCTGGAGTGCCGCGTGGAATGTGGCGTCCATCGACACGACCCATTTCGTCGCGCTGAGTCAGCCCATCACCTTCGCTGCGGGGAGCGGCTTACCCGGTCACGCGTGGGCGACCGGCGAGCCGGCGTGGATTCCGGATGTTGAGGCGTCCGCGTGCTTCAGCCGGTTCACCGCCGCCGCGCAGCTCGGACTGCATGGTGCCTTCGCCTTCCCGATACGGACGGACACCACCATCATCGGCGTCTCGGTGTTCTTCGGCCGCCAGCGCCGCAGGCCGGAGCCCGATTGGTTGGAGACGCTCGATGCCCTCGGTCGCCAGATCGGTGACTTCATCGAACGGAGGCGGGCGGAAGCTGAGTTGCGGGAGCTGCAGAAGGCGACACAGCAGCGTGAGCGGCTGGCGGACATCGGCGCTATCACCGCACAGATCGTACACGACCTGGGCAACCCGCTGACGGGAGTGTCCATGCAAGCGCAGCTCATCCTGCGGCGCGCCGGCCGCGACGGCAACCAACCCATCAGCACGGTCGTCAAGGGCGTGGAGAGCATCCTCGCCGAAGTACGTCGCCTCGACTCGCTCACCAAAGAGTTCATGGAGTTTTCGCGCGAGCAGCGGCTTCACGTGACGGCCGTCGACCTCCGCCGTTTCCTGCAACGGATCGTCGACCTCTGGGAACCCGTAGCGGCGGCGCGGGCGATCGACATCGACTTCGCCACACCATCGCACGTGCCGCTGCTGACGGCGGATGAGGAGAAGCTGCACCGCGTCTTCGACAATCTGGTAAAGAATGCCATCGAAGCGATTGATCGGGGTCCCGGCCGCGTGGACATCGACGTCACGCGTCCTGGACCACAAGCGGTGCGCATCTCGGTCACCGACACCGGGCCGGGCATTCCCGAGACCATGCAGGTGTTTCGCCTGTTCGAGACCACCAAGCCGAACGGCTCCGGCATCGGCCTTGCCGTCGCGCGGCAAATCGTGCTGGCGCCCCGCGGCAGCATCGACTGTGTGCGCCTCACTCCGCGCGGCACGATGTTCAACGTCGACCTGCCGTGCAACGGCTCTGCGGAGTAAGCGCGCGTACTCCCGCCGTCGTGGCAAGGAGTTGCATGACGCGGTGGGGTGCCATTGCGCGTCCCCCGGTCTCGCCTCAGTGAAGGGCGGCGGGTCGCCCCTCGCCCGCAGCGTCTGCCGCGGGCGCAGGTGCCGGCTCGGGCTCGGGCACCTTGGGCAAGAATGTTCCGTACGTGCGTTCGAGCAGGCGGCGTACGCGCGCCAACAGCTCGGCGCGCGCGAACGGCTTGCTGACGTAGTCGTCGGTGCCGGCCATGAAGCCGCGGGCACGACTACCCGGATCGTCACGCGCGGTGAGCATGAGGATGGGAATGAAGGCCGTACGGACGTTGGCGCGCAGCTGCTCGCATACCTGGAACCCGTCCATACCGGGCATCATGATGTCGAGAAGAATCAGATCGGGCGGCTCGGCCTGCGCCGCCTCGAGCGCCTCGGCGCCGTTGGCGGCACCGATCATCGTGATCGGCAGCTCACTGTGGTCCAAGGTGAACTTGATCAGCCGGCGCATATCCTCATGGTCGTCGACCACCAACGCACGGTAGCGACGGGGTTCGGCTGCGGCGGGAGGAGCGGCGCCCCTGGGAGGCGCCGCCATGGGTGAAGGGACGGCCGCCGGGGCGGCCGCGTGGTTCGCGGGGGCACCGCAGTACGGACAGATCTGCCACTCCTTCTGCAGCCGCATGGAGCAGCTCGAACAGTTGCACTGCAGAACCGTCGCGCAATGCGGACAGACCGTGAAGTTCTCCTCGACCTCGCGGTCGCACGCCGGGCAGCGCGGCGCCTCGGCGGCAACGTCAACGACACGCAACACTTCCTCGGCGGTGGTCAGGCCGGCGGAGACGCGCGCCGCGGCGTGTTCTGCCAGGAACTTCGTGCCGTCGGTGCGCGCCTGCATGCGCAGCGCACTCTCCCTCGCCTTGGTTTCGATGAGCTTTCCCATCGCCGGTGTGATCGGCAGGACCTCATACACCCCGAGGCGCCCGGCCCAGCCGGTCTTGCGGCACGCCGGACAGCCGCGACCGCGTCGGAGCGGCTGCAGCACGGTACCGATCTGCAATGCGCGCAGGCTTTCGGCTTCAGGCTCGTACGGCTCCGCGCACGCCTCACAGATCCGGCGCACCAGCCGCTGCGCCAGGATCAAATTGAGGGACGACGCCAGCATGTATGGTTCAATGCCGAGATCGAGCAGTCGGTTGATGGTCGACACCGCATCGTTGGTGTGCAGCGTGCTCAGCACCAGGTGACCGGTCTGCGCGGCGCGCAGCGCGATCTGCGCCGTTTCGCTGTCGCGGATCTCACCCACCAGGATCACATCCGGGTCTTGCCGCAGGATCGAACGCAGCGTCTGCGCGAACGTCAGCCCTTGCTTCTCGTTGATCTCGACCTGATTGATCCCGGCGATCTGGTACTCGATGGGGTTTTCGATGGTAACGATGTTGCGCGTCGGTGAGATGATCTCGGCAATCATGCCGTAGAGCGTGGTCGTCTTGCCGCTCCCCGTCGGGCCCGTCACCAGGATGATCCCCTCCGGCCGCACAATCGCGTGGCGGATGGCCTTCAGGTCGCGCGGCGACAGCTTGAACGCCTCGAGCCCGCTGGGCGAGCTGCTCGGGTCCAGAATGCGCATGGTCACCTTCTCGCCGAACTGCGTCGGCAGACTAGAGACGCGCAGATCGACCAGTCCTTCGCGGAAGCGCATCTGAATGCGGCCGTCTTGCGGGACGCGTCGTTCCGTGATGTCCAACCTTGCGAGGACCTTGCAGCGCGCGATGAGGGGATCCTGAATCCATTTCGGCAAGCGCAGCGATTCTTCCAGAATGCCATCGATACGATAGCGAACCCGCACGGCCGTGGGCTCGGCTTCGATGTGGATGTCACTGGCGCGTCCACGCACGCCTTCGACGAGGATGAGGTTGAGGAGCTTCACCACCGGCGCAAGCGTGCTCTCGCGCATCAGGTTGGACAGGTCGGTCGTCGGTTCATCCCGCTGCTCTGCAACGTGGAAGTCACTTCCCTCGGGGACCCCTCGCAAGTATTCGTTCAGTGCATCGTCGAGATGGTAGGCGTGTCTTAAGGCGTCGCGTACTGCGGTCTGTGTCGCGACTACCACGTGGACCCGCTTGCCGGTGGCAAACTCGATGTCGCGCAAGACACCGCGGTCGAGCGGATTGGCCATGGCAATGACGAGGCCGTGTTGTTCCACACGCAGCGGGACGATCTGGTGCTGCGTTGCGAGGTCCTCGCGCACCAGCCGGGTCACCGCCGGATCCAACGCCACGGTGGCAAGGTCGACGAGTGGCCAGCGCAGCGACCGCGCCAGCGACTCCGCCACCGCGTCCTCCCCGACCCCAGCGTTGCGCGCCAGCCAGTCGATGGCCGTCACGCTACTCTCCTGGCACGCCAACTCCGCTTCGGCGCGCTGCGCAATGTCGTTCGAGATGAGCGCTATTCGCGCCAAGTACCGCAACAGCGACCCATTCTCCGCCGCCTGTTTGTGCGTCATTCTCGTTCTCGACCCCGCGAGTCGCTCCGCAAGTTGCATGCCGGGTGCATGCGCATGCCTGGTGACGAAAAGGCGCGAGGGTTGTCAGGGCCCGCCGACAATTCCGGACGCGTCGCGACACGCCGATGTCGCCGCGGCTGCCGCGGGGTCCGCTAGGCGGAAGAGACGCACTGACTCGATCGAGGAGCCGAAAACCGAACCACCACCCCAACTCGCAGAGCCTTGCGGATCAAGATCCCGTCGGTGCCGATATCGAACGCGGTCTGGGGTGCGGCCCCGATGCCCGTTCTTGTCTGCGCCCGCTCCGGGCAGCGCTCGTGCCATGGAAGCGAATCTACTGTAGGTCCTGGCTGAACAAGACTTGCTCGACGGAGACGAAGCGGGGAGCCAGTGGCGGGATGTTCTTCACATCGTTGAAGTCGGCGTCGTAATCCCAGTTCCGAACCGGCGGAACGTAGATGTTGCAGCCACTGACGCTGCTGCCGCCGGTCCCGCACCAGATACCGTTCACACGCTCCGGGGTGCCGAGGCTTACGAAGGACCCGCGGTACGCCAGGGCGAAACCGCCCCAGTCCTCCTGAAAGCGCGGATAGTTCTCAAGGCCACCGTTGTAGGTGCCGACCAGGGTGGTGTCCACGCCAGCCAGGAACGCCGCATTGATAGTGGTATCGGCACCGCGACGGGACGCATCGGTGAGCGAACGATTACTCTGGCAGTCGTTCGAGAAGGTTGCGCCGCAGGTGTAGGTAGAGACAGAGCTGAAATAACGGTTCGACAGCACGTTCAGGCTGTCGGCGATCACCGCGGCCGGTTGCTTGGGCAGATCTCCCGCGCCGACGGGGCCGCGGTTGTAGTCACCGGTCACATACGCTGCTTGATCAGTCACTACCGTCAACCCGGTTGGGTCTCCCCCGGGTGGTGGCGGGAACGGCAGATTAGCGGAGCCAAAAACGCGCACACCGTAATTGTTGGCCACGGCGGAATCCGGGCCCTGTACCGAGACGTAGATCACAACTCCGCCGTCGGTGAGGTCGGCTGGGTCAAAAAACGGGGTGCCATTGGATTGATTCCACAGCAGCAGATCGTGCAGGTTGATGTTCAGAAGATACAGCCACTTGTGTTCGCGCCAGTTGTAGAAACCGCCGCGACGGTAGTCGAGATCGAAGGTGCCGAGCGCAGGGCCCATGCTTGTGGCGTAGACGCGCCCGTTGCTGGCGAAGGGTGGATTGTAGCAAACAAGATCGCCGTTGTTGCAGGCGGTCGCGTTGGCGTTCGTGCAGGTGCAGCCACCGGCCCCCGTCGGTATGTCGGTGTAGAAAACGGGCATGGTTCCGGGCAGAGAGCTGTTGGCCGTATTCCAGACGGCGTCCGTCATGAAGTTGTGCAGGGCCGCGGTCTGCGCCGCGTTGCGATTGCCGCTAGCGTCCTGGACCTCGATCGTATGGGGCAGGTTGGGGCCAGCGGGCAGATTGTCGTTCGCGTTGAGCCGCAGCACGATCCGCAGGTCTGCGTTCGTCCAGAAGACCCCACCCTTGGCAGTCACGTCCGGTTTCGGGACGGCAAGGTCGCGCGTGTTGCCGAGCAGACTCCCCTTCCAGGCCGCCAGCTCTGCTGCCGGCACTTTGCGCGTACCACCAGCACCGCAACCCAAATCGAGGGGATCGAGATCCGGTGACGGCGCCACGAGGTCCTGCAACGCGTCAACCGTGACGACACCGGTGCAATCGGTGGTGTCCTTGCGCCCGCGGTAGACGTCCCCCTTGGCGGACACCGTCACCGTGGTAATGGCCTGGTTGGCAGGGACTCCGGCCCCCTGCTTGTCCTCGACGTACAGATGGTCGCCGGCGTTCAGGTAGAGGTTTCCGTTGGTGTGGACGCGTCCATGCAAGCGCATAACTGGGCCTGGTTCGATCTCCAGATCGTTCGTATAGAAGGCGACGAACTGAAACAGGGGGATGTAGTCCACGTCGAACTGCGCCCCGACGATGGCCTCGGTCTCGCCGTTGGAGATGGCTTCTGATTTCACCGTGTAGGCGTACCGAATGGCGTTGAGGCCGCCGAAGAGTTGACCGGCCGGGATCACGATCGTTTGCGGATTTCCCGGCACCTCGGTGAGGCCGTAGGTGACCGTGCGGTTACCGAGGGTGAGGCTGGTAGGTAGGAGGTCGGATCCGCTCGGCACCCGAAAGTTGAGAAAGATGTTGCGGTAGGTGCCCATGCCGTGGTTCACGCCGGACTCGGCGGCGTAGAAGCCGGTGGTAACCCGAGCGAAGGCGCCCCGGAGGGTGGTGTCCGAAAGGATGGAGGTGGTCAAGGAGACCGCCATGACCATAATGAGCGATAAAACCAACAGCACCGTGATGAGTGCCACCCCTGCTTGATTGTTGCGAGATGATGGAGTCATGCTGAAGCAACCCTTGCGCGTGATCTGCTCGTCGGCTGCATCGGGTTTATGCGCGTGGCAGCAGATTGCGGGGCTTCGCTTTGATTCGGCCGGTGCGCCGGAAGAACTGTCCCTGGGCGTCTGCAACGCGCGAGCGCACCGTAACGCCGACGTTGATCTCGGTTACCAGCATCCACTCGCCGTCGTTGACAGGGAGGTCGACAACGTCGCAGGAGGGACAATTGCGCGCCAGCTGATACTGGATGTTCAACGCTTCCACTCCGGATGCGAACGGGAGCGCGGGCCCGCCGTTCGTGGCAACCGTGAACGTTGGCATAGTTGGGTCCGATGTGTCGATCGCGTACGTGCGTTCGTCAACGGCGTAGACACCGCTGGATATCGGGTAGTCCTTCGACAGCGCGGTACTCTTCTGCAAGGTTCGCGCGGCCGCTTGTGCGTTGGTGATACTGAAGAACTCGCCGGTGCCGTTGGGGTGGCGGATGTAGATCCACATGCCGGCCGCGAACCCAGCGGCGGAGTCGACGGCGAGGTCAGTGCCGTTGGCAGGCAGGTCAGTGCGCAGGGCCGTACGCACGCAGGTGAGATCCGATCGCACCACGCCATGGCGGGTAACAATGCGGTCGGTCACACCTGCATCGCTGCCCGACAAGGCGACGAAGGTCCCATTCGTTGGCAAACACGCCCCGCCCAGGCGGAGGTCGCGCGCCAGGGTATCCAGCGTAGCGCGCAGCGCCTGTGTCGTCTCGATGCGGACAATCTGCTGCTTGATGCTCGGACGTGCCACGGCCACCAGGCCGCCGGCGGCGCCGAGCACCAAAGAGATGAGCGCGATGGTGACAAGCAGCTCGACGAGCGAGAGGCCGGCTTCAGTGCGTGACATCGGTATAGATCGAATGCAGCGTGTAGCTCTTGGCGCCCGTGGGTTCGGTCCAAACCACCGTGGTGTGAACGGTCTTCATGTTCTTTTGGGGCGCATTCGCTGCGACGCTGGTTTCGAGGTTGTAGGTGACGCCGTCGACGACGGTGGTCGACGAGCGGTTGGCCATATTGGCATAGTTCAGGGTGCGAACGTCCTCGAGTTCGCCTGCTGCCACAGAGATCGCCGTGCTCGTTGTCCCGTTGCTGCGTTGCATCCGGATCTGCTCCGTCAGCAAGTCGCCGATGGCCGCCGCGGCGATCGCGAACAACACGATCGCCACAACGCACTCGATCAGTGTCGTGCCCCGCTGGTTACGAGCGACTCGACGAGGGCGCTCGGCACTCCGATTCATTGGATCTCTCCAGACGGCCACGCCTGGAGCGACTTGCTCACCCCAAACGAGTCGCGCAGCTCGATCTGCTGCGGTGCTGACAGGTTGACCGCGACGCCACGGCTGTCGAACTCCACCCGAGTGCCCACAGCGGTTGACGACACGTACGCTGGTGCGGGGATCGGCACCGTGCGCACACTCGTGGCGTCGACATGCCAGCCGCTGTCGTCGTGCACCATGCGCTGCACGAGGAGGCGGTCACTGGCGGCAAACTCGACGGTAAAGTGTACACTCTTGCTGATCGCGCTGGCCCGGGCGCCGCGGAGAGTGCCCATGACGAGGCGTTGGGCATTGTTGATCTGCAGCCGGTTGGAGCGATACCCGAGGAACGCGGTACCGGTCAAAATGGCAAGAACCGCCATGGTAACCAACAGTTCGAGCAAGCTGTACCCACGAGAGGCGGCCTCCCGGACAAATCCAATGCGCCGCCGTGGCGCCAGAGGCCGGGAACGCGCTGCGGATGGTGTCATCGACTGTCAGTCCTGCTGCAGTCAGGGTACGTCACGCGGCGCAGCTCAACCATCGGCAAAAGGTACGATTTCCCGGGCCTGGCAGCGCGCTAACCTACAACTTTCGTAGTACTCCCGGCTGCCAGATCGCGCCGAAGGCCCTTCGCGCAGTTGGCGGGCGGCTGCTGGGGTGGCCGGAGCACGGCGCCCCGCTCGTGTGCCGGCCGTGTCCGCCTGCAGACTCGGCTGCTGTGCGAGCAGATGATTCGGGCAAGAGAGCCCAATGACGTCTCCCCGCGCGGAGTAGCGGTACGGAAGACCCGAGGCAGGATCAACGGGTGGCTCGGCGAGATAGCCGGGCCGTAGGGCCTCGAGGTTCTCCGGAGGCCGACTGTGGTCGCGGGTGTAGCGCCCAATGGCGCGCATGACTACCGTCTGACGTTCCCCACAAAGCTTCGCGTTATGGAGCCTTGCGGATCGCTCCGCTTCGCTCTCCGGTTGCAGCAGCACCACCGCCAATGCCGCCACCAGGATCACGCTGAGACTCCCCACGGCCCAGTAGACTCTACGGGATGCTCGACGCGGCGCCTCCCCAGTCACGAGGACTTGCTGCTGCCGGAACTCGTGAACGTACTCAAGCAGAAGCCCTTGAACCCGATCGTCAAGGTGAAGAGGTTGGGCGTCCGCCTCGGGCCCTGGGGTGAGTAGATACTCGTCGCTTGCCTGATACTCGAGCACCTCCGCCCCTTCTTTCAGTTCAATCACTCTGGTTGCCTCGCCCGAGCCCCGAATGAGCATGACACATGCCAGGTAAGCCGCACCGCTGGAGGAAGTAACCCCTGGAGGTGTTCGGGTACATCGACAATCCGTTGGCGCCGCGGGAAGCAGACGCGGCGCCCGAACTGAGGATTGGCAGCGGCCATAGTCGCTCACTCTGTAGAAACTTTCGAGCGCTTCCTGTGGCGCCAACGGGAGGATGCGCTGCCGCCCGAGCCTCGTTGCGCGCACCCTCGCGGGCTTCAGACACAATGGTTTGACCGTGCTCGATCCTCAGCAGTATAGAAGTGCGCGTGAAGCGGGTCCGGCGTCTACACCCCCTTCTGTCGCAGAGGAACACGCCGAGATGAGTCTTGATAATGTAGCCGATGGCGTCGGGGACGATCCCGCTGCCAGCCGCGCGTTCGTCGGACGCGACCGGGAGATGGCCGAGTTGCGCGCCGGGTTCGAGGAGGCGGCGGCCGGCCGCGGGCGGCTCCTGCTCATTGCCGGCGAGGCCGGGATCGGCAAGACCCGTCTGCTAGACGAGTTTTCTAACCACGCGGCTGCGCGCGGCGCACGCGTCCTCTGGGGTGCGTGCCAGAGTATGGGCGAGCCCGCCTACTGGCCGTGGCTGCAGATCATCCGCCAACGCGTTCGCAGCTGCGAGCTGGCGCAGCTGGTCGAGGAGCTGGGCCCCGGGGTCGCAGACATCGCGCCGCTCCTCGACGAGGTGCGCGAACGTTTGCCCAATGCGCCGGTGCGCGCCGCCACGTTGGAGCCCGAGCAGGCCCGCTTTCGCCTCTTCGACAGCATTGCAACCTTCCTCAAAAGCGTCGCCCGTGCGCAGCCTGTAGTGCTCGTCCTCGACGATCTCCACTGGGCGGACGAGGCGTCAACGCAGTTGCTTCAGTTTCTGTCCAGAGAGCTGCGTGACGCGCGCCTTCTGGTCGTTGGCACGTACCGCCATGACGAGATCGGGCGCCAGCACCCGCTGTCGCGGGCACTCGGCGACCTCACGATCGGTGGGAGAATCCTGCTTGCGGGATTCAGCGAGCCGGAGGTCGGCCGCTTCATACGCGCGGTGCTCGAGACAGATTGTCCGGAGAGCGTGGCCGCCGCGGTCCATCGGCACACGGAGGGGAACCCCTTCTTCGTCAGCGAGGTGGTCCGATTGCTGGCGTCCGACGGTCGACTCCCACGCGCCAGTGACATCGAGTCCGGGGCGCTCGGAATTCCGCAGGGAGTGCGTGAGGTCATCGGGCGTCGCCTCGATCGACTGTCCGAGGACTGCAGCCGGGCGCTGACCGTGGCGGCGGTCATCGGGCGGGAATTCGATATCGAGCTGCTCGGTGGCGCCAGCGAGCTGACACGCGCCCGGCTTCCCGATCTCCTCCACGAGGCCGTCGCTGCCCGAGTCCTGGCCGAGCGACCGTTCGTCCTCGGTGGGTTCCGCTTCGCGCACGACCTGATCCGCGCCGCACTGTACAGCGAGCTGGCCACGGACCAGCGACGGCAACTGCACCGACGCGTCGGCGAAACACTCGAAGCGCTCTGCGCCGGTGACCCCGAGCCGCACTTGGCCGAGCTAGCGCACCATTTCTTCGAGGGCACGCGGGTGGGCGACGCCACCAAGGTCATCGACTATGCGACCCGCGCCGGCCAGCAGGCGCTGGGCATGTTCGCCTACGAGGAAGCGGTCAAGCACTTCGAACGTGCGCGCGTCTGTCTGGAGGCGACCGCCGACGAGACGCCACTGTGCGAGCTGCTGCTCGCGCTCGGCCGGGCGCAGATCAGCGCCGGCGGCTGGCGAGAAGGGAAGGAGACGCTGCGGCAAGCCGCCCAGCTCGCGCGGAAGACGGGCGACAGAACGCGCCTGGCACAGGCCGCTCTGGGTATCGTCACGCCGTTTCCGGGATTTGGCAGAGTGGATCGCACGCGGATCGCGCTCCTGGAGGAGGCGCTGCAGAGCCTGAGCACGGCGGACAGTGCACTGCGCTCGCAGGTCATGTCCCGCCTCGCGAATGAGTGCCGCGGCGCCGACTCGGACGAGACCCGGGAGGCACTCAGTCGCGAGGCCCTCGAGATGGCACGCCGCGTGGGCGACAGCGCGGCGTTGGCCCAAGCGCTCGTCAGTCGCTTCTGGGTGCTGTTCGCATCGCTCGCCCCCAAGACACTGCTCTACCTCGCAAGCGAGGTCATCGACCTCGGAACGGCGCTGGGCGACAAGGATCTGACCGTCATGGGCTACAACTGTCGTATCACCGTCCTGCAGACGATGGGCGATCTCGCGCGCGCGGATCGCGACGTCGCGCGGCGTGCGCAGCTGGCAGATGAGCTGAGAGAACCGGGGCATCAGTTCACCACGCTGTGTTTGCAGGCCACGCGCGCGGTGATGCTTGGACGGTTTCCCCAAGCCGAGGAGTTGGCGTCACAGGCCATGGCCGCTCTGCTCGGGCAGCGATCGAGTATCGGTGGCGTGCTCGGCCTGCTGGTCTTCCACTTGCGCTATGAGCAGGGGCGGTGTGACGAGGTCGAAGCGAGCGTCGTGGCGATTGCGGAGCACGACACCGCCATACCCGCCGCCCGTGCCGCCCTGGCGTCGCTCTATGTTGAGCTGGACCGCGAGGCCGAAGCACGCAGCGAGTTTGAACGGTTGGCCGCGAATGACTTCCGCGATCTGCCGCGCGATGCCACGTGGCTCACGGCTGTGGCGTGCCTCGCGATCGTCTGCACCTTTCTCCGCGACACGCGCCGCAGTGCCTTCCTGTACCAACTGTTGGCGCCACATGCCGACTTGCAGGTTGGGGCACTCTACTTTTGCTACGTCGGATCCGTGCAGCGTTACCTCGCCATCCTCGCCATGACCGCGGAACACTACGAACAAGCCGAGCAGCATTTCCAATCTGCATTCGCCGTGGAGACGCGGCTCGGAGCACGGCCGGCGCTGGCGCGGACGCAGCTCGCCTATGCCGACCTGCTCTTCCGGCGCAACGGACCGGCTGACCGGGAACGCGCGATGCGCTACGTGGAAGAGGCGCTACAAGCGGCCCAAAGCCTCGGCATGAACAGTCTCGCAAGGAAGGCGGCGGCCCTGCGTAGCGCGGCTCTGGCGGCCCCGACGCTAGCAGCGGCTCCACCAATCGAAGCGGCCGTATTCCGCAAGGAGGGCGACTATTGGACCCTCGCCTACCAGGGACGGTCCGTGCGCCTGAAAGACGCGAAGGGCCTGCGCGACATCGCCGCCCTGCTGATGCGACCGGGAGAGAGCCTGCACGTGGCCGACCTCGTCGCCGGGTCCGCAGCGGCACCGGCCGGCGTCCGCCGCGAACGCGCCCCGAGCGACCCCGCGATCGACGGCCGGGCGCGGCAGGAGTATCGCGCCCGCCTTGCAGAGCTGCGCGAAGAGCTGGAGGACGCCGAACGGCTGGCCGACTTGGGGCGTGCCGACCGGGCGCGAACGGAGCTCGACTTGATCGCCGGCGAGCTGGCCGCGGCCTACGGCCTCGGCGGCCGCCGACGCCGGCCGGGTGATCCCGCCGAACGCGCCCGCGCCGCAGTCACTATGCGAATCCGAGACAGCCTGGCCAAAATCAAAAGGCACCACCCTGCTCTCGCCCTCCATCTGTCCAGGTCGGTCAAGACTGGCACCTTCTGCTCCTACGTGCCTGAGGCGCCGGTACGTTGGAATCTCTGAAGACGGGTGTGGGGTGTCGGGTGTAGCCCCTCAGGCCCTCAGGCTTGACACCCTACACCCGACCCCCTACACCCCTTCCTTACATTGTAACGATCTTTCTTACGCCTTCTCTGTGAATGCACACAGGGAAGCCGCGCGCTCACAGCGTCACGGACGGTTCCGAGAACGTCTTCCGCAAGGAAGGGCACTTCTGGACCGTCGCCTATGCGGGCCGCGTCGTCCATTTGAAGGACGCCAAGGGCCTCCACGACATCGCGCGCTTGCTGGGGCAGCAAGACGGCGGACTCCCGGCGGCCGACTTGCTCGAATCGAACGGCGAAGTTGGGACAGAGGAAGCGGCGGAGCGCGCCCGCGCCGCCGTGACAATGCGCATCCGCACCGCACTGCTGCGCATCGAGAAGGAGCATCCGGCGCTCGGGCGCCACCTCGCGCGCTCGATCCGCACCGGCGCAGTCTGTCGCTACGATCCGGAGGTGTCGACATCATGGCTACTGTGAGATTCCACGGAATCGGTTGGCTGCTCGGATTGCTGATCGCGACGAGCCTGCAGGCACACGCGCTCGGTACAGCCTTCACCTATCAAGGCCAGCTGCAACACAGCGGTACGGTGGAAAATGATACGTGCGACTTCCAGTTTACGCTGTTCGACGCGGCGTCAGGTGGGACACAGGTAGGCAGCACGCAGACGCTCACGCCAGTGACAGTCGCCGATGGGTTGTTCACCGTGCCGCTCGATTTTGGTGGCACCGCTTTCAACGGCGCCGATCGTTTTCTGCAGATCGCCGTGCGCTGCCCGGTGGGTAGCGGCAGTTACACCACACTCACGCCGCGCCAGCCGCTCAGCGCCGCGCCGTACGCGTTGTACTCACCGGTTGCCGGCGTCGCGAACGATCTGACCTGCACGGGCTGCCTCAGCTCGACCGACTTGGCCAACGGCGCGATCACCGCGGCGAAGATCGGCGACGGGCAAGTGAGCACCGCAAAGCTCAGCGCCGGCGGCTCGACGAACGGACAGGTGCTGACGTCGAACGGCGCGGGCGTGGTGTGGCAGTCCCCCAGCGCAGCGACCAACACCTGGAACCTCACCGGCAACGCGGGAACGACGGCGAGCAACTTTCTCGGAACGACCGACAACAAGGCATTGGAGCTGCGCGTCAACGGCGCGCGCGCGTTGCGGATCGAGCCCGCCGCCGGTAGCCCAAACGTGATCGGTGGGTTCAGTGGAAATGCCGCGACCTCGGCCAGCGTGGCCGGAGCTACGATTGGTGGCGGCGGCGGCAACAGCTTGGTCAATGTCGTGGCTGACTTCGCCACGGTCGGCGGCGGGCTGGGGAACCGTGCCAGCGGTGCGAATGCCACGGTCGGCGGCGGATACGCAAACGAAGCCAGCGGCGCGACCGCGAGCGTTGGCGGGGGATTTTCCTGCGTCGCCAGTGGACTGGGCGCCACCATTGCCGGCGGCGACAGGAACACTGTCTCCGGCCAAGACGCCGCAATCGGCGGCGGCCTTGGCAATAGCGCGCAGGCCGCCTACGCGACCATCGGTGGCGGCGGCAGAACCGATCCCACGAATGCGAGTACGGGTAACCATGTCAGCGACGACTACGGCACCGTCGGCGGCGGGGGCGGAAACCAGACGGGAAACAACAACGGCGACACGAGGGACGCGGCCTTCGCTACGGTAGGCGGCGGTGTTGGCAACAGCGCTGCTAACTACTGGGCCGCCGTTGGCGGCGGAGGCGCCAACACGGCCAGAGGTCTTGGTGCCACCGTCGGTGGTGGGCTAGGTAACGATGCACAAGGTGCGTTTGCGACGATCGCTGGCGGCGGCCGATCGAATGTGAGCGACGTCGACACGGGCCATCACGTCACCGACGATTACGGCACGGTCGGCGGCGGCGGGCACAATTTCGTAGGAAACGGAAACGCAGACACGACCGACGCGGTTTACGCCACCGTGGGCGGCGGACTGAACAACCTTGCCAGTGGCAAGAACGCCACGGTGAGCGGGGGGGCGAACAACGACGCCACGCACGAGGACAGCACGGTCTCCGGCGGTTCCGCGAACACAGCGAACCGGCCGCGTGCAACGATTGGCGGCGGTTCCAACAACGAGGCCGACGGGGACAGCAACACTGTTGCGGGCGGGCTCAACAACCGCGCTATCGGTGACTTCGCGGCCACAATCGGGGGCGGACAGTCCAACGGCGCGGCTGCCAACCACGCCACGGTAGCGGGAGGTATTCTCAACATCGCCGGAAGTATGGCCAGTGACGAGAACGCCACCGTCGCGGGCGGCTTTGGAAATCAAGCGACCGCGCCCTTCGCCACGATCGGCGGCGGCGGCCGAACGAACGCAAACGATGAAACCACCGGCAACCGCGTCACTGGCCCATACGGCACCGTGGCAGGCGGCGGGAACAACCTCGCCTCAGGAACCTTTGCCACGGTAGCGGGCGGCACTCGCAACCTAGCCAGCGGCGCGTTTAGCTTCGCGGCCGGCCGCGACGCCCACGCCACGCACGCGGGTTCCGTCGTCTTTAGCGATGGTACGCGCGCTGGCCTTTCGGCTCACGCCAACGACTTCAACGTAACCTCGACCGGCGGCGTCGAGTTCTACTACTCCACGAACGGTAGCGAGCATTGTGACCTCGTACCGGGCCAGCCCAACTGGAACTGTACCAGCGACCGCAACGCCAAGGAGAACTTCGTCTCCATCGACCAACGCGCGTTGCTGCAACGGCTTGGTGCCATGGCGATCACTCAATGGAACATGAAAGGCGCCGAACCCGGCAACAGGCACATCGGCCCGATGGCCCAGGACTTCCACGCCGCCTTCGAGCTCGGCACGGACGACACGACCATCAACACCAGCGACGCACAGGGCGTTGCGCTAGCCGCCATCCAAGGGCTGTACGCGATGATTCGAGAGAAGGACGCCGAGATCGCCGAACTGGAGGCGCGCCTTGCAGTGGTCGAGCAGAATGTCATAGCCCAGACGACTCGAGTGTCCAGCGAGGACCGACGATGAACATGAGGGTCGTAGGGCGTCGTATCGTCGTCGCCACCTTGCTCGTGTGCGGCTCGGCCCAGAGCGGCACGGCACTCAGCACGGCCTTCACTTACCAAGGGCAGCTGCAAACAGCCGGCGCAGCGGCGAACGACGCGTGTGACTTCCAGTTCGGCCTGTTCGACGCCGCCTTTGGCGGCGCGCAGATCGGCGGCCTGCGGGCCGCCAGCCCGGTTGCCGTCGCCAACGGACTGTTCACCGTGCCGCTCGACTTCGGCGGCAGCGCGTTCGACGGCAACGATCGTTGGTTGCAGATCGCCGTGCGCTGCCCGACGGGGAGCGGCAGTTACGCCACGCTCGCGCCGCGCCAGCCGCTAGCGGCTACGCCGTATGCGCTGTACTCGCCCGTTGCTGGCGTCGCAAACGACGTCACCTGCACCGCCTGCCTCGACGCGGCCGACCTGGCCAATGGGTCCGTTACCACCGCGAAGATCGGCGACGCGCAAGTTAGCACGGTGAAGCTGAGCGCCACCGGCTCGACAAGCGGACAGGTACTGACGTCGAACGGAAGCGGTGTCGTTTGGCAAGTGCCGAGCACTTCATCCTGCTGGAGTCTCACCGGCAACAGCGGCACCTCCGCGAGCGCCTTTCTCGGCACGACCGACAACCAGGCACTGGAACTGCGGGTCAACGGCACCCGTGCCATGCGCCTCGAGCCGAACATGATCAGTCCGAACGTGATCGGTGGATTCAGTGGCAACGGCGTTAGCGTGCCCGCGGTATACGGTGCCACCATCGGTGGCGGGGGCGGTGACCTGGGGGAGAATATCGCGTCCGTCTTCGCAACGGTCGGTGGTGGCGTGAAGAATACCGCTACGGGTCCTGTCACGGCAATTGGTGGTGGCGCCAGCAACGTCGCGAGCGGGGTGGGTGCAACTGTTGCGGGCGGTGCGAACAACACTGCCAGCGCTGAAAGGTCAGCCGTCGGAGGCGGAGATAGCAATACCGCCGGTGGTGACGCTTCAACCGTCGGCGGGGGAGTGCGCAACAGCGCCAGCCGCTTCGGTGCCACCATCGGTGGCGGCTCCGACAACACCGCGAGCGGTGACTATTCTACCGTGCCCGGTGGTTGGACGAACGAGGCGCACGGCACGGGCAGCTTCGCTGCGGGTATGAACGCCCACGCGCTGCACGACCGGTCCTTCGTCTGGAGCGACGGCACGCGAGCCGGCCTATCGGCGCACCTCTACGACTTCAACGTGACCTCGGTCGGCGGCGTCGAGTTCTGGCACGGCGGCGACGCGCACTGCGACCTCCATCCGGATTCCGTAGGGTGGAACTGCACGAGCGATCGCACCGTCAAGGAGAACTTTGTGCCCGTCGATGCACATGACACGTTGCGCCGCGTGAGTACGCTCCCAGTGACGTGGTGGAACTTGAAGGGAACCGATCCTACCCACAAGCACATCGGCCCCGTCGCCCAGGACTTCCACGCGGCCTTTGGTCTCGGCGAGGAAACGATGATCAACACCAGCGATGCGCAAGGTGTGGCGTTCGCGGCCATCAAGGGACTATATGAGCTCATGCGGCAGAAGGACGCGGCCATCACGGCACTCCAACAGCACAACGCGGCACTCGAAGCGCGTCTAGCTGTTCTTGAACGGGCGGTTGGCGAACGGGTGGCACACCTTGACAACGCATCACAGCCGAGCGGGCGATGACCACACTCGTGCGGCAGCTGCCGCCCACACTGGCCCTCGTGCTCCTGCTGCTGGCGCCGACTGCGCGCGCGCAAAGCGGCGGCGGGTTTGACCTGACCCGCAATAGCATCGACGGCGGCGGCGCAACCTTCAGCACGGGTGGCGCATTCCGCCTCGGCGGTACGATCGGCCAGCCCGACGCCGGAACGGCCACCGGCGGCTCGTATGCGCTGCGCGGCGGCTTGTGGAGCCAGGTTATCCCGGCCGCGTCGGCAACTCCGACAAGCACCCCAAGCGTCACACCAACACGCACTGCGACAACCACACCGACCCTCTCTCAGACCGGTACGCCGACGAGAACGCCGACCGGTACGAACACCGTAACCGCGCCGCTGACCCCGACGCCCACGCGCACCGACACTCCCACGCGCTCTCCGTCCGTTACGCCGACACCAACGCGAACCCCGGCGTCCACGATCACTCCGACAGCAACAGTGACAGCTACGGGTTCGCTGCCGCCGACGGCGACCAGCTCGGCGACGCCAAGCGCGACGCAGACGGCGAGCGCGACGAGCGCCCCACCCACATCAACGGCCACCGCCTCCGCAACCCACACGCCGGCCGCCTCCGCCACGCCGACTCACACGACCACCGTGCCTATGCCGACTCTGACACCAACGGCGACGCCACCACCCTCGCCGACCCCTACCGCCACTTCCACCCCTGTGTCCTGCGTCGGCGACTGCAGCGCGGACGGCGCGGTGACGGTCAACGAGATCATCATCGGCGTCAACATCGCACTCGGCACGGCGCCGCTCGATACCTGTCAGGTGTTCGATGCCAACGGCGACGGCGAGGTGACCGTGAATGAGCTGATCACCGCCGTGAACAACGCGCTGGTGGGTTGCGCATGAGTAGTCGCACCGCCGAAGGGCAAGACGTTATTCTATACGGAAGCTGACGGGCACGTCTTGCCACGCCGATAGGACAAAGCGCACAAGACCGTCAAAAACCTGTGCCTCGGTCGCGACACCATCGATGCTCACCCATGGCGCTGCAGCATCTCGTAGCCCGCTGGGCAACGCTAGCTCCATCACCAGCGGTCCGGTGGACGACGCGATGAACCTACCCTCCAGCAAACTCGGTGCGCTGCGCAAACGCAACCGCGGCCATTCGACGGCGAAGGTCTCCGTCGGCACGCGCGGTGTGATGCGCAAGCCGTCGCGCGTACCCACGATGCCAACGAGATCCACCAGCGCCCGCAGGGGGCTCGTGTGCATGTGCGCGTTGAGTGCGGGATAGTCGGTGAGGGCAGTCACCAGGTGGGCATCCGCCTCGCCGGGACGCGCGTTGTCGGGTCCGTTGAACGAATCGGGGCCGGTCCATATGCCGTACCAGAGGTCCGGGTACTTTTCGGCATGAGCGGCGAGGGTGTTGCGGATGAAACTGCTCCAGGCCTCGCTGAAGTCGCGCCGCGCGTAAGCGCCGGTAAGCCAGGCATTCGCCACGGGCCAGATCCCGCCGACGAGCGGCCGGTCGGGACCGCCCACGCCGGTGGCGGGACCGATCGTCACGTTACTTAGCGCCCCAGTGCTGGTTTCGAGGCGCTGCACCACCTCATTCAATGCCAGGTCGCGGCGGGTCGAGTCGACGATGCCAGCAAGCACCGGCAGCACCTGCGGCTCGAGAAAGAAAATCTGTGGGGCGAGCGGATTGCCGCTGTCGACGAAACCGCGGTAGAAGTAGTGCCCCTCCCACGCTTGCTGATTCAGAGCATCCGCCTGCGAGGCAGCCAGGTCGCGCATGCGCGCGGCCAGTATTGGATCGCGCAGCTCGACGATGTCAGCGGCTGCGGGGAAGCCGGCCACGACGGCTCCGGCATTGTAGGTCGACGACGTTCCGCTCGGCGTGGCAGGCTCGGTAGCGAGTGCGGTGATGCCGTCGGCGTAGTCGCCCGTGCCGATGGCGACGATGCCGCGCGCACCGAAACCCAGCGTGTCCGTGCCGTAATCGATTGCCCGGCGCAGGTGCTCGATCACGTCGCCGCCTTCGCCACTGGCGCGCGGGTAGAACGGCACGGACCGATCGAGGAATGCGGTGTCGCGTGTCAACCCGACGTAGCGGCCGATCGCCGTGGGCAGAAAGTAGTAGGCATCGCTGCGCTGGTCATAGATGAGGACGTCGGTGTACGCGCCGACACCAGTGGTCGCGTAAGGAAATCGCCACGGCGTGCGCTGCGCTCCTCCTTGCTGCGTGGCGCGATTGACCGGCAGGTCCTCAAACCGCGTCGAGCCGACACGCCGCCCACCCGCGCCGCTGGCAGCCGTGTAGTAGTTGAAGCCGCCACCGAGCTGCAGCGGATAGTCGGGGTGCAGCGGGTCAGCCCACGTATCGACGTGATTGATCCATTTGTGACCGCGGTCCTGCGTGTAGATCTCGACGCCACCCGAGGCGTGCGCCATGGCAACCAAGCCGCGGCCGTTGCCAATCACATGAATGGGATCACGCAGCGGAGTCTGCCGCGGCGAGTAGGCATGCGCCACAGGGTCGCAGCGTTGCTCGACGGTGAAGTCGTACGCCGGCAGTCCCACCGCATCCTCTGCCCACCGCCCGAGATGCCCAGAGCCACGCACACACGCCACCAGCTTCTCCGGCTGGTTGGCATCAACGTCGCTGCATGTCGACGTATCGAGTCGTGGCGGAGGCGTGAAGCCTTCACAGTCGAAGCGCCGCGGCTCCGGTGTCGAGTCTGCCGGCGCTACCTCGCCACCACATCCCGCGATCGCCACCACGACGCACACCCCGAGTGCCGCCGCGTACCGATGCACAGCCGTCATAGTCCGTACAATTTGTATCGATCGGGCGCCGCTACGCGCAACCTTTTCCTGCCCGGGCATCGGCCGGTCGCAGGCGCCGCACTAGCTGACGGGTCGGTTCGAGAACCGCGGCAGCCAACGCCGCACGTCCCGGCAGTACGCGTCGTAGGCCTCACCGAACCGCTCGCGCAGCTCGGGTTCCTCGACATAGATCACCGCCAAATGACCGGCCAGCGTGGCGACCGCGGCGTAGAGCAGAATGGCGAGGCTCGAGAACAAGAGGGCCTCGCCCCATATGACCGCCAGCTCGCCGATCATGATCGGATTGCGAACCATCCCGTGGAGGCCGGTGGTTACGAGGTGTCGCGGTGCATCGAGCGGAAAGGGCGTACCATGGCCTCTTCGACTAAAGGCATCCAAGCAGGACATCCACACCAGCACGCCGCCAACGACGAGCGTTCCGCCGCCAGCGATCCGCAACCACAACGGCAGCGGCAGCATCACCGGTAGCAGCGCGTGTACTGCCAACGGTAGCGCGACCATGAAGATGCTGAAGAAGAGAAGCGCGTTGAGCAGTGACTTCAACCACAGCGCCACGGTGCTGTGCGTCGTGCTCGGACGGATGCCGCGATGGATCATGCACCTCCTGATCAAGCGCAGAAGGCCGAGTCGAGTCAACCCGACGCAACGTCACGGCTCTCGTCGGGCGCGTGCGTTCGAGCGGAAGCCGGCGCCAGTGCCGAGAGCCTGCACCGCTCACCGTGTGGCAGCGCGCCTCGCGTGGTTTTGCCGTCCACCTGCGGCTCTCACCGCTTCAGAAGGCCGCGGCTGCGTCCGGCCCGCGCGCGGCAACGCACGAGCCTCGATTTCATCGACCGCTTCCGCCAGGTAGCGGCTCAGCAACTCGGGGTCGGGAATCGCGGCTGGATCGGTGTCAATGCCGATACCGTACGTGTCGCCGTACGACATGAGCGCGATCGAGAGCGGGGTGCCCAACGCCACCGGCGCGAACGGGTGGATGGCATCGACCCGGGCGCCGGCCAAGTAGCGCTGCGCTGGTGGACCCGGCATGTTCGTGCAGATCAAATTGACCCGCCCGGTCACGGTCTGCGCCAGCAGCCGATACGCAAACCCGGGCATCAACGCCAGCGCGCGCATCATGAGCGGATAGGCGGCGCCGCGGCGGTCGCTCTTCGCAGCACCGGTCTGGCGCTGGATGCGTGCGAGACGCGTCAACGGGTCCGGCTCGCCGACCGGCAGTGTGACGTTGAACGCGCCTACCCGATTGCCAAGGGCGTGGCGTTCATCGTCCGGCCGCAGGCTCATCGGCACCATGCAGTGCAGCTCATCGAGGTACACCTTGCGGTGGACGTGATAGCGGCCCACCGCGCCGGAGACGGCAGTCAGCACCACGTCGTTCAGCGAGACGCCGAGGGCCTCCTTGATGCGCCGCAGACGCGGCAGCGACAGCGACATGGCATCGAGGCGGCGTCCAATCCCAGTGGACGCCTCCGCCAGGGGATCGTATGTAGCCGGCGCGGTGAGGTCAGTGATCAGGCCGCGAACACCGCGCGCGGCGCGCACCAACTCGTCGATCACCTCGCCCGGTCTGAAGATCGCGCGTGCCGAGACTGCCGCCGCAGCCCCGAGCCCAGCCACCGTATTGCCGGCGGCATCGCGTAGCAATCGCCCCAGGCGTGGCCCGGCGGAGCTTGTGGGGCGCGGCGCCACGTGCCGCGGCACCCGCACCGGCTCAGCCCGGTGTCCCTGGGTGAACGCATCGAACACCGCCAGGGAGCCCACACCATCCATCACGGCGTGGTGGACCTTGAAGAAGCACGCTGCGCGTCCGCCTTCGAGCCCTTCGATCAAGTACGCTTCCCACAGCGGCCGCATATGATCGAGCGGTGTGGCAAACACCGCGCCGACGAAATCCAACAGGTGACGCTCGGTGGCGGGCTCCGGCAGGATCACCTCACGCGTGTGATACTCCAGCTCGAAGTGCGGGTCTTCCTCCCACTCGGGCAGCGCCAGGTGCAGCGGTGCCTCGACCACCCGCTGGCGCAAGCGCGGCAGGCGCGCGACCCAGCGTTCGACGCAGGCGCGCAGCCGAACGGGGTCCGGGCGTCGATCCAGCATCAACAAACCGGCCACCAGGGGGCGCAGCTCCGGCGTTGCTTCCTCGACGTACCAGAACAGCGCGTCCGTCGGCAGCATGCGCGAACTGAGCTGGAGCGGGTAGTGAAAATGACTCGCGGCCATAGCGGTGTTTTTCAGGGTGCACATGACGCGCCAGGCCGCACCGCCAGTCGGCGCGTGCATGGTCGCGCTGGCCGTTCGCGCCGCTGCAAAGCACGGGCAGTCAGCGTGTCGCGGAATTGGAAACGCACCCGCCGCGGCGCAGCGGGTGCAATGTCCGTCAGCTGCTGCCTCTCAGGCGATTGACGCGCACACTGCGAGAGTAGTGCAGGCTCGTCAAGGGGATGCTTGCCGAGCCAGTCGCCGGACGGTGGCGCGTCCGCTTCCGCCGTCACTGACCGTAGCGCTGCTTGTAGAAGTCGAGGATCTTCTGGCGCTCCTCGGGCGCCAAGCCTTTGCGCCAGGCGTGCTCCGGCCGCGCCAGGATGTCATCGATCACCTTGGTGATCTCCGGATCACCGCCCGCCAGCGCCTGCGCTTCCGGGATCAGCTCGAAATAGAAGCGGTGCGCCACTTCGAAGAACCCGTGCCACTGCGTGTAGTCGGGGCCCTGCATCGACACGCCCATGCGGGCGCGGCGGCCTTCGTGGTGCCACAGCAGGTAGAAGGTCCATTCGATCTTGTCGTCGAACGGATCGGGCGTAATCTTCTTCTTGGCGCGCAACGCGTCCATGATCTGCTGCGCCGGCGTGGCGAACTTCTCATTGTAGAGCTCAACGGTCTTGTCGAATTGGACGTAGAACGCGGCGACGAAGTCGGGAGCGTGGCAGTGGCTGCACACCTCCTGCATCTTCCCGCGGCGACTCTCCCAGTTCTCCAGCTTCTTGGAAATGACCGGACGCAAGGTCCAGCTGATGCGTGCACCGACATCGTGCGTCACCGGCTGCGTCGAGGTGGCGCTCATGTGGCAAGTCGAGCAGGTCGGCGCGGCACTGTAGTCCTTACCAACGATCCACGACTCGCTGTCGAGGTGCATGTCGGCTTGCCGCCCGCGAAACGCGATGCCGTGCTTCGACTCGTTGTAGATTTCAATCTGCGGATGGTCGGGGCCCATATGACACTTGCCGCACGTATCGGGATAGCGGCCCAGGGCGCGGCTGAAGATGTGGCGTGAGTGACACGCCGAACAGGAGCCGCGACTGCCGTCGAGATTGACGCGCCCGATCCCGGTGTTCGGCCACGTCAACGGGTCGATCTTCGGCTTGCCGCTCTCGTCCTTCAGCGGCGTGCCATCGGCAGCGGTGAGCACGCGAACGGTCGATCCATGACATTGCCAACAGCCATTCGCGGCAGCCAGCGAACCTTCCGCCATTTCACCGAGGACATTGTCGAGCGAGCCGATGAACTGCGCCGCCTGGGCGTGGTGGCTCTGTGTAAACTCCTCGGTCTCGCTCACGTGGCAAAGGCCGCAGTCCTTCGGTGTGACGATGGTCGCGATGGTTTGGCCGTAGTGCGCAAATGCGTCCGCATCAGCCGCATCGGCGTGATGACATTCGAAGCAGCCGACACCAAGCGTGGCGTGTTTGGACTCGGCCCATTGCTGCGCAATGGCTGGCGTCTTCTGCGAGTGGCAGCCGTAGCAGGCGTTGCTTTCAGTGCTCAGCTCCAACGCCAGCCCTTTGGATGCCGGCTTCTTTTGCGGGGCCTTGGCGGCTGCAGGGACCGCAACCAGACACAACAGGACGAGCGCGAGGCAAACCATGCGTGCCATTCTCCACCTCCTCGATGGTGTTCAGGAAGCCGCGCCCGGCCCAACTGATTTGCCAATCGTGTCCCGCCGCTCTGGGTCGGAGCGCACAGGGCTCATACCACGCACGTCGTGGTCGGCAAGAGTATGCCTCCCCGGGGCAGTGTCCATCAGGACACCACCCCTACCCGGCTGTGCTGCTGACGGCCCTCGGCGGGATACGTCTACCCCGTCGGCATTCTCTGCCTGGTCACCGAACGCCCTCGCCTGTTGCCGCTGGGCTTTCTCGCACCACGAGGTGTTCCACGTGCTCGTCGTGGCCGGCAGCACCGCTTACGACGCAATGACGTTCCGAGGCGTCGCCCGCTTCGGCGGCGTGTGAGCTTGCGAGAGCGGCTCACGCAAGCCGGCCTTCGGAACCCTGGGCGGCCTTAGTCGAGGTACCGGGCTCAGTCGTTTTCTTTGGATTGCGCTATCACTACCAACAATCGGAAGAGCCACCGGCGCGTAGGAGATACACCTCCTACACCCCGCCGTTCGGGCCGGGTGGTACGATCATTGCGACCACAAGCCGGGGACCGTTCATGCGATGTTTTGGACTCATGGCACGTGCAAGGGCTTCGGCTTTGAGCACGGTCGGGAGCAACGACAGCGAGCCCGTCAGGGTGCCAAGCGTTGCTGGCGGCTGGGCGGCCGGGGACCGCGGTTCCCGAATGCACCTGAAAACATTTCAAAGAGGAGGACACCATGGTGAGCCACTCATTGACCCGTAAGGCGCTTGGTGCGGCGCTATTCGTCGCCGCGCTAACGCTCATTTCGTCCCCGGCATGCGCGGATGGCGACCTGAACAAAGTCAATCACATCGTCATCATGACGCAGGAGAACCATTCGTTCGACAATTATTTCGGCGCGCTGCCGTATGCCAAAGGCACGCCGTACCACGCCTCGAAGGCACCCAAAGGCAGCACCGTCTCGGTCTGCAAGCCCAAGGACCATAAGTGCGTGGACGGACTGACCTGCAAGAAAAAGAAAGGCATCGTGACCTGCTCAAACTCCAACCCCGATCCCGACGACAACCCAGTCGTCGCATTCCACCAAACAAATTACTGTCCGGGGCCGGATCTCGAACACGATTGGGCAGGCACCCACAGGGAGGCAAATTTCTTGAATCCGGCCTCGACGTCGACGTCCACCCCGAACGATGGCTTCGTTCGCGTCAACGCAGAGACGCAGCTGCCCAACCAAGCGCATCCTCCCTGGGATACGATGGGATACTACAACGAGGTGGATCTACCCTTTTACTATTTCTTGGCGGAGAACTTCGCCATCAATGATCGGTACTTTAGCGCGACCTTAGGACAGTCGTTCCCGAACCATGCGTACGCCTTGGCGGCGACCTCCTTCGGCCATTTGAGGACAGGCGAGCTTCTTCTCGGACCGCCGGGGCCCTACAAGCCGATTACGGGCTCGATTTTCGACCTGCTCGACGAGAACAACGTCACGTGGGTCGACTATCACTCCGATTTTCTGGCGTGGTCGCTCCTGTTTCAAGCGCCCTCCTCACATCAGAAGCCGGCGTCGGAGTTCGCCAGCGACGCCGCGGCAGGAGCGTTGCCGTCAGTCGCCTTTGTGTCCGGATCCTTCATTGTCGACTACGACATCGGCGGCACGAAGTATGAGACCGACGAGCATCCCCCTTACGACATTCGGGCCGGTCAATATTACGTCTGGCAGAACTTGACGGCCCTGCGCAACAGCCCGAGCTGGAATGATTCCATCGTGTTCGTTCTTCACGATGACCCCGGGGGATTTTACGACCACGTGTCACCGCCCTTAGCCATGCAGGCCAACCAATCAACGCCGGACGGGATCGCGCCGGGGCAGTGCGCGGATCTTTCCAACCCGCCGGCCAGTACACTGCCCGGCGGCGGCATCAACTGCACTAACAGTTCGACAATCGATGCGCCCGCTATCTGTCCGGCATTCACACCAACGGGTCTGTACCCGTCAGACTGTCCCACTTTCGATCAGCTCGGTTTCCGTGTGCCGTTCATTGCCGTATCGCCGTTCGCCAAGAAGAAATACGTCTCGCACACGGTTGGCGATCATTCGTCGCTGTTGACGCTGATCGAGAACCGTTTCTTGAACGGCGCCCGCATGAATGATCGGGACGCAAACGCCAACGACCTGGAGGACATGTTCGATTTCAAGAAGTCGCCGTCGCTCAAGACGAAGGTCACGGTAGCCGCTCCGCCACCCGTTCAGCCTGATGCCGTGCACAACTGTCCCTTCGTTCAGACGTCTGACCTAGTGGCGCGCTCCGACGACGACGACTGAGCTGGGCTGGCACGCGGCGACCACACGAGCCAATAAGTCGCGCAGCCATCGCCTCAACTCATGGGCGCTACGACGAGGAACTGCAGCGTGCTCCGACCTTGTAGGACGACACACAGGCGAGACGTAGTCGGTGTGGTCTTGGTCCTCTGCCTGTGTTGCGTAGGGGAGACGCTCGTCGCAGGCTGTTCCGCAATGCAGAGCATTCGACCAAGTGGGCCGACGGCGCAAATGGTGACCGACGAAATCGGCGCCTTGGAGATGGCCACGCGGGGCACGCGCATCGTGGTGGACACGTTACAAAGTATCCACCTGCTTTCACCAAAGACGGTCGATTCAATCGCCCGCGTCCTGGCGGACAACGATGCGGCGTGCACCTCAGCACGCACGCGCCTACAGGCCGGGGATGTCAGTGGTGCCGCTTCGACTATCCGCACCGCCCAAGCCGAGTTTGCCAATGATGCGGACATCAAACAGGCCCTTGCTCAGGCCGAGCAGCTCCTCAGGGACCCCGAAGTGAGAGCAGCCCTCAGGGTGGTGAGAATTAATCCAGCGCGCAGTCGCTGACCCGTCGGTAGTAGACTCCGCGGAAGTGTCATGCCGCCGGGTTCAGGCGCGGGCGCGCTCATTCTCGGAGGTGGCGGGAACAATGGGGAACGGGTGTGCGGAGACAATTGAAGTGGGGAGTCCTGTCCTGGATGTTGGTGCGAGCAATTCCGACAGGCGCGGAGGAGCCGACGACGCAACTGCCCGAAGTCGTGGTGACGGCGACGCGCACCCAGACGCGCGCCGAGGATTCCACGGCCTCCGTCTCGGTCATCAGCCACGACGAAATCAGCCAGCGTGACCAAGCGATGGTGGGCGATGCGCTGCGCGGCGCGCCCGGAATGGACGTCACTCAGTTCGGCTCGGCCGGCCAGACCGCGTTCGCGACCATCCGTGGGTCGAATCCCGACCAGGTGCTCGTCTTGCTCGACGGCGTCGAAGTCAACACGCCGACCGTCGGGCAATTCGACTTTGCTAACCTGACGACCGACAATCTCAACCGCATCGAGGTTCTTCGCGGCGCTGGCGGTACGCTGTACGGCTCCGAGGCAATCGGCGGTGTGGTGAACGTCCTCACGCAGCGCGGCGAAGGCCCGTTCCATCTCCTGAGCAGCGGCGAGGCGGGCAGCGCGGCCACGCACCATGAGAGCGTCGGCATCAACGGCGCACACGGCCCCTTAGCGCTGTCCGGCACGGCGTCGTATCTCGCCAGCGATGGCTTCCAATCCCCGAACGACGACTACCGGAACTTTTCCACCGTCTGGCGCAGCGACCTCGATATCCTGCCGACGGGCACATTGCGTGCGTTTCTCCGCTACAGCGAGTCCCGTGCAGGCCTGGTGAACTTCAATGTCTTCCAGAACCGGCTCGATCCTGACGCCTACGCGCGCGACAACTTCTTTCTCACCAAAGGCGAGTGGGAGCATGCGCCAACGGACATCTTCAACTATCGCACCGCGGTGTCATTCGTGCGCGACAACCCACGCTACCGCGACGACATGGTCGATGCGGAAGGCGAGGTGGAACCGGTGGTGGTCAACCATACCCCCAACGAGCAGATCCAAGCCGAGACACAGGCAAATTGTCGCTGGCCCGAATTTGCGCTCAGCACCGTCGGCCTCGAATACAAGGAGCAATGGGCAGAGTTCGACAAGTTCTCTGCCGGTACGGAAGACGCAGCGGAGTCGAGGGACAACACGAACGCGGTGCCAATGCGGGCGAACCGCTCGATCGTCGGCGTGTACGGGCAGGAGCAGCTGCAACTGCTCGACGACACGCTGCGTGGCGTCGGCGGCATGCGCTACGATCATTACGACGGATTCGGCGACCAGTTCACCCTCTCGGGTTCCGGTTCGTACCTCATTCAGCCGACGCAAACGCGGCTGCGCGTTGGATATGCCCAAGGCTTTCGAGCCCCGACGTTCGATGAGCTGTTTGGTACCCTCGGCAATCCCGCACTCCAGCCGGAGACGAGTTGGGAGATCGACGCCGGGGTCACTCAAGACGTGTTCGGCGGACGACTACGCTTCGAGCCGACGTACTTCTACCGAGAGGTGCACAACTTGATCGAGGAGATCGCCGACGAGTTGCCACCGGTCGCCGGCGTGCCGGACGAGGAAGGCGCTCGCAACGTGGCGAGCGCGCGCATCCAAGGGGTGGAGCTGATCGCACGGCTGCAGCCCACGCAGTGGCTCACGCTGGCGGGGAACTACATGTATCTGAACTTTGTCACGTCGACGGGCACGCTGGTCAATCGCCCGCGCCATGGTGGCTCCGCGACGGCCACGGCGCATTGGGACAACCTGCTGGCCGCGGGTGACCACGCAACCCTGACCACGGTCGTCTACGGGCTGGCACGCCGCGACAGTCCGAACCCGTTCGACATGGAAGAGCCGTTTTCCCCCGCACCGATCGCGGGATACACCCGCGTCGACGTGGCGCTGATCTATCATCTTGGCGGCCGGCTCTCGCCGCTCTCAGTGACCGCCAGCGCACGCAATCTGTTCAATCGCGACTACTCAGAATCGATCGGATTTCCCGCGCCGCCGGTGAACTTTCTCGCCGGGCTCCGGTACGATTTCAACTGGAGCAAACGGGCAGGCGATCGACAGGGATAACTTCGTTCCGCTACGGCGTGCAGTTGGTGCGCGTCGCACCGGATGCGCCAGTCGCCAACACGAACCGCGACTGCACCCGTTCCGACTGATGTTACGGCGTCATGCACGATTTCCCTTCCCTTCGTTGATTGGTTCTTCTAACGTCGAGGGACGTTCATGCGTCAGCACAGCAACCGCCTCACACTCGGCAAGATGCAGAACCCCGTGCGCGGGTTCCTGCATGGTACGGCAGCCGTCACGTCGGTGTTCGGAGCCATCCTCCTGTGGCAGCAGTGCTCGGGCGATCGGCCGCGCCAGATGGCGTTGCTCGTCTTCGCCGTCAGCCTTATCGCGCTGTACACGGGGAGCAGCCTCTATCACTCCGTCCCGTGGCGCGGTGTGTGGAAGCAGCGGATGCAACGCATCGACCACTCGATGATTTACATTTTGGTCGCGGGGACCTGCACCCCGCTCGCCTGCATCGTCCTCGACGGCTGGCTGCGGTGGACGGCGCTCGGCGCCGCGTGGGGCATTGCTCTGATCGGAATCCTACAGAAGGTGTTCCTTCCGAAGATCGGTGACTGGTTCTCCATCACCCTACAGACCACCCAGGGTTGGCTCGCACTGCCACTGTTTATGCCGCTGGCCCACCGGCTTCCCTACCCGGCGTTACTGCTGATGGCAGTGGGTGGCCTTCTCTATACGGTCGGTATGGTGTGCATGGTCACCGAGCGGCCGCGTCTGTGGCCACACGTCTTCTCGCACCACGAAGTGTTTCATGTCTGCGTGGTGGCGGGGAGCGCTGCGCACTACGCGATGACGTTCTGGTATGTAGCCCGTTTCACCGGCATGTAGGCACACCGTCGTGAGGCGCGCCGCTAGCCAGTCGGCTCACGTGCTGCGCGGTCGTTCAACCGCCTTGTGAGCACCCCACATCACCTCTATCTCGTCCCGGGCTTCTTCGGCTTCGCGAATCTGGGTGAGCTGAAGTACTTCGGACACGTGCGCGCATTCCTCCTGCAGTGCGGTGCGGCGCGCGGTCTCGACCTGCGCGTGCACGTCGTGAAGACGCACCCCACGGCGTCGTTACCGATGCGCGCGGCTCGGCTGCTCGACACCATCGCCGCAACGACGCGCACCGGGCGTGGGCCGATTCATCTCGTCGGTCACTCGAGCGGCGGCCTCGACTGTCGCCTGGTGATGGCGCCAGACGTCCGGCTCCCGACGTCGCCGGAGCAGCAGCGGTACACCGGCTGCGTGCGCTCCGTCGTCACGGTGTCGACGCCGCACCATGGAACGCCGGTGGCGTCCTTCTTCACAGGCTTGCTCGGCCAGAAGCTGCTCCAGGTGTTATCGCTGAGCACGATCTACGTGCTGCGCTTCGGCCGCTTGCCGATCGCCGTCCTGTTGCAGCTCGGCGCACTCCTCGCCCGCCTCGACAATCTCGGCGTCAACAGCGCCTTACTCGACGAGCTGTTCGGCAAGCTACTCGACGACTTCTCGATCGGTCGGCGGCGCGCCGTGCAGCGTTTGTTCCACGAGGTCGCACAGGATCAAGGCCTGCTCGTGCAACTGACCCCCGAGACGATGGATCTGTTCAACGCACTGACGCACAATCGCTCCGGTGTCCGCTACGGCTCGGTCATCACGCGCGCCCAACCGCCCAGCATGCGCTCGACGCTGGCCGCCGGGCTCGATCCGTCGGCACAGGCGACGCACGCCATCTATCGCACCCTCTACCGGCTCGCGGTGCAGGCGCCACGCGCCCGACGGGCACAGCTCTCTACCGATCAGGCACGCGCTCTGCGACACGCGTACGGTGCCCTCCCGACGGTGCAGGCCAACGACGGCCTGGTCCCGACCCGCTCACAGGTGTGGGGCGACGTCATCCACGCGGCGCAGGCCGATCACCTCGACGTGATCGGCCACTTCGCCGACCCGTCGAGCACCCCACCGCACTTCGACTGGCTGGCAACGGGCAGCCAGTTCACCCAGGAGAAGTTTGAGGCCGTGTGGCGCGCGGTGGTCGAGTACATCGCGAACACCTGAGCCGCGCCCGACACCCGGTGTAGACGTCCGCGGCCTAGGCGGTTCGATCCGCGCCCAGTATTCGCTATGATCGCCCCGTGCCGCCGCTGATACTGATCGACGTCGCTGTCGCGCTTGTGTGGTTGTACGAGGGCCTGTGGTGCAAGGTGCTCGGAGGCAGCCGCCACGAGCTCGAGGTGGTCGAGGCCGCGCCACTGTTCAGCCCGAACGTCGCGGCGCTGTTTCTGCGCGCGCTCGGCGTGTTGGAAACCATGCTGGCGGTGTGGGTGCTCACGGGTTGGCAGCCACTGTGGGCCGCCGTGGTGCAGACAACGCTCCTGGTGTCGCTCAATACCGCCGGCATCATGTGGTCGCGGCATTTGATTCCCGACCCACCGGGAATGCTCGTGAAGAACTTCGCGTTTCTCCTCCTTGTCTGGGTGGCCGCCGGTCGGTCGGCGAGTTGAGCGTACCGGTGACGCCAGCGACGCCCTGGGAGAGCGGCCGCTTCGACACGCGTGGCGGACCAAGGAAGATCCTATTCGGGCGGATGTACGAGGACGCCGCGATCGAGCTCGCGGCGTTTGCGCACGCACCCGGCAGTCACGTCTTCTGCATCGCCTCGGCCGGCTGCACGGCAATGCGGCTCGCCGAGCAGTACGCGGTGACCGCAGTCGATATCAATCCGGTGCAGCTCGAGTACGCCAAGGCGCGAGTGGCGGGGGCACCGATGCGCTTCGGCACGGCGGAGCGCGTCGTCGGCGTGGGCCGCACCCTGCTCGCGCGATGCGGGTGGCGCCGCGTCACGCTAGCGGCGTTTCTCGCGCTCGAAGAGCCAGCCGAGCAGATCGCGTTCTGGCGGCGGCACCTCGACACGCGCGGCTTCCGTTTCGCGACCGACACGCTGCTGTCGCTCACGTGGCTCCGGACGGTGTACGCCGCACCGTTCCTCGCGTTCCTGCCGGACCGCTTCGGCCGTGTCATGCGCACCCGGCTCGAGCGTTGTGTCGCCACCCATCCCAACCGGACGAACGTCTACGCCCGAGCGCTGCTTGGAGGTGAGCTCGTCGATCGGCCTCCACCGCCGGCGGCCGCGGCGATTCGCTTCGAGTGTGCCGATGCCGCCGCGTATCTCGAAAGCTGCGCCGCTGCCAGTTTCGCGGGCTTCACATTGACCAACATTCTCGATGGCGCACCCGGCGACTACCGTGCGCGCCTCTTTGCCGCGGTCCGGCATGCCGCCGCTCCCGAGGCAGTCGTCGTCCTGCGCAGCTTCGCCGAGCCGGCCGCGCCCACAGCAACCAACGTCGCGGCACGCGACCGTTCGATGCTCTGGGGCATCGTCGAGGTCAAGCAGGTGACTGAGCTACCGCCATGCAAGAGCTCATCGACCTGAGCCGTGCAGTAGCGGCAGAGCTTGCCGCTGAGTTCCGCGGCGATCCGCGCGGCGAGTTGGCGGCCTGGCTGCATATCGCACTGGAGCGCGAGGGCCTGGTCGCCAGCCTGTACGAAAGGCACTCCGTCGAGAGCCGGCTACAATCTCTTCCCAAGCAGCTCGTACGCAGCGTGCTCGCCAAGGTGAACGGAATCTGCACCAACGAAGAGACGCATGTCACCGCCATTCGCGCGCTCCTTGCGGCCGTGAGCCCATGGTCGCAGGTCATGCTCGAGGAAGGCTGGGGACGCCTTGAGGGTTTCGTTCTGGGCCAGCTCGCCGGTACCAACGCCTTCACGCAGGCGATCGCGCTGATCCTCCTCGAGCTGGGAGCCAGATCCGACCGCGAGCGTGCGGCCGGGCGAGCGGTCACCGGACTCGATGTCGGCGGGTTCCTGAAATTCAGTCGTACCCTCGAGGTCACCGCTGTTGAAAGCTACCAACAAGTCGTTGCGCTACTGGCGGCACTGCGCCGCAATGAACCCGGATCGCCTCGCAGTCTGGCCTTGCACCTCAAGCTCCTTCGAATTCTACGCGACGAACGGGTGCATCGAGACGTATTCCACGTCCTCTACGGGGCGTTTGGCGGCGACGGAGCTCCGCCGCAGCGTTCTGATGACTCGGAGCCGACGGAGTTGCCCAGCAGTATCACGACGCGGCCGATTTCGAGCCGCGCTGATCTGAATGAGGTGTGTCGAGCGATTCTCACGTTTCACTATGGTGTAGTGCTTCCTGCTGGTGCTCCACGAACGGAAGCGATTCGCACCGCCGTCGACTATTGGCGCTGGCAAATGGAAAACCCTCGGCGCAAATCCTACCTCGTCGACTGCCAACGGCAGGATGTTTTCTTTCCTGCGGGGGACATCCTCCTACTCGGAACGGCCGGGTTACAGCACGTGGCGCGAGGGCCATCTTCCATTCGCTCGCTTCGCTTCGATCGACGTCTCATTCCGCGGTGCGTAGCCGAGGGTGAATCCCTCGCGCGTCGCTCTAGCAGAGTTGAGCCGCAGGGGTCCAAGAATCCGAAGATGGGTTACCGACGTGGACCTGCCAAAAGGTGTCCGCCAACCAACCAGAAGGAGAAGCACCACATGTCGAGCTATACGTACGTCGCTGATCTCGCGGCGCAGGACATCCCGGCTGACGGCATCCTCAGCCGAACTATCTACAACGGTGATCACGCCAAGGTCGTGCTGTTCGGTTTCGGCACGGGCCAGGAGCTGTCCGAGCACACGGCGGCGATGCCGGCAATCCTCCAGATCGTGCAAGGCGAGGCGCAGCTTGGCCTCGGCGACGACACGATCGAGGTGCGGGCGGGTGCGTGGGTGCACATGCCCGCGCACCTGCGTCACAGCGTGCGGGCCAAGACGCCGGTGGTGATGCTGCTCGTGCTGCTCAAGGCTGCGAGCACGTAAGGCGCGCTCACTGCGCCGGAAAGATGTCCTCGTGAGTCTTGCCCGCCAACGTTTTCTGTAACTGTGCCAGCGCGTCATCGACGGTCGCCGCCAGCGCGATCAGGCTGTGGTCGGCATGCACGACCGGCATCTCACACGGCACGGCTGTGAAGAAACCGTTCGGCAAGCTCGCTACCATCACAAAGAATGCCTTGCCGTCCGGGGCGCGGAATTGGAACCACTCGACCTTCTGCATTACGTACCCTGTCTCGCTCATGAAGCGAGGCATAGTGGGCGGCGTCGTGCATTGTCAAGTTGGGGTGGCGACAGCGACACGAGCAGGCTCCCGCTGCGTGACATGCGTCCAGTATTGATCCACGTCGGTCTGCAGCCGCCGCAGAATCTCCTCCTGCCGCTGCGGCTCGAACAGGTGGCGATAGCGCGCTTGATGCTGCAGGTACTCTTCCACCGGCTTGAAGCGGTGCGGTACGACGGTGTGGACCACCACGCCGTCGCGCTCTTCTTTGAGCGGCCACACCCCGGTGTCGACTGCTAGCTTGGCGACCTCCACCGACTCGGCCGGTTCGATACCCCATCCTGGCGGACACGCTGCCAGGCTG